>JAGWWH010000053.1 GCA_018970485.1 Pseudomonadota bacterium | reverse complement strand
TAGCACCGAGTATGCGACAACACGCAAGGGCAATAATTTTTTTGTGGGAAAGAGCCGTTTTTTTTTTGAAAAAAAAATAAAATTTGAAAAAAATCTTTAAATGAGCAAAATCAATTAACGACATCACATAAAGCTTTCTTAGAACAGCTAAAGCTAGAAAATTAAGGACATCACATAAAGCTTTATTAGAACAGCTAAAGATGGAAACCTTGACCGAAGAACAAAAAGAGCAAAAAGCTTCTAAACGCTATTTTCGTGTGATGAAAGATTTATGGCCACCTGTAAAGTATATGGACGAAATAAAGCCTGTAATATCTGACAAAGAGTGGCTCCACCAATACAGGAAACTTTTGTCCCGAGGAGAAGTCGACAGAAAAACTTATTATCATGAGTTATACGCTCATTGTACAGCAGAAGTTTGCATGCGTGAGGTCATCCTCTGCAGCGGATCCACCAATGAAATCTTCCATCAATTCGTCCGTTTATCTACATTTACTCAAGAGCCCACGCCTTTTGAAATCGCAATGGGTAAATTCAAGGCCAATGATGGATGGAGATTCTTTGAGTTTCTTCAAAGTTTTCTGTTACTTGTTATGCAAGAAAAAGAGCAGACGGGAAAATTCAGAGACATCTTCGATGATCCAAGATTTTTACCCCTTATTGAGAAATACTTACGAATGGCTCCAAGCAAATTGTCACCAGAGGAATACCAGTCGAAATGCTCTATAATCACTACTGCAATCAAAGTAGAAGAACCCATTCCCATTCTCTCTGTCGAACCCACTTCTGATCTATCAAATCGACACGAAGGCATAAAACGGGATAGAAGAATATTTGAAGACCTTATTGAAAGAACGGAAATGAGTAAGCATCAGCGTACAGTAACTAGGAAGCCTCCATCAGAAGCCTCGAAGAAACTCTTTCAAAAATACGTGATTGGATTTCAAAATGCTTATCAAAGAAAGGATGATCCCGATGTTTTGTACACATCCGTCCTGCCAGGAAAATGTGAACATTTGTTTTACAAATTGTTATGGGAATATGGGATCTCGTCAAAGTTTGACGTTGATTATTTGCCAGACGAGCATCTTTTCGAAATCGCATCATGCTTAAAGGAAATTCCAAAGAAGAGGTTTTTGTCTCAATTTTTCACGTTTGAGTAAAGTTAGAGTATATTTCTAATTTCTGTTGATGACGTTTCCCATGCTATATATAACTCTGCTGATGTAACATGAAAAATAATCAAAATTGTGGTTCTTAGAAAAAAAAACTTATGAATAATAACAAGTGTTCTATTAGTGTTTTTGATGATACCAATTTGTAAAGTTTGTTAGGAGTCTAACTTCAACGAATTTGTCATCATCGCCGAATCCTTTCCAAGAATCGAACTGAATTTGCAGGCAATTAGGAACCCCGTACACAATTCGATTATCTAAATCAATACCAAGACAATGACCTTTAACATGGGCGATAAATCTTCCCTTCGTTTGCCGCCTAAGATATCCCATCCAATTCTCGGTCGGACTTTTACGGAAGTCTTGCTCTTTTTTTTCCGAATAAAGCTTTTCCAAATTGATATTACAAATCGCTTTTAACTTGGAACCCAAGGTCTTAAGGTCGCAAGAATTCAGTACTCCGTACGGCGAAACCCGTTGCATAAACCAGCGTTCCTCTTGTTGAGTAAAACATAGCACGTCAAAGACAGCATGTATAGCACAACGCGTAACATCACTTTGAAGGACTGCGGTTTCCCCAGGATGTTGAACGACACAAGTCGATTGAATGACATTCTCTTTTGCAAATCGCGGCCTTTTGCATCCAGTATCAAGAAGAAGAGTATTTTCAAGGACTGCAAGTCTCTCCTGAGTCGCGGCCAGTTTCGCCTCCAATCGACGCACTTCGTTAGAATACGTTGTTCCGAGC
>JAGWWH010000007.1 GCA_018970485.1 Pseudomonadota bacterium | reverse complement strand
GGTAAGTTGTGATTGCAGCTGTGAGGGTTGTTTTACCGTGATCAACGTGGCCGATGGTGCCGATGTTTACGTGAGGCTTGGTGCGTTGGAAGGTTTGTTTGGACATAAAAGTTGAATGTAAGATTTTGAATTCTTGCCAAATATTAACGATAAAAACTTTTTGCTTCGCCTATTTAAGGAATTGCGTCTGTCAAAAAATTTAGAAAAAGAATTTTTCTCGAAGAGTTGTCTTCAAAAGAAATTCTCTTTCTAAATTTTTTAGGCCCCTCTTCCTTTGTTGGAAAATAATTCCGGACCCTTGTGGCTGAAGGATTATTGAGGATCACCAAAATCTTTGACCGATCCAAAGGGTCGCGCATCGTTTTGATCGGAAAATATTTTGCAAGTGCTTTGTTCAAGTAATTTCTTAGGCGAAGGTCTTGACCAGATTTTTGTCGAGTAAAATTTGGCTCAAATATTCTCCTTTTTCGACAGTTTCTGTGACAGAAAATTTACCCTCCGCGTCCGGCAAAAAAACATCGGCGAGGTAACGCCCGTAAATGTCGGTCGTGTGCGTCTTCACAATTAAAAAAGGTAAATTTTGTAGAATTTTTTTCAGTTCACGCGCCGATTTTTTTCCCGCTGAAGTAGAAAATTCCGGCGCATCAATTTGTCGCAAACGCAAAATTTCTTCGTGAAAAATTTTAAAACCTAAATCGAGAATTACGTGAATCGTGTCACCGTCTACAACCTTGCGCAAGTAAGCCTTGTAAGCATTCAGCTTCGCCGCATTTACTGCTAATTTTTTGACCAAATATTTTTCACCGCGCTTAATCGTCTCAACAATTTCCGCATCTTTTGGCGCATTTTTTTCGAGCTGATGCAAAATTCCAAAACCGCAATCAACGCACGTCACGCCTAACTCCGCGACCTCGGACAACTCGTAACAAAAAAGTTTTCCGCGTTTGAAATTTAATTTTTTTACTTCTGATTTTTTATTTTCAGAAATTTGCGGCTTACGAATTTTTCGTAATTTTTTGCGCAATTTTTCTGCGTCGAGATTTTCTTCTCTCGCCAAATCCTCCAAATATTTTCGTCGGTCTTCGTCTTTGACGCCAGCAAGCACGCGGTAGTGACTCCAGTTTAACTTGTCGTCGTCGCGAGGGAGTTTTGGGTAGGATTTGTAGAAGTTGCGCATTTTGTAGAGAGCGCTTTGCGAGATGCTCACGTCTGTTTCCAAGCGCTCAAAAAGATGTTTTCCGTAACCAGTTTTTTCTGACTGATTGTTTTCTTCGAGGTGTTTCTGCACAGCTCTGCCAATATTCCAGGCCATTTCAACTTTTTTTCTGGTAGCAATTTTTGAAATACTTTCCGCAGTTTTTTCGACGTAATTTTTTACTTCCAAAAGTAGCTTGTCGTAATTCTGTAAAATTATTTGTGATGCCTTCATGCCTTGAGTTTATTGGTTAAAATGAGATTTTGTCCGCGGGACAAAATTCATATTTTTGTGACAATCCGCTAAAAATCAAGACTTCGTAAATTTTGGAATATCCTCCTGGATCCCCGCCTGCGCGGGGATGACGTTGCACCTACTCGTTTCAGTCATCCCCGCGCAGGCGGGGATCCAGGAAATAGATTGCCTTCGAAGAAATTGATCCCGCAACTACGCACAGAAGCCTGCGCAAATGCGCCGAAGATTTTAACCTCAACGGCGTGTTTTTGGTTTCCGACCGCAAAAGAACTTACGCGCTTGAGCACGGGCACGAGGGCCACCTCGACTCACCTTTCGCCATTCACTCAATCGGCAAAGTTTTTACCGGCGTTTTGATTGCGCGAATGATTTAGGACGGCGACATCAGCCGCGAGCAGCTCGCAGCGCCAATCGAGCTCGACGAGGAAACAAAAAAACTTCTTCCCCAAAAGGTTCGCGAACATTTGCCGAAAGCGACTCTGCACCAAACAATGACTCACCACGCATTACAGCAACACGGGGATTCTGCTCACCGGACTTTCGGCGCTGCATCTTTACAACAAAGACCGCGCGCCTGAAGAGCAAAAAACTTACCAAGAACTTCTCGAGGAAAAAATTCTGCGCCCGGCCGAAATCACGAATTTTTCCGTAACCAAGCCAGAAGGCGCAATGTTTGACGAGCGAGATTTGGTCGCTGACAAAATCAACGGCAGCCCGGCTGGCGGCTACTGGGTGAGGGCTGAAGACATGCAAAAATTCGGCAAATGGCTTTGTCAAAAATGGAAGGAGGAAGGATTTAGGGAAGTAACGCGCGAATTTGGTCAGGAATTTTTCGACGCGAAATCGCAGACCGTTCAGCACGCCGGAGGCATTGGCGGAACTCCGAAAAATCCTGGGGAGGAAGTGCCTGGGTCGACAACTTGGTTTTCGGTTAATCCGCAAAGTGAGTTGGTTGTGGTTGCTGGATCAAAAACTCACGGTGGTGTTACTTTTGGAATTGGCACGACCGCTGCGATTAATTTGGAGTTGGAGCGGCAGGCAGAAAGGGCGGAGGCGAATTTTAAGGGTTTGGTGGCACAAGGTAAGAAATCGAAAGAGGCTGAGGGTGAGATTGGCAACAAAAAACTTGGGCCAACAAGATGAAAACAGATCGGGATGACTTCAATCTGCCTGGGCATTAGTAAGCAACGCATTACTCGAGACGAGATGGATTGCCACGCTTCGCTCGCAATGACGCGACTAGTTTGGTACTCGCACTCTCCGCCGTCATTGCGAGCGAAGCGTGGCAATCCATTTTTCCGCACGCACAAAAAAAGGGTCTGACCCCGGAGGATCAGACCCATTGATTTTCTTGGTTTCGACTCCACTCAACCGGCGGAAGTTAAAACTAAGCTTTCTTAGCTTTAATTTCTTCCGCTACAGCTGCAGGAACTGGTTCGTAGCAATCGAATTCCATTGAGTAGCTTGAACGACCTTGTGACAAGGAACGAAGGCTGTTTACGTAGCCAAACATTGCCGCCAAAGGAACTTTTGCGGTAATCACTTGAGTTACGTCACGAGCTTCAACGTTTTGGATTTGTCCACGACGAGAGTTGATGTCGCCGATTACGTCGCCCATGTATTCTTCAGGAGTAACTACCTCAACTTTCATGATCGGCTCAAGAATGATTGGGCCGGCTTTTTCCATGGCTTCGCGGAATGCTGAACGAGCGGCGATTTCAAAAGCGAGAACTGATGAATCGACGTCGTGGTAAGCGCCGTCAAGCAAAGCAGTTTTCAATCTTACAACTGGGAAACCAGCCAAGAAGCCGGTCTCTTTTGCAGATTTTAAACCTTTTTCAACACCTGGAATAAATTCTTTTGGAACGCGTCCACCAACAACTTCGCTTTCAAAAATGAAGTTTTCTTTTGAGTCAGCTGGGAGTGGCTCAAAACGAATTTTAACTTTCGCAAATTGACCAGAACCGCCTGATTGTTTTTTGTGAGTGTAGTCGATTTCAATTTTTTTGGTAATCGCTTCGCGGTAAGCAACTTTTGGTTGGCCGATGTTGGCGTCAACTTTGAATTCGCGCTTCATGCGGTCGACGATGATTTCCAAGTGCAATTCACCCATTCCGCGCAGAATTGTTTGACCAGATTCTTGGTCAGATTCAATGCGAAGAGAAGGATCTTCTGAAGCCAAACGTGACAAAGCCATCCCCATTTTTTCTTGGTCTGCAGTTGATTTTGGCTCAACAGAAACTTCGATTACCGGTTCAGGGAAAATCATTCTTTCCAAAATGATGTCATTGTCTGTTTCAACTAAAGTGTCTCCAGTGGTTGTGTCTTTCAAGCCAGCAAGAGCAACGATGTCTCCGGCGTAAGCTTCTTTGATGTCTTCACGGTTATTTGCGTGCATCAAAAGAATACGACCAACGCGTTCTTTTTTGTTTTTGGTTGTATTAACAACTCCAGTTCCGCCAGTTAAAGTGCCGGCGTAAATACGTACGAAGGTGAGAGATCCGACGAAAGGATCGGTCATGATTTTGAAAGCCAATCCTGCGAATTTTTTGTCACCGCAATTAATGCTGATTACTTCTTCATTACGCAGATTGATCGCCGAGATTTCTTTGATGTCAACTGGGCTTGGTAAATAATCTACAACTGCGTCTAGCAAGGTTTGAACGCCTTTGTTTTTGAAAGCAGTTCCATTCAAAACTGGAACGAAAGCACCAGTGATTGTCGCTTGGCGGATGCAGCGTTTTAGATCTGCTTCAGAGATTTCTTCGCCGCCTAAATATTTTTCCATCAGGACATCATCTTGCTCAATTGCGGCTTCGACTAGCTGCTCGCGGTATTCTTTGGCTTTGTCCAAAAGATCAGCTGGGATTGGCTCAAGAGAGTAATCAGCGCCCATTGTTTCATCTTTCCAAACTACAGCTTTCATTCTAACCAAATCGATCAAACCGCCGTAATCTTCAGCTTCATTAATTGGCAATTGAATCGCGATTGGACGAGCGCCCAAGCGAGTTTTCATCATGTCAACGCAACGGTAGAAATTCGCGCCGGTTCTGTCCATTTTGTTAACAAAACACATTCTTGGAACTTTGTATTTGTTAGCTTGGCGCCAAACTGTTTCTGATTGCGGTTCAACACCAGCAACGGCGTCAAATACACAAACCGCACCGTCTAAAACGCGAAGAGAGCGCTCAACTTCAATCGTGAAATCTACGTGACCCGGAGTGTCAATGATGTTAATGCGGTGATTATTCCAAAAACATGTTGTTGCGGCAGAGGTGATTGTGATTCCGCGCTCTTGCTCTTGCTCCATCCAATCCATTGTTGCGGCGCCGTCATGCACTTCACCAATTTTGTGCGATTTTCCAGTGTAGAAAAGGATGCGCTCAGTTGTCGTAGTTTTGCCGGCGTCGATGTGCGCCATGATTCCAATATTGCGGTATTTTTCGATTTCGATTTGACGAGGCATAAAATTAGAAAATTAAATAAAGTTTCGTGTTTCGTGCATCGCGCTTAGTGCTTCGCTAGGTCTAAGTTTTTGACAAATCGAAGCACGAAGCACGAGGCCCGAGGCACGAATTTCGGGGCGCGGCAACGTAGTTT
This sequence comes from Pseudomonadota bacterium, assembly GCA_018970485.1. Taxonomy (GTDB): domain Bacteria; phylum Pseudomonadota; class Alphaproteobacteria; order Rickettsiales; family UBA1997; genus UBA2645. The sequence continues at coordinate 52,188 of JAGWWH010000007.1, read as the reverse complement.
TCAGTTCTTAATTGACAAGATTTTACACAAAAAATTTTGGAATTTTGTGCCTAGGCAATTGGTCTTAGTGTCGCGAAGGTAAGAGTGGAAAGAGCAGTAGTGGTATTTGAAGCGGAAGCGGTATTTAGCGATGTTTGGATCTGCGGTATTTTTGTAATTCAATTTTCTAATCGCGATTTTGTCGCGATGAAAAACTAAAATAAAATTGAAGTAAGTTTGGTATTCGGCAACTGAGTGCGAGTAGTCAGAATGTTTCAGAAAAATTTTGTAAAATTGATCTCCGCTACCGTCATGTTTTTCAACGCGCGTAAATAGATCGCGTAAAATTTCACGATTGAAAATCATGTGGTGGCTGATTCCGGAAACTGTTTGGAATTCTTTTGGCAGTTTTTCGACGGCAATTTCTGGCAATAATTTTCTAATATTTGCTGCAACTCTTTGGTCAAAATCGCGACGCTCGATGTTTTTGTCTTTGCTGATGTTGTAAAGTGCGCGGCCTTGGCGATCAAACATTTTGACGCGACGGAAGAAAACTGTGTCGCTGTCTAAAATTAAAATATTTTCGCTGATGTTTGGGATGGTGAAGGCGGCGTAAAATTTGAGTAATTGTTGAAAATACCAGCCAGCAACCTCACCAACGCGACTTTTTACTAAATCGTAAGAGAATGGAAAAAGAGATTCATCAAACCACTCGGCTTTGTCGGTGTAGCGCTCTTTGGAAATAACAATGATTCTTCTAGCGCCAGAAATCTTCTTGCGCGCGGCGTCAATACAATATTCGAGGATCGGTAGGTCTTTTTTGTGAGCTGGGATTACGATGTCGAACTCAGTCAAAATCCCACCTAAACAGTTACCAGCGGTAGTGAGCAAAAGCCTTGTTAGCTTCGGCCATTTTGAAAACTTCTTCCTTCTTTTTTGCTGCCCAGCCTTTGTTTTCGAGAGATTCGAGAACTACAGTAATCACCTTAGTTGTAAGATCCTTACCTTTGATGTTTTCAATACCGAACTTCAGCCATTTTAAAGCTAGTGCTGAGCCACGACGAGGAGAGACTTCAACCGGAATTTGGTAGGTTGCTCCGCCAATACGACGAGATCTAACTTCAACCCTAGGTATTACGTTCTCCAAGGCTTCTTTAAAAATTACTACGGGATGTTTTTTTAACTTCTTCTCTAACTCTTCAAAAGCCGAATAAACTGATTTTTCGACAACTGATTTTTTACCGTCATCCATCAGACGATTGATGAATCTAGAAACGATTACTTCACCATATTTTGCATCAGGGAAAATTTTTCTGACTTTTGCTGCTTTTCTACGCATTTTTTAAGAAATTATTTGTTACTACTTAGGTTTTTGAGCGCCGTATTTTGAACGGGCTTGCTTACGATTTTTAACACCTTGGGTATCAAGAGATCCGCGAATAATGTGGTAACGAACACCTGGCAAATCTTTTACACGACCACCTCTGAGAGCTACTACTGAGTGCTCTTGAAGGTTATGCCCTTCTCCTGGTATGTAAGCAATAACTTCGAAACCATTAGTTAATTTAACACGAGCAACTTTACGCAAAGCTGAGTTTGGTTTTTTTGGAGTGGTGGTGTAGACACGAGTGCAGACGCCTCTTTTTTGGGGACATCCCTTCATCGCTGGCACCTTATTTTTCGCGGTCTGCTTTAGTCTTGGCTTTCTGATGAGCTGATTAATTGTTGGCATTAGGTCTTTGTAAGAATTTTTAGGAGAATGTTTTAAAAACGGGGGCGCGCCTTTTAGGAATGGGTTATTCTTAGTCAACTAGAAAGAACGCTACATCTTAAGCGAAGTGAGAGATCTGGAGAGATTTGCTAACCAAATCTCTCACTTCAAATGATTTCGAAGGTGACAAAAATAAGAAAGTTACAACTTAGACGCGTTGTTAGCCAAGTATTCAGCAACGCCTTTCGCATCAGCCTTCATGCCTTGTTTACCTTTACTCCATCCAGCTGGACAAACTTCGCCGTTTTCTTGGAAAAATTTCAAAGAATCGACCATGCGAAGAGCTTCTTCGATACTACGTCCAAGCGGAAGGTCATTCACAACTTGATGACGGACGATTCCTTCTTGATCGATTAAGAAAGTTCCTCGAAGAGCCACGGCTTCACCCATTAAAACATCGTAATCACGAGCAATTGATTTGGTTAAATCAGCAACAAGAGGATATTGGATTTGACCAATTCCGCCTTTGTTAACTTCAGTATTTTTCCAAGCCAAATGTGTGAATTTTGAATCAACAGAAACCCCAATAACTTCAGCTCCACGATCTTTAAATTCTTTCAAGCGATTGTCGAAGGCGATTATTTCAGAAGGACAAACAAAAGTGAAATCAAGAGGATAAAAAAATAGGACGCCGATCTTTCCCTTGAGGTAGGAATGAAGATTAAATTTATCGTTAATCTCATTATTCGGCATAACCGCTGAAGCAGTGAAATCTGGGGATTTTTTTCCGACTAGAACTGACATAGTTTTGAATTTTGATTTGAAAGGTTGAGTAAATTACTCGGTTATTAAGCTAAAAACCAAATTTCTGGTTTGCAATTGCCGACACCAATTTTAGCTTCTGAGTCCTTTTGGTTATTCACTCTTTTTTTCTAAAAACATATGTCACTTCTCGATGCGAAACCAGTCTACAAGCCGTTTAATTATCCTTGGGCTTACGATGCTTGGCTAAAACAACAACAAATACATTGGTTACCGGAAGAAGTACCTTTGGCCGACGATGTGCGCGACTGGAAACACAATCTAACAGCCGGAGAAAAAAATCTTTTGTCGCAAATTTTCCGCTTCTTTACGCAAGCAGACATCGAGGTCAACAACTGCTACATGAAGCACTATTCACAAGTTTTCAAACCAATCGAAGTGCAGATGATGTTATCAGCTTTTTCCAACATGGAAACTGTTCACATCGCCGCTTACTCACACCTTCTCGACACCATCGGCATGCCAGAAACCGAGTATTCAGCCTTCATGAAATACAAAGAAATGAAGGACAAATATGACTACATGCACAAGTTCGGCGTCGCCACAAAAAAAGACATCGCCACTACTCTAGCAGCTTTTGGCGGCTTCACCGAAGGTCTACAACTTTTCGCCTCTTTCGCCATTTTACTAAACTTCCAACGTTTTGGAAAAATGAAGGGAATGGGTCAAATAGTCGCTTGGTCTGTGCGCGATGAAAGTTTGCACACCAATTCAATCATCAAATTATTTCGCACTTTCTGCCAAGAAAATCCTGAGGTTTGGGACGAAGAATTAAAAGGAAGAATCTACGAAGCCTGTGCAACAATCGTGCATTTTGAAGATGCTTTCATCGACCTTGCTTTTGAGATGGGAAATATTGAAGGCCTGACTTCACGCGAAGTTAAGCGCTACATTCGCTACATCGCAGATCGTCGTTTAAACCAACTCGGCCTTAAGGATATCTACATGATCGATATCAACCCACTGCCTTGGCTCGATGAGATTCTGAATGGGGTCGAGCACACAAACTTCTTTGAAAACCGAGTTACCGAATACAGCAAAGCCTCAACAATTGGAACTTGGGAAGAAGTATTTAACGAAATTGACGCCGACCGTCAAAAAATGTTAGCAGTGTAAAAATGCGCAGGATTTTCTTTCTGACGTTTTTATTATTATTTTTCGTCTCAGAAAATTCTTACGCCCTAAACAATCGCAACCTGACCATTTTTGCTGAGCCAAACCTTGCTTTGGCCTTAACAAAAATCGTTCGGATTTATTCACAAAAATCCCACACAATCGTCTCGGTTAATTTCAATTCAGCTGCTGATTTAATTGCTGATATTGACTCTGGAGAGCCCGCTGACGTTTTCATTTCCGCTCATTCGAGCTGGATCGAATCTTTACGTCAAAAAGGTTTAGTTGACGTTTACAACATTGGCTACATCGCTCGCGACAAACTTGTTCTCGTAACATCAAAAACAAATTCCGCACTCTCATCAAACTTTACCATTGAAGGCGCCCTCAGGGCTCTGAATCAGAATAAAGCGACCTTAATTCTAGATAACGAAGGCAGCAGTTCCGGTTTCTTTGCAAAGAATTTGATCACAAATTTAGGACTTAGTGATCTCAAAATTTTTTCTAAAATAGTTGAGGATAAAACTGCTCTATTAACCAACATCCAAAGCAACGATCAAAACTACTCCTTACTACTCGCAAGCCAGATTAATAACCAACCAAACTTACAACTACTTTCTCAAACAAGAGATGGAAATATTTTTTACCAAGCCTTGGTAATTGCTGGCGACAACATGGAGGTAGCGCGCGAATTTTTAAAATTTTTAAAAAGTGAAACGGCTAAATCTATTTTAAAAGAAAACGGATTTTTGACTGATTAAAAAATGAAAAGAGATAAAGAATTCACGCCAACTCATGCTCAGTTGACACCTTATTACACAGAGACTCGTCACGATTTTTCTCCTGAAGAAATTTTAGAACTTTTTGCGCTGCCCTTCAACGATTTGATTTTTAAAGCGGCGCAAATTCATCGCCAAAATCACAATCCAAACGCGGTGCAAATTAGCACGCTACTGAGCATTAAAACCGGATCTTGCCCCGAAAATTGTAAATATTGTCCACAGTCAGCGCACTACAACACTGGGCTCGAGAAAGAATCTTTGATGGCTTTAGACAAAATTTTAGAAGCTGCCAATGCCGCAAGAGAAGCGGGCGCTTCAAGGTTTTGCATGGGCGCGGCGTGGCGCAATTTGCACGATCGCGATGTGGAAAAAATCTGTAAAATTGTTGACGAAGTCAAAAAAACTGGACTTGAAACCTGCATGACTTTGGGCATGTTGACTGAGTCGCAAAGCAAGCAGCTCAAAGATGCAGGACTTGATTACTACAATCACAATATTGACTCCTCGCCCGAATTTTATTCCGAAATTATCACCACGCGCAATTTTGAAGATCGCCTTAACACGCTAAAAAACGTGCGCGACGCTGGTTTGAATGTTTGCTCGGGCGGCATTGTTGGCATGGGCGAAACACGAACAGATCGCGCTAAAATGCTAATTGTGTTGGCAAATTTGCCCAAACATCCCGAGTCGGTTCCAATCAACATGTTAGTAAAAGTTGCCGGCACGCCAATGGCCGAAGTGCAGGAGCTCGATCAATTTGAATTTATCCGCACCATTGCAGTTGCTAGAATCATGATGCCAAAGTCGGTGGTGCGCTTGTCGGCTGGCCGCGAAAACATGAATGAACAAACTCAAAGCCTGTGTTTCTTGGCCGGTGCCAACTCAATTTTTTACGGCGAAAAATTGCTTACCACTTCCAATCCAGAGATGGAGCGCGACAAAAGATTGTTTGAAAAACTGGGTGTGGTTGGGAAATAATTTTGTTAAAAAAAATGATTGCCAAAGCCCAAATTGACGAAAAAAAATTCTAACCAACTAAATCGGAGCAAAAATGTCAAAAATTGAAGAAAATCTAAAAGCGCTAAACATCACTTTGCCAGCGCCACTGGCGCCGGTTGCGAACTATGTTGGTTTTGTCAAATCGGGCAATCAGGTTTTTGTTTCGGGTCAATTGCCAATCGAAAATGGCGAGGTGAAATTTGTTGGAAAAGTTGGTTCAAAAGTTAGTCCGGAAGATGCTAAAAAAGCCGCGCGTCTTTGTGCCATCAATCTTTTGGCACAAGTTACAATGGCGTGCGACGGCGATTTGCAGCGCGTGGTTAGGTGCGTAAAACTCGGTGTTTTTGTTAATGCCGACGCCGATTTTACCGATCACCCTTCGGTTGCCAACGGCGCTTCTGATTTGATGGTGGAAGTTTTGGGCGACGCTGGCAAACACGCTCGCGCCGCAGTTGGTTCAGGCTCGCTTCCACGCGGCGTTGCAGTTGAAGTTGATGCAATTTTTGAGATTAAATAGATCCTAACCAGCTCTTGAAATCGGCTATTTTTTGTGGCGTATTTTTGGTTTTTAAGTTCAGCACGTAATAAACGTAATTGCTTTTGAAATCTGACTTTATCGCCTCTACCAAATCTTTATTCCGCAATTCTTTTTCAATTAAGAATCTTGGCACCAAGCCAACTCCCATGCCGTTCTTTGCCGCCTCAGAAAGCATAAAAAGATGTTCGAAATTGTGACTGTGGTCAATCTTAAAATTTTTTAAACCGCAGTGAGAAAAATATTTTTGCCACATTTGTGCGCGATAAGTATGTCCTAAAAGACTACATTTTAGCAGATCTCTCGCCTCTTTAATTTTATGGTCTTTTTTAAATTTTGGTGAGCAAACACACAGCAACTCTTCTCCCATAATTTTGGTAACGAGAAATTTTTTCCATTTTGGATTATTTTTTTGCGAGCTCACTCGAATCGCCAAATCGCAGCCAGATTTCTTAAAATTAATTTCACCATCGCCAATCTTAAGCAGTACGTCATATTGTGGAAATTTTTTCTTAAAATCTTTCAGCCTTGGAACCAGCCAAACATGACTCATTGAGGGCATGACGTTGATGTGCAAAATCTCTTTAGATTTATTTACATTTTTGGTGGCGATGAGTTCAGCAGTCGCTAATTCTATTTTTAGAAGAGCGGTTTCAATTTTTTTAAAAAAAATTTCTGCTGATTTGGTCAAGTCAAGTGACTGAAAATTACGCTCAAAAATTTTGAAACCAATATGACTCTCAAGCAAAGCTATCTGCTTGCTCACGGCACCTTGGGTTAAGTTTAAAATTTGAGCTGCTTTAGAGAAGTTCTTTGTCTTAGCGCAAGTAACAAAAACTTTCAGACTTTTAAGTGGGGGCAATTTCATCGATTTATAGCTATGAATTTTTCTCATACTTGCGACGCAAAAAGATTAGTTTGTAAAAAAAAGTCAAACGGCTGTTTTTTGTTCGCAGTTATTAACCAATTTTCTACCAAATGTCTTTACAACCTTTTCACTTAGCGACGCCAGTCAATGATCTTGCAACAACGCGCAAATTTTACGGCGATTTTCTTGGCTTAGAAGAAGGTCGGTCTTGCGAAAAATGGATCGATTGGAATTTCTTTGGCCATCAATTTGTAACGCATTTAAGGCCTTCTCCGATGCAAAGTGAAAAAGTCGTTAATCACGTCGATGGTCACGGTGTGCCTGTACCACATTTTGGTGTCGTGCTTGAGTGGCAACAATGGCACGATTTTGCTGAACGTTTAAAAGTGCATAAAGTACAATTTGTAATCGAACCTTACATTCGTTTTAAGGGTCAAGTTGGCGAACAGGCGACGATGTTTTTTTGCGATCCAAGCGGAAATGCCCTTGAGTTTAAAGCCTTCAAGGACATCTCAAAATTATTTGCTAAATGACAGAGTTAAATTTTGAGCAGGTTAAACTTGCGGCCAATCGCCTCAAAAATTACATCATGAACACGCCGGTAATTTCTGATGAAAAACTAAATTGCGAACTTGGCGCGCAGATTTTTTTTAAAATGGAAAATCAGCAGCTCACCAATTCTTTCAAGGCTCGCGGCGCTTTCAACGCGATCTTAACTTACCAAGAAAAACACGGAAAATTTCCCGAAAAAATTGTTGTACAAAGCTCAGGAAACCACGCCCAAGCAATCGCCAAAGCTTGTAAAGAATTTGGAATTAAGGCGCTGATTTACATGATCGACAAAGCTTCGCCTTTGAAAATTAAGGCGGCACGCGATTTGGGAGCGGAAGTTGTGTTGCTAGAAAAAAGATCGGAAGTTAACGAATCGGCGCTGCAAAAACAAAAAGAAGGCTACTTTTTTATTCATCCTTCTGCTGATGCGGAAGTGATTTGCGGTCAGGGTACAGCTGCTTTGGAAGCGCTTGAAGAAATTGGTGAAGTCGATTTTATTTTTGCACCTTGTGGCGGTGGCGGATTGGTTTCGGGATGTTTTTTAGCGGCACAAAAATTGTCACCACAAGCCTTAACTTTTGCTTGCGAACCCTTGAATGGCAATGATGTAGCGCGTTCAATTCGTTCGGGAGAAATAGTTGGCTTTGAAGATACTCCCAACACCATTGCTGACGGAGCCAGAACTCTAGCCACTTCCGAGATTTGTTTTCGTTATCTCAAGCAAATGGCGGGGGTTTTGGAAATTCCCGAAGATGAAATAATTTTCTGGCAAGAAAAATTGTCGAAAATTTTAAAGCAAAAAATTGAACCAACTTCAGCTCTTGCAATTGCTGGCGCAGCACAATTCTTACAAAAAAATTCCCAAGCAAAAAATCAGAAAATCTTAATAATTATTTCCGGCGGAAATGTTGCTTAGAATTTTATCACTATTTGTTTTGACAGGATGTGTCTCTATTGAAAATGGCACTCTTGGCTCAAATTTTTACGACAATAAATGCGTCTACAAAATTTATTCTCCCGAAGAAAAAAGTAATTGTCCTTATAATCTAAAGCCTGTCAGGACTGAAGCCAAGCGCAACTAAATAAGTTTCTGAGGAATCTTTTCGTGACGAATCGGGCTTAAAATATTTTACCGTCGAAAATCTTTTTCTGAGTTTTTTTAGAATTTCATCAGAGCTTCCTCCTTGAAAAATCTTTCCGACAAAAGATCCGCCATCATTGAGAACTTTTTCTGCAAAATTTAGCGCTTCTTCAAGCAGGCCAACGATTCGTAAGTGATCGGTTTGATGATCCCCTGTAGTGTTCGCGGCCATATCGGTAAGAACCACATCACATCTTCCGCCCTTGTTGTGAGGAATGGTTTTTAGTAGAGAAATAATTTGTTCCGACACCGACTCCTCAGTGAAATCACCGACAAAAAAATGTACTCCCAGCAATGGATCAATCGTCAGTAAATCAAGCGCGACAACATTTCCTTCGCCAACTTTTGTTACCGCATATTGCGACCATCCGCCTGGTGCGGCACCAAGATCCAAAACGATTTTTCCTTTTTTAAAAATTTTAAATTTCTGATCGACTTCAATAATTTTAAAAGCTGCACGCGATCTCCAGCCCTCTAGCTTAGCCTTCTCCACGAAAGGATCATTTATTTGACGTAAAAGCCATTTTTGCGAAGATTTCTTAAGGCGTTTTGCTTTTTTTAGGGTCTGAAATTTCTGAGGCATTTTATGAAAAACTTACTGGATGAGATGAGGTGACGGATATCTAAAAACAATCGCTCGCCCTTTATTTGCGGACTCTACGAAAACTTTAAAAAACTTATTTTGCGATTTTGATCACAAATCAAATAACAAAAATTCGGAATTTTCTTCGGCTTTTATTTTAATTTCTGACTCATTTTTTATTGCCGCAGCATCACCCTTTTCAAGGCCCGAACCATTCACAAAAATCTTTCCCGAAACAATCTGAATCCAAATCTTTCGATCTTTTTTTACCTCAAAATCAAAGGTTTTTTGTGACGAAAATTTACCAACAAAAATTTCCACATCTTGATTTATTTGAATTGATCCATCTCGTCCCGAGCCAGAAACCACAAGCACGAAATCGTTTTTTTTAAAGTCTTCGATAAAAGATTTTTGATCATAACGCGGGGTGACTTCCTTAACTTTTGGCAAAATCCAAATTTGCAATAAGTGCGTCTCGCGATTTTTCTCGTGATTAAATTCCGAATGAAAAACGCCAGTTCCAGCACTCATAATTTGTACTTCGCCCGGCAGAATTGTTGAAGAATTTCCCATCGAATCTTCGTGCGAAAGTGCGCCAGAAATTACGTAGGTGATTATTTCCATGTTATGGTGCGGATGCTTGCCAAAGCCTGCTGAAGGAGAGATGTAATCCTCATTGATCACGCGCAAATTTCCGAAATTCATGTGAGCTGGATCGTAATAATCAGCAAAAGAGAATGTATGAAAAGATTTAAGCCAGCCGTGATTTGCAGATCCGCGCTCGTTAGACTTTCTGATGGTAATCATAAAATTAATTCACTTTTGCGTAAAAGGGGGAGATAAATTTTTTAACAATTTTTTCTCTAAATTCTGCGAATGAAAAAAATTCAAACAATCGGTATTATTGGCGGCGGCCAGCTTGGACGCATGATTTGCTTTGCTGCGCATCAACTTGGATTTCGCACCGTAGTTTTAACCGATCAAAAAAATTCACCAGCTAGCTTTGTCACAAATCAAACAATAATTGCTGATTATTCTGATCAAAATGCGCTGAAAAAATTTGCTGAAAGCATCGATGTCGCTAGTTTTGAATTTGAGAATATTCCGTTCGAGACTGCTGAATTCGTGGCTTCACATGTTGAGCTTTCTCCGAAGTCACAAATTTTAAAAATAACTCAGAACAGAATTTTAGAAAAAAAATTTCTTAATTCGATTGCTATCAAAACTACTGAATTCGCCACTTCTGACTTCGCAGAGAATCTAAATAAGTTCGGCAAAGGGATTCTAAAAACCGCGACAATGGGTTATGATGGAAAAGGTCAATATGTCTTAAAAGCTGGTGATTCATTGCCCCAAACCGGATCGCAAGAAATGATTTTAGAAAAATTCTGTCCATTCGATTCAGAAATTTCTGTTGTGGTTGCGCGTTCAAAAGCTGGTGAGATTAAGGCTTATGAACCACTAACCAATATTCACAAAAATGGAATTTTGGATGAAAGTCATTATCCAGCAAAAATCTCACAAGCCTTGATAATCAAGGCTCAAGCAATCGCCGAGAAAATTGCTAAAGAGTTAGATTTGATCGGAATTTTAGCGGTGGAAATGTTTGTAGTTGGTGAAGAAATTGTCGTTAACGAGCTCGCCCCTAGGCCGCACAACTCTGGACATTTCTCAATGGATGGATGTGTAACTTCACAATTTGAGCAGCTAATTCGGGCGATCACCGGCTTGCCGCTTGGCTCAACAGATTTTCACTCCAGTGGTTACATGAAAAATTTAATCGGCGATGAGGTGAAAGATCTTGCAAAATTTTATCAAAATCCGCGCGCTAAAATTCACCTCTATGGCAAAGAAAAAATTGCTGCGGGAAGAAAAATGGCTCACGTAAATTTTTTAATTTCAAAATGAAAAAAATTGCTTTCGTTCCACAAAAATCAGGCTTTCTCGGCGTTGAAGAAAAATATTTAAAATCGCCGGATGACGCAAAAGTTGTTGTCGTTCCTTTTGGTTTAGAAAAATCCGTCAGCTACGGCGGAGGCACGAAAAACGGCCCGAAAGCGATCATTAAAGCTTCGCAGCAAGTTGAACTTTTTGATGAAGAATTTTGGTGTGAGCCATTTCGCAAATATGGCGTCGCAACAATGAAGGCGCCAGAAATTGACTACAGCTCAGTTCCAAAATCTTTGGATCAACTCGAAAAAATTACTGAATCCCTTTTGGCGGCGGGAAAATTTCCGCTGATCTTGGGCGGCGAACATTCGATTACCGCTGGCTCAATTCGTCCTTTTGTTAAGCGCTATCCAGATCTCGCAATTTTGCATTTCGACGCTCACGCCGATTTGCGCGATGGTTACGGAGACGAACATTATTCACATGCCGCGGCACTTCGTCGCGTGATGGATCATCCGATTTCTACACTAATTTCTTGCGGCATCAGAAATATTTCCGCCGGCGAAATTCCATTTTTAGAAGCCAATCGCCATCGCATTCACATGCATTTTGGCAAGGATCGTAGAAGCTGGAATGCCAAGGAAATCGTGGCTCCGCTTAAAGGCCGTCCAGTTTTTGTAACTTTCGATTTAGATGGATTTGACTCAAGTTTGATGCAAGCAACAGGCACTCCCGAACCAGGCGGAATAGTGTGGGAAGATGCTCTCGATATCATTCGCGAAGCAGCAAAAATTTCTAATTTTGTTGGCGCAGATGTCGTTGAACTCGCGCCAGTCAAGGCTTTACACTCATGCGATTTCTTGTCAGCGAAGCTTTGCTACAAAATTTTGTCTTACGCTTTTTTAGGTAAAAATGGCAAATAATCGCTTCACCATCGACAATATCGAAATCAAGCGTGGCCAGCGTCTACGCATCAATATTGACATGGGAAGTATTTACGATTTTACCGACGTCAAAATGCCGGTTGAAGTTATTCGCAGCAAAAAAGATGGGCCGACACTTTTTGTTTCTTCAACAATTCACGGTGACGAAATTAACGGCATCGAAATCGCTCGTCGCCTACTCTCGCACAAAGCGTTAAAAAATATTTATGGCACTCTCATCGTTATTCCAATCGTCAATATTTTCGGCTTCAATGATCGCTCCAGATATTTGCCAGATCGTCGCGATCTCAATCGCTGTTTTCCTGGAATTAAAAATGGCTCACTCGCTTCACAGCTAGCTCACAAGTTTATGAGTGAAATTGTTTTGAAATCTGATTTTGGAATTGACCTTCATACCGGCGCTTTTCATCGCTCCAATTTTGCACAAATTCGCGCCGATATCTCTAACAAAAAAACTCTCGAACTTGCTTTAGCATTTGGTGCGCCAGTAATCGTAAACTCGAATTTGCGTGATGGCTCACTAAGAGCTGCAGTAATGCAATCAGAGATTCCAATGATTTTATTTGAGGCGGGAGAAGCCCTGAGATTTGACGAAAATAATATTAAAATTGGAGTCGATGGAATTTTGCGCGTGATGAGAGAAATCGGCATGATAAAATCGCGTCAAAAAATCAGACATAAAAAAACTTTCATTGCTCGCTCCAGTTCTTGGTTGAGGGCGCCTCGGAGTGGAATTAATATGCCGAGAATTAAGCTCGGCTCAGTAGTTAAAAAAGGCGACATCCTCAGTGAAATATCAAACCCATTAGGTGATCATAAAATACTAGTTCGCGCTCATGAGAGTGGAATTGTAATTGGCATGTCTCTTCTGCCTTTAACGAATAAAGGTGATGCACTTTTTCACATAGCCTTTGAGAAAGAAAAAAAGATTCCCGACTCAACTCTAATTAACGATTACTACGACAATATTGATCCTGTTAACGCGCATTGAATCAGACTTGTCGGGTTGCATTTTATTTTTCTTAAAACTACGTTGCGCGCCCTCCATTTTCCTAGTCCTTCCCCCAAGTTTTTTCAAATAAACATGCCCAGAGTTTCAGTAGTAGCCAAGAATTATGCCAAAGCACTTTTTCTTGCAGCGAGAAAAAACAATTCACTCGAAAAAACCTCTAACGAACTCGGAGTTTTTAAACAAAATTTTAGTACCAGCTTCGCCCACGAACTTAAAAATCCAGTCATCGCAAAAAATGACCTCGTAAGAATCATCAGCGATGTGACACAAAAATTCGGGCTAAGCTCACTCTCTTCAAACTTCTTTGCATCAATTGTTCGTAATCGCCGCCTCAACCTATTTCCGGAAATTTATGAGGAGTTTTCTCGCCTGAATAAACAATATCAGAATATTCTCGAGGTTGAAGTAATCAGCGCGGTCAAGACCGAAAAAAAGCAAATCGATCGTGTTAAAGCTGTGATCGAAAAAAAGTACCCCGGAAAAACAATCGCCGTTAAAGAAATTGTGAGAGAGCAAATTATTGGTGGATTCCAAATCAAAATTGGCTCTGAGGTAATTGATGCTAGTCTCAAAAACCAACTCGAAAATCTGAAGAAAGAATGCCTCGCTGCAATCAATTAAACCTTAACTCTAACTAAGCCTTAACATGGAATTCAAAGTCGAAGAATTTTCCAATATCTTACAACGCACTGTAGAAAATTTTCACGGCGCTGCTGAACTCAAAGAGGTTGGTGAAGTAATAAAAGTTGGTGACGGGATCGCCAAAATCTATGGCCTTGATAACGTTCAAGCCGGGGAGCTTGTTGAGTTTGACTCTGGCGTGAAGGGTATGGCGCTAAACCTTGAAACTGACAATGTTGGTATTGTTGTTTTTGGAGACGCTCAATCAATCAAGGAAGGTTCTGGGGTTAAAAGAACTGGCAAAATCGTAGAAGTTCCTGTTGGTAAAGGTTTGCTCGGCCGCGTCATTGACGCCCTTGGAAATCCAATTGACGGCAAAGGTCCGCTGACTGATGTAAAATACACTCGGGTGGAAGTTAAAGCCCCAGGAATCATTGCTCGTCAATCAGTTAGCGAGCCGATGCAAACTGGTCTCAAAGCAATCGATAGCTTGATCCCAGTTGGTCGTGGCCAACGCGAATTAATTATCGGCGATCGTCAAACTGGTAAAACCGCAATTGTTATCGACACCTTCATTAACCAAGCCAAGGCTCACGAAGAAGGCGATGAGAAGAAAAAACTTTACTGTATCTACGTCGCGATTGGACAAAAGCGCTCAACTGTAGCTCAGATCGTTAAAACTCTCGAAGATGCTGGCGCGATGAAATACACGGTAGTTGTTTCTGCAACCGCTTCCGAAGCTGCCGCACTACAATTCTTCGCGCCTTATACTGGATGCACAGTTGGCGAATATTTCCGCGATAATGGAATGCACGCCGTAATCGCTTACGATGATCTTTCCAAGCACGCCGTCGCTTATCGCGAAATGTCGCTTTTGCTTCGTCGCCCACCAGGACGCGAGGCTTACCCTGGCGATGTTTTCTACGTTCACTCTCGCCTACTTGAGCGCGCCGCAAAAATGTCTGACGCAATGGGTGGTGGATCTCTGACAGCTCTTCCAATCATTGAAACTCAGGCCGGAGACGTTTCTGCTTATATTCCAACTAACGTGATTTCGATTACTGATGGACAAATTTTCTTGGAAACCGATCTCTTTTACAAAGGCATCAAACCAGCTGTAAACGTTGGTCTATCTGTATCTCGCGTAGGTTCTGCCGCTCAAACCAAAGCTATGAAACAAGTTGCCGGAACAATTAAGTTAGATTTGGCACAATTCCGCGAACTCGAGGCTTTCTCCCAATTTGGCTCTGATCTTGATGCATCAACGCAAAAATTACTCGATAAAGGCCGTAAATTGACTGAGCTTTTGAAGCAAAATCAATATTCCCCAATTGGCTTCGAAGAGCAAGTCGCCTCTATTTACGTCGGCGTGAAGGGTTATTTGGATCGAGTTCCTGTGAAGGAAGTTACCAGATTCGAAAAAGAATTTTTGCGCAAACTGCATTCTTCTCATCCAGAAATTCTTAGCTCGATAAAGAAAGAACAAAAAATTACCGACGAGACTGAGTCAAAGTTAAAAACCCTGATCGAAGAATTTTTGACAATCTTCTTAAACCACGCCCCTTCTTCTCATTTGGATCACGCCGGCCTCACTGCCAGTGTAAAAAAATAGCTCAAGATGGCGAATCTAAAAACCCTAAAAACCAGAATTAAGTCCGTAAAATCGACTCAGAAAATGACTAAGGCGATGAAAATGGTCGCTGCTTCGCGTCTAAAAAAAGCGAAGAATGCGGTAGAATCTTCGCGACCATTTGCTGAAAAAATTTCTGAAATGATTTCACTGCTCGCCTCCAACATTTCCGCACGCGAAAATTTAAACCAAAAATTTCCACTACTAACCGGAAAAGGTAAGCATGACACTCATTTGATCGTTGTTATTTCATCTGATCGCGGTCTTTGTGGGGGACTAAATGGATCTACAGTCAGATTTGCCAAAAGTCGTATTGGATCTCTGGTTTCAAGAGGTCGCAATGTAAAAGTTTTTTGT
This sequence comes from Pseudomonadota bacterium, assembly GCA_018970485.1. Taxonomy (GTDB): domain Bacteria; phylum Pseudomonadota; class Alphaproteobacteria; order Rickettsiales; family UBA1997; genus UBA2645. The sequence goes on along the minus strand of JAGWWH010000007.1, from coordinate 36,649 downwards.
ATCGGACGCAAAGCCTACGAACAATTAAGAGCTCCTTACGGCAAACAAATTATTGATAACGTTTCTGGAGTTTTCAGAAACGCTATTACTTACCAAGTTGCTCAAGAAATATCCGCTAAACTAGTAAAACTTTTTAACGAAAATGAGTTTGATGTTTGCGAGGTGATTTACAGCAAGTTCAAATCGGCAATTGCTCAAGAGCAGATAGCAAAACAAATTATTCCAGCGCCGATTCTAGCAAAAGAAGATGCGGTGACTCTTGAGTCGCCAATGAGTTATGAGCCAAGTGAAGAAGAGGTCTTGTCGGAACTTTTGCCAAGAAATCTCACACTCCAAATTTATAATATTTTACTTGAAAATAGCGCCTCTGAACAAGGAGCCAGAATGGCGGCTATGGAAGCCGCTAGCAATAATGCTGGAAAAATGATCAAGAATCTAACCTTGGTCTACAATCGCACCCGCCAAGCAAACATTACGAAAGAATTGATCGATATTATTTCGGGAGCGAACACAGTTTAAGACAATGTCAGGCTCAAAATCTTTAAGCCTACCTCAACGTTACCTCTAAAACCTCTCAGATCTCTCTACAAAGATGGCCGAATATGAATAAGTCACGCCTCGCCATCATCTATTTTTTTATTGTCGCTGTTTTCACACTCATCTCCTTACGCATGATCTTCATCGTTACTGCAGGAGACAAAGTAACGGTGAGCAATATTTACGACAAAAATAAGATCGGTAAACGAGCTAATATTTTCGACCGCAACGATACTCTGCTTGCTACTGATTTAAAAACAAAATCCCTCTACGTCAGCTCAATTTTAATCAAAGACTCTGGAGCCCTAGCCAAAGGACTTTCTGAAATATTTCCTGATTTATCTTACGAGGAAATTCTCAAAAAAATATCTGAGAACAAAAGCAGCAAACAGTGGATTCTGATTCGGAGAAATCTCACTCCGTCGCAAGTCAAAGCTACGGAAGATTTAAAAATGGCTGGGTTAATTTTTGAAGATGATCGAATTCGCATTTATCCCCAGAAATCAATTACTAGCCATTACGTGGGCTACGTTGATCGCGACCGAAAAGGACTTGCTGGAATGGAGATGCAATATAATCGACAATTATCCCAAAACGAAGATTTGCAGCTAGCGATGGATGTGCGGGTGCAAGATATTTTACATGATGAGCTCCTGATCGCGATGGAGGAATTTCAAGCCAAGGCAGCCTCTGGCGTAGTCGTAAATGTAAATAATGGAGAGATATTAGCACTGTCATCAATTCCAGATTTCGACGCTAATTCTTCGAATAAAGCTAGTGCTAATGAATATTTTAACCGGGTCACTAATGGTCTCTATGAGCTTGGCTCAGTAATGAAAATCTTTACCAACACTCTCGCTTTCGAAGAAGGAGTCATAAAACCAAACGACACTTTTAATGTACGAGACCCTGTAAAATATGGACGCTTCACAATCAGTGACTATCACTCGACAAAAGATCTGATGACTGTCGAAGAGATTTTTTCTAACTCATCAAATATCGGAACTGTTAAAATCGCTGATAAAATTGGTGCCGAGAGTCAGAAAAAATTCTTAGCAAAGATTGGTTTGTTAAAAAAATTAGACGCTGAATTTCCTGGGCTTGGTAAGCCAATTTATCCAAAAAATTGGGGCCAAATTAGTCTTTATACGATCTCTTACGGACACGGAATTGCGATTACGCCTCTTCATTTAGCAATGGCCAGCGCGGCAATTGTCAATGGTGGAATTTTATACAAACCCTCTTTTGTGAAAATAGATAAGCAGCCAGAGGGAGAAAGGGTCATTAAAGAATCAACCTCAGAAACAATGAGAATGATATTGCGCAAAGCTGTCGAGCTTGGAACTGGCAAAAAATCTAATATCGAAGGTTATGAAGTTGGTGGCAAAACTGGAACGGCTGAGCTAGCAGAATCTGGAAAATACAACACAAACCTAACCAACGCATCTTTCGTAGCCACCTTCCCAATTTCCAAACCCCAATATTTGATTTACGTAATTTTTGATCGTCCGAATTATATTTTTAATACTGGCGGTATGGTTGCTGCGCCAGTTGTTGGCAGGGTGATTAAAAACATTGCTCCTCTACTTGGGGTAAAACCAATTTTAAACAGATCTAGCCAAAATGATCCCGCAAGCGATCGCGATATTTAACGACCTCATCTGATTTTTCATTGGAATAAAAATTTTGTGATGAGCTGATTTAGCCACGTCATCAGGAACTCCGGAACTTTCCTTACCAAAAATAATCACGTCACTTTCTTGGAATTGAAATTCTCTGTAATCATCTTTGGCTTTAGTTGTAGCAAGAATTAGACGCTGATTTTTTTGTAAAATTTCGTCACGAAAAAAATCCTCAAAAGAAGTGTGACGAAAAATCTTTACATGAGAAATGTAATCCATTGCCGCTCTTTTTACGCGCTGCATATCAAGTGGGAAACCGCAAGGTTCGACAATGTGGAGCTCCACATCAAAACAAACACAGGTTCGAATTATCGCTCCAACATTGCCGGCGATTTCTGGTTGGTACAAAACAATTTTGCTCATCAAGATTTTTTCATTTTAGATAAAACTCGTAAACTTACTTTTCTTTTAAGCTGAGCATTTTTAAAAAAGCTCCAACCTCATTTCTTTTCAGTAAAATCAATGTCCGAGACCGTTAAAGTTATCTTCTTAGAAAAAGGAGAAAAAAAAGAATTTCAAGTGCCAGTTGGTACTACTGTGCTTCAAGCCGCACGCGATAATAATATCGATTTAGAAGGAGCTTGCGAAGGCTCCCTTGCTTGCTCAACTTGTCACGTAATTGTCGAAAAAGACTTTTACGAAATGCTACAAGAGCCAAGCGAAGATGAGGAAGATATGTTAGATCTCGCATTCGGACTAACTCCTACTTCTCGACTCGGTTGCCAGATTACTCTTACAAAAGAATTAGACGGCTTAACCCTTACAGTTCCTGGGGAAACTAGGAATGTTTCACTTTAAATTAAAAAAATTTTATGGGCAGAAGCATCGCGATCAAACTTGCAATTCTCTTGGTTGTAGCCGCATTGGTTTACAGCGTATTTTGGTTTTTCAAGGTTGGCCAAGTAGAAAAACAAATTAATAAATTTGTTAGCGACAACAGCTCCTATATTTCCGCTACAGAAGTTGCTGTATCTGGATTTCCTCTCTCTCAAAAAATTACGATTAAGAATCTAAAATTTACCATTCCAAACGCCGCATTAGATAAGAACGAGGTAACCGTTCCTATTCTTGAGGCTACCGCAGGAATTCTCGAATCAGATTACAAAGTACAATTGATAGAGCCGCTCTCTGTGCAAGATGCGGATGGAAATATCTCGAATATTGAATTCAACTCGGCCCCAGAAATCACGATTTCAATAAAAGAAGGTAATATCTCCAAATTTCACTACCAAGATTCTGGATACAAAATCATCGCTGCAGACAAAACAATTATCTATTCAGCAAACAATACAAAAGTCTCCGTCGAAAGTTCCTTCGAACTCGATAAAGAAACCCACTCAATAAGCATTAGTGCGAAAGAAATTGAAGGCTTTGATGTAATCAGCCTGTACAAAAACACCTTGGAAAAAAAGATAATTGACGGAATCAAAACTGGTGAAGTTGTATTGGGAAATGGCGTAGCTGAAACCTCAGAAGTTGTTGATCCAGCTTTAAATACGACGTCTCAACAAATTACAACAATCGTAACTCCTCTGAATTCGCAAAAAGAAACAGCAGCTCAAGAAAAATCAAATGTCGAAACTGTCACAACAGCACAAGTTATACCTACAAACCCAACTGCAGCAACAGCAAGCGCTCCACAAGTTGAGAATACAGAAGGTGTCAAATCAGTAATAATACCTAGTGAAACAGTTGTAACGTCTCAGGATACGACTCCCGTAACTTCTGCTGACTCGTCATCGGAAGCATCAAAATCTATCGCAACGGCAGAATCTAAAAATAATCTTACGATTGAATTAGAATATGTCGTCTCTGCTTTGGGCGCAAATAGTCAGGAAGCCAATATTCCTCTCGATCCAACCCAAACTCAAGAAGCACCAACTCAGCAAAGCAAGTTGATTAAAATCAAAAACCTAGAGCTCTCTAATTCGCTTTATACAATTTCTGTCAGTGGAGAATTGTCTTCATTGCCAGACGACAATTTACCTTCCGGTGGCGTCACAATCAAAATCGATAAAGTTGACGCCTTGGTCAATCAAATCTCCAGCAACTTTGTCAAGATGGCCGAGAAAATGAAGCCAGCAGCAGAATTGGCGGAACAACCAATGGCCGCTGATTTATTAAGTGGCACAGATACTCAATCTCCAGCTTCAATCGACGATCCTTACCAAATCTTTTTAACCAGAGTTGCGAATGGTTTAGACGCCGTTACCAAAGAAATCTCAGCCAAAAATGCCGCAAGCAAAGACAACATTTCTCAGCTCGACATCAGAAGAGAGAAAAATCTCGATTTCTTAATCAACGAAACATCAATGCGAGAGATTCTTGGAAAGTTCTAAAGCAATTTCTAAAGCACTGGCACAAGCCAAACAAATCTTGAATTCAAAGGGCGTGAGCAACGCAGGATTAGACTCTCTAATCCTTCTAGCTCACGCCCTTTCGTTTTCTAAAGAACAAATAATTTTCAACCCCGAGCGCCAACTTACCGAGGGCGAGGAAAGAAAATTTTTTGACCTAATAAATCGCCGCGCCGCACGTGAGCCGGTCTCGCACTTGATTGGTAAAAGAGAATTTTTTGGCGAAGACTTTTTAGTAAGTAGAGATGTTTTAGACCCGCGTCCTGATTCAGAAATTTTAATTGAATCGGTGTTAAAAAAATTCCCAGACCGTGAAAAAAAATTAAAAATTTTAGAACTCGGAGTTGGTTCAGGGTGCTTAATTATCACTCTACTTAAAACCTACAGAGACGCAGTTGGAACCGCAGTCGACATTTCAGAAACCGCACTTGTAGTAGCGCAAAAAAACAGCGAAAAACACCAAACCAATTCGCGTCTGAAAATTTTAAAATCAGATTTATTTTCTGCGTTAAATCACGAAGAAAAATTCGACCTAATTATTTCAAATCCTCCTTACATTCCCGCTGCAGACATTGAAGAGTTGGAGCCGGAGGTCAGAATTCACGAGCCTCGAACCGCCCTTGACGGCGGCAAAGACGGACTCGATTTCTACCGCAGAATTGCCGCAGAAGCGAAAAATTTTCTTGCCGAATCTGGAGCAATTTTTCTCGAAATTGGCTTCGGTCAGTCAAAAAGTGTGACTGAAATTTTTGCTCAAAATGATTTTCAACTAACCTCCTCAGCCCTTGATTTATCTGGCGTGATTAGGGTTTTAGAATTCAAATGATTTTCTTTTTTTGAGATTGTTTACCCGGGTAAACAATCTTTTTTTAACACCCCTTCAGCCTTGACTCTCTAGGTCTCAAGCCAGTTTAAAATTAGTAGCAAAAAATGACAAAAACCTGTCACGAGAATTACGCCAAAATTTCAACGAAGCTTGCTGAAATGAGCACCGGAGAGGTCGCAGAGCTGCTCGAAAAATCTGAACAAGTTCACCAAGGAATCGGCGGAACGGCAGTAAAATTAGAAATCGAAGGAGTGCCGATTTTTGCCAAAAGAATTTCTCTTACTGACCTCGAATTAGACAATCCCCACTCCACAAAAAATCTTTTCAACTTGCCGACTTTTTACCAATACGGCGTTGGCTCTGCAGGCTTTGGCGCTTGGCGCGAGTTGGCGGCGCACCAAATGACAACCGATTGGTTTTTGAATGACGAATGCCCAAATTTTCCGCTACTTTACGGACACTGCGTCGTGCCAAAAGAAAAAAGTCGCGAACTAAATTTTGAAGACCACGAGTTTCTAGACGCCGACCAAAAATATTGGGGCGGCTCGCCCGAAGTTCGCGCGCGCTTAGAGGCAATTGAAAATGCAACGCACTCTGTCGTCGTTTTTCTTGAATCAATTCCGCAAAATCTTGGCAAATATTTGTTCTCGGAAGAGGTTGTTGGCAGACGCAATGTTGAAATGATTGAGTGCGAAATCCGCTCAACTACGGCTTTTCTTGAGAGCAAAGGAATGATTCACTTCGACGGTCACAACGGCAATATTTTGACCGACGGCGAACAGATTTATTTTTCAGATTTTGGCCTAGCGACTTCGCTTGAATTTGAACTCTCAGAAGAAGAGCGCGCATTTTTCGAGAAGAATCGTGGCTACGATTTAGCTCTTGGCCTCACCACAATTTCGCGGGAATCGAAAGCAAAAACTCCCGAGGTAGCAGAGCTCGCTCAACGCTACAAAACAGTGCGTGAAAGCATGCGTCAATTTGAAAAAGAGTTGCGCGGGGATCCAAACAAACTCACCGAATTTCCGGCGGAAGAAATGCGCAAATTGTGTCGAAAAAGCGGGCTGGAAACTTTATCCGAAAAACAACCTTCTGGCTCATTTACTCCTTTATCTCGATCTAAATCTTGTGATTCGTTTTTCGAAAAATTGGAGACAAAGAATTCTTCTCAGAATCAAAGGAAGTGTTAACTTAAAAATAATTCAAAACCCAGATTCCACAAAAAATTTACAAAAATGTTCGTCGCAAAAACCATCAAAGAAGTCAGAAATTTTTTAGAGCAAGAAACCGAATTTGGCAAAAGCGTTTCCTTTGTGCCAACAATGGGAGCGCTGCACGAGGGGCATTTGTCTTTGGTAAAAAAAGCTAAAGAAATTGGTGAGATTTCCGTTGTTAGTATTTTTGTAAATAAGACTCAGTTCAACGATCAAAATGATTACGAAAAATATCCAAAAACGCTTGAGCAAGATTTAGAAAAATTGCGCGCGCTTGATCCGTCCTGCGTTTTTATTCCCGACGATTCAGAAATTTTTCCCGAAGAATCTGCGTTTAAAATTACTCCCAAAAAATTAACTGATTGTCTGTGCGGAGCCGCGCGAGCAGGACATTTTGATGGTGTCGCTCTAATCATTACCAAACTCTTCAACATCGTAAAACCCAACATTGCGATTTTTGGCGAGAAAGATTTTCAGCAAGTTTTGGTGATTAAAAAATTGGTGCGCGATTTGAATTTTAATGTCGAAATTTTTGTACAACCAACTCTGCGCGAAGAAAGTGGATTGGCGATGTCTTCGCGAAATCAAAGATTGTCTGAGAGTTCTAAAATTAAGGCTGCAAACATCTTTAGAATTTTGTCAGAAATAAAAAATGATCCAAAAATTCTGCCCGAAAAAAGAAAAGAGTTGCTCGAAATCGGATTTGAAAAAATTGATTATTTAGAAATTCGTGAAGAAAAAAATCTCAATCTGGTCGAAGATTTTAGCGCAAAAATTCCCGCGCGCATTTTCATCGCCGCTTACTTAGATGGGGTCAGATTGATTGATAACTTGGAACTTTGAGCACCGATAATTTGAATATCGATAAACTCTCAAATATTTTTTTTTCTGAGTAATCAAAAATATCGCAAACTGATTTTCTTGCGCTCTAAACAGTCAAAATAAAATTCAAAATTAGAAAAATTCTTCGTCTCAAAAAGTAAAATTTCTTCTTTAAAATAATAAAACGTTGCTGGCTTAAGCAGCCTAATTCTCTGGATATGCACTTAATCGTTGGACTCGGAAATATCGGCCAAGAATACGAAAAAACTCGTCACAATCTTGGCTTTTTGCTGCTTGATCAAATCATCGACGATTACGACTTTCAGGATCACGGCAAGAGATTCAAAAGCGAAATTTTTAGCGGAGAAATTAGCGGAAAAAAAATCATCGCCCTCAAGCCACACACTTTCATGAACCTCTCCGGCCGCGCTGTTATTGAGGTGGTAAATTTTTACAAAATTCTGCCAAAAAATGTTTTGGTTCTTCACGACGAAATTGATCTCGATCTTGGACGCGTAAAAATAAAAACCGGCGGCGGAAATGCCGGCCATAACGGACTTAAATCAATCGATGAAGCAATTGGTAAAAATTATGTTAGATTACGCTTGGGCGTAGGTCGTCCAGAAAATCCAAACATACAAACATCTAGTCATGTTTTGGGGAAATTTACCACCGCAGAAATGTTGCAGGTCGATAAAGTTAACCAAAAAGTTTCTGGATTAATCGCGGAGATTTTATCTGGAAATTATGACAAGTTTCTAAACAAATTTTCACTAACAACGCCATGCTAAAACCACTCAAAACCTTTTTTAAATCAGAGCTGGCAATAGGAGTTTCTCTGATTGTCGCAACTCTATTGGCAATGTTGGTTGCCAACTCTTCAGGCTACGAAACTTACAGAAATTTCTTTCTGATCGAGATTCCTCTCGATCTAGGATTTATCGGAATAAAAAAAGATCTAACTATTAACGGTTGGATTAACGACTTTTTAATGGCGATTTTTTTTCTGCTGGTGGGCCTCGAGCTGAAGAGAGAAATTTTAGTTGGCGAACTTTCGACAAAACGCAAATTTGTTCTACCTCTAATCGCAGCAATCGGCGGGGTAGTTTTCCCGATTATTATTTTTATTTTATTCAATTTTAATCACCCAGAAAATCTGCGCGGCTTTCCTATTCCTGCGGCCACAGACATCGCCTTTGCTTACGGAATAATCTCTCTTTTCGGTAAATCCTTTTCTAATTCTCTAAAAGTTTTTTTGGTCGCTCTTGCAATAATCGATGACTTAATCGCGATCTTAATAATTACTTTTTTCTACTCTCACGACTTGAATCTATCTTACATCGCTCTTGCGATTGTGGCCTTGTTTGGATTGGGTCTGCTTAACTTTTTTAAATCTTACAAAATACATCTCTACTTGCTGCTTGGATTATTTTTGTGGTTGATGATTTTAAAATCAGGAATTCATCCAACTTTAACGGGAGTTCTTTTGGCACTTTTCATTCCGCTACAAATCAATAATATCTCCCCTCTTTCTCGCCTTGCTCACAAAATTTCTCCAACGGTAAATTTTTTAATTTTACCAATTTTCGCCTTCGCCAATGCTGGAATTAACTTAAAAAATTTCTCTCTCACTTCTTTGTTCGAACCGCTTGTTCTTGGAATCTCTCTGGGACTATTTTTTGGCAAGCAAATCGGCATAACTTTGTTTAGCTTATTCGCCGTGAAATTTAATTTTGCTAACTTACCTCGCGGCACAAATTGGTTAGAATTTTACGCTGGATCAATCGTTGCTGGCGTTGGTTTTACGATGAGTTTATTTATTGGTTCCTTAGCTTTTAACGATAATCTTTGCTCTTTTTATCAAGTAAAAATTGGAGTCATTATCGGCTCACTTCTGTCTGCAATTTTTGCTAGCATAATCTGTCTTAGCCTCAAAAAGAGAAAAAAATATTTTACCACTTGAACAATAAATGACCGCTCTTAACCAGCTCGGCATTTCCTGGAAACATAAGCAGGAAAGTTCCTTAGTTTTCCTTCAACGAAAATCTCAAAAACATGAACAAGCAAAAGTCAAAAGCATCAACGGCATTTTCGCTGATTGAGCTGTCAATCGTAATTCTGATCGTTGGTATCATCATCGCCGGCGTTACTCAAAGCTCTAGATTGGTTAGACAATCAAAACTTAAATCCGCTCAAAACCTAACACAAAGCTCTCCTGTAAACAGCATGAGCAGCATTGCTCTTTGGCTCGAGACTAGTCAAGATGCTAGCTTTCCAACTCAATTGGATGATGGAGGCTTTATCACCCAATGGAACGATACTAATCCTCAGACACAAACAAGATTCTTCGCTGTTCCGGCTGCTGGAATAGCCACCTCAAGCAGCAATATATCTTACGACTTGGAAGGTATTAACGGACTACCATCAGTTAGCTTCAATGGCACTGCCGCCAACACTGGCATTCTAACTCTATCAACATCTGCGACTACTCTTACCCAAGCTCCAGTACTTACCGTTGCTGATCCTAACGCAGCTAACGCATTTACTGCCTTCATGGTTTATAGATTAGCTGACACCGCATCTGGCGCAGACTTCACAGTACTTTATAACGGAGTTAGTGGAACAGATGGTTGGGGATACTTCAGAGACAATACAGCTACCAACTTTAGAACAGTCGCTATTGGTCCAAGCGCTACCGTAAGAAGTGGAGGTGCCCTTCCGACAACTCAAGAGATTGCAACTATTACTTACTCTGGCTATAACGCTGCCAGCGCAACTCCGGGAACTAGAACCACCAACCTTTACATCAACGGTGGGACTAACTTCACAAGCACTAGCGGTATTAACGCAACCGCGTCAACTACTGGGGTTACCAGACCAACCACAAGAGCTTTTATTGGTGGCACAACTGCTACAACTAAACCTTGGAATGGACTAATTTCTGAAATTATTATCTTTGATACAGTTTTAAGAAACGAAGATCTCAGATCTGTAGCTCAATACTTAAGCAAAAAATATAACATCCCTCTTTCATAGTTAATTAGTTAACTCGAACGAGCTCAAACCGGGCCACTTAAGAAAGTGGTCCGGTTTTTTGTTGTTTAAATTCTACCTCACTTCACTGAAAATAGAGATCTCAGAATATAATTTTTAATCCGTCTAAATTCATGAAATCGATACTAAAATACATACTGAAAAATGGCCTGCGCGACCGCTTGTATCTTGGCCTACTAATCACTTTAATTGTTTCTATCTCGATTTCGATCTTTCTTGGATCAACAATGCTTATTGAAGAAAAACAAAGCACTGCCGCCTATATCGCCGGGTCTTCTAGAGCAATTCTAGCGGTTGGAATGATTTTATTTGTATGTTTAAGTATTAGCAGAGCTTTTGAAAATAAAGAGGTCGAGTTCATCCTCTCCAAATCAATTTCACGCGAACAATTTATCTTGGGATATTTGATCGGATTTTTTCTTTCCGCATTTTTGATTTTCCTACCACTAATAGCCGCTGTAATCATTTTAACTAAAGCAAACTTACTAGGACTAATAATTTGGTCTGGATCGCTGTTGGCAGAACTTTTAATTGTAATTTGTTTCTCATTGTTGGCTTCGATGATCCTAAAAAACTCATTCTCAGCAATACTCGCTTCTTTTGCATTTTACATGATTTCTCGACTGATGGGGATGTTTGTAATGGCAATCGAACTTCCCAAGGATCTTGTTGACGTAAAAAGCAATATTTTAGCTTCCATATTAAAAATTATTTCCGCTGTCTTTCCTCGCCTTGATTTGTTTTCGCAAAGCTCTTGGCTATCCTACGAAATTAAAGATTTCGAGAGCATAAAAATAATCGCAATCCAGTCATTAATCTATATCCCACTAATGATTTTTATGTCCTTTCACGACTTCAAGCGTAAGCAGTTCTAATGACAGCCCGCCTTTTTTTTCACCTCTATTCTCACAAGATTTTCTTTTGGCTTTTCATCCTAACTTTTGGCTGCCAGATCTTCTTTTGGAAGCAAACCGAAGGTTTTCGTCTCGAGCTTAATGCAATTCCTCCGGCGCCCAATAAATACTTAGTTTCTGCCGCTTCACTTGGCGATAAAGAATTTTTATTCCGCGCTCTTTCTGTTCGTTTACAAAATTCTGGCGATGTTTTTGGCGGATTTATTGCGCTAAAAAACTACGATTATTCGAGAATTTATCAGTGGATGACCGAGCTGGATAAGCTTAATTCCGAATCACGTATAATCCCAGCTCTGGCGGCTTATTACTATTCTCAAACTCAAAACCCAAATGATAGCAAATTAATGGTGAGATATCTCGATGAGCACTCCTCTCAAAATATCGATGCCAACTGGTGGTGGTTATTTCAGGCAATCTACCTCTCAAAGCGTATCGGAGATTTTGACAAAGCCTTAGAATTGGCACAAAAATTAGCGCAAAATAATGCCAAAGATGCGCCGATCTGGACCAAACAAATGCCCGCCTTCATTGGTGAAGAAATCGGCGACGGCTGCTTGGCTTTCAACGTAATCTCAAAATTAATTGCCGAGAGCGAAAGTGGCGCAAAACAAATATCTGCCGACGAAATGAATTTTATGCGCCACTTTATTTCAGAGCGCCTGCGCAAGCTCAAGTCAGGAAAATTTGATCCAAGAAAATGTTCGAAGAAATTGTAGCTAAAGCTCTGCACGAAGATTGTGTTTTTGACGATATCACTTCCGACTTAACCATTCCAAAAAACTGCCTCATATCATTTGAAATCAAGACTCGCGAACAAATTATTTTTTGTGGAAAAGAGATAATTGAAGAGGTTTTTTTTCAGTTAAAAAAATCAGCAAAATTCAAAAATTCTAAGCTCGATTTTAGAATTCTTGTAAAAGATGGAGATGTTTTGAAGTCAGAAGAATCAATAGCTCGAGGACATGGTGACGCAAAATTAATTTTTGCCGCTGAAAGGGTAATCCTAAACTTTATTCAACATTTAAGCGGCGTCGCAACGACAACTAGAGAATTCGTCACTAAACTCGCTAATAAAAAAATTAAAATTCTCGACACTAGAAAAACTTTACCAGGCCTGCGCGACTTAGAAAAATATGCGGTCAAGGTTGGTGGAGGAAAAAACCATCGTCACAATTTAGCCGAAATGATTTTGATTAAAGATAATCACATCGTCGCTGCTGGCGGGGTTTCACAAGCAATTCTAGCAGCAAAAAAATCTCGTACCAAAAAAATTGAGATCGAATGCGATAATTTCAAACAAGTCGCCGAAGCTGTGAAATCAAGGCCTGACATCATCATGCTCGATAATATGAAAGTAGCAGAAATCAAAAAATGCGCCGCGTTAATTCGCGCTCACAAAATCAAAATTGAAGTTTCTGGCGGCGTGAATTTACAAAATATTAAAAAATTTTCTGACCTCGACATCGATTTTATTTCAGTCGGCGCTCTTACTCACTCAGCGCGCGCGGTCGATATTGGTTTAGACCTAAGCTAGCTTTTCTTTTGATGCGATGTGCAGTAATCGCAAAGCGATGGGCTTCGTCTCTTAAGCGCTGCAAATAATGCAAAACTGGTGCGTGTTTTGGCAGCTGGAATTCCTCTTTGCCCAGCAGATGAAAATATTCCTCTCCGGCATTTCTTTTTTCACCTTTGGCCATGCAGGTAAAAGGGATTTTGATTTCTAACTCAGCAAAAACTTTTTGCGCCGCAGTCAGTTGTGGCTTGCCTCCGTCAATGATGATAAAATCTGGCAGCCCGTCGTGAGTTTTAGAAAATCTGCGCGTTAAAACTTCTCGCATCATCGCCGTATCATCACGGCCGCCTTGTTCAAAACGAATATTAAATTTGCGATAACCGCTTTTGATAAAACCGTCCACGCCCGCGGTAATCATGGCGCCAACCGCATTGGTTCCGGAGATGTGACTGTTGTCGTAAACTTCAATTCGCTGCGGAATTTTTGGGAGATCGAAAATATTTTTTACTTCGAGAAGCAGTTCTTTTTCGCCTAAATTTCGCGAAATTTTCTGCTCAAGATTTTGTGTAGCGATCTGGCTTTGATCCTTGATTAGAGAGAGTTTAGCGCCTTTTTTCGGCGTCAGAATTTCAACTTTTTTTCCAGAAAGATTTGATAAAAAAACTTCGAGAGATTTTTTATCTTCAAGCTCGCGATTAAGCAGAATAAGGCTCGGCGGCGTTTGTTCTAAATAAAATTGACCGAGAAATTCCCCAAGAAATTTAGATAATATTTTTTCCTCACCTTCAAAAAAATAAGGTTTTGCGCCGAAATTTTGTCCGCCGCGAAAGAATGCGATGTAAATACAAATACGCTCTCCAGCCGCGACAATCGTGATTGCGTCAAAATCTTTTAACTCATCAACGTTAATATTTTGTCTCGCCTGAATCGCATTTAATGCTTTTATTTGATCACGAATTTGTGCTGCTTTTTCGTATTCTTGCGCCGCGCTTAATTGCTGCATTTTCTGCGCTAATTTTTTTTGTACGGCGACAGATTTTCCACTAAGCACATCAGAAACATTTTGCACCGAAGATTCATATTCTTCTTGCGAGACCAATCCAACACAAGGCGCGGCGCATCTTTTGATTTGATGTTCTAAACAAGGTTTTTTGCGCGATTTAAAATCGGAGTCAGAACAATTACGCAGCAAAAAACTTTTTCGTAGCAGATCGATCACGTGATTTACATCGTGAGTTGAAGCAAATGGACCAAAGTGTGAACCCTTGTCAGTCCTAGCTCCACGATATTTGGTAATCTGCGGAAATTTATGATTCGTGATTAAAATCTGCGCAAAAGTTTTGTCATCACGCAGCAAAATATTAAATTTCGGCTGAAATTTCTTAATCAAATTGTGCTCGAGTAAAAGTGCCTCAACCTCGCTTTTGGTCTGAGTTATCTCAACTTTTTCAGCCAAGAAAACCATTCGAGCAATTCGCGCCGAAAGCTGATTTTCTTTGGTGTAGCTCGTTACGCGCTTCTGCAAATTCTTCGCTTTGCCAACATAAAGCAGGTTATTTTTTGCATCAAAAAACTGATAAACGCCGCTAGTTTTAGGAATATCGGCAAGCTTTGATTTTATTGCTTTAATCGACACTTAAGAAAGAGGTTTGAGCTTTGAAATTTGAGCTCTAAAAAGCCCGCAAAACGAATTTGAACTTCTCCCCAAAATGGTCATTAAAAAAGAACAACTCGAAGAAATTTCTTTGCTGCGCGAGCAATCAAATCAAACTTTAAGACCAGTTGCTCATGAATTAGAGAAAATTTTATATCAACCTTTTGAAGTTTTAGACCACGGCTTTGTAAGGGTTGTAGATTACATGGGCAATGATTCATCGGTCGTACAAGCTGCTCGGGTTTCTTACGGAGCAGGCACAAAAAAAGTTAGCGCTGACAAGGCTCTGATTAATTATCTTATTGCTCACCGCCACACAACTCCGCTCGAGATGTGCGAAATTAAATTTCACATCAAATTACCAATCTTTGTTGCGCGCCAATGGATTAGGCACCGCACCGCTTCCGTTAACGAATATTCTGCGCGTTACTCGATTGTTGAGGATGAATTTTATGTTCCAAACGCAGCAAATCTTTCCGCTCAGTCCAAAGTTAATCACCAAGGACGGGATGAGACAAAAGTTCTCAACGCCGAAGAGTCAAAAAAAGTTCTGAAGATCTTGAAGGAAGATTCGCTGAAATCTTATGAACATTACTTGGAAATGATTAACCAAGATGCCGAAGGCAACATAACTGATCCAAGCAAAGAAGGTCTGGCTCGCGAGCTCGCACGCATGAATCTTCCCTTAAGTTGTTACACGCAGTGGTATTGGAAAATTGATCTACACAACCTTTTACATTTCTTGAACCTTCGCGCTGACTCACACGCCCAATATGAAATTCGAGTTTATGCGGAAGTAATGCTCGAAATGGTCAAGAAGTGGGTTCCTCACTGCTTTGATGCCTTCATTAAAAATAATAAATCTGGAAAAAATCTTTCTGGACCAGCTCTAGAAACGATAAGAAAGATGCTAAAAGGAGAAAAAGTTGAACAACCCGAAAGTGGTCTAAGCGCCAGAGAATGGGATGAGCTAATGAAATTAATTTTTTAAGGAGAATTTATGTCGATCGGAACAGGCGAGTTACTGATAATTTTAGTGATTGTTTTTGTACTCTTTGGTGCGGGAAAATTACCACAAGTGATGGGAGATATCGGCAAAGGAATCAGAGGCCTGAAAAAAGGCCTGAAAGAAGAAGAGAAGAAATCTGAAGAAATCGAAAAAAAATAATTCCGCATCGTCTTAGTGCTTAACGCTTCAAGGATTAAATACTCCCCAAAGCGAAGCACGAAGCGCGATGCACTAAGCACCAATCTCTAAAGTGGATCAATACAAAGTAATCACAACGCAAGTAATCGAAGATATGGTCAACAGCTCGTCTGCTGATCGAATACCCGTTCGCGATCTGGTCCAAGCAATGGATTCTGTTGGATTCGGATTAGTAATGATGATTTTTGCTTTTGGCATAATCATTCCAACCCCTCCGCCATTCCCGAGTATAATTTCAATTCCTCTTGTTGTTTTTGCCTTGCAGATGTCGGTGGGATACAAAGCTCCTAAACTGCCAAAAAAATTCTCTAAACTTACCGTAAAAAGATCAGTACTAGCAGCTCTAGTTAACAGATCATCTCCCTACATTCGTAAAGTTGAACGCATCTTGCGACCTCGACTATTATTCATGACCTCGAACCTCGCAGAAAGAATAATCGGATTTTTTGTTTTATTATTTTCTTCGTTTGTCTTGATGCCGATGCCTTTGTCAAATTTCATTCCTGGACTAGGCGTACTGATAATATCTTTTGGCCTACTTAGTAAAGATGGTTTGGCTGTAATATTAGGGATCTTGGTTGGAACATTCGGAATGGCTCTGTCCATTACTGCCTTTACTTTAGGAGTTGAATTCCTTGCGCGTTTTTTACATTGACAGCAAAAAAACCATTTTTACAAAGCGCGTCACTCCCCGCCACATCATATTTTTCGCAGCTCCCCCGCAGAATTTCCGGGGAATTTATCTAAAATCACCCCCTCTCTTACTTAAGTTTATCAATCATTAATACGAATAATGTCTTCAAACAGCACTCTTACTTTGCGTCATCCTGCCGCCCAAAATACAGAACAACAAGCTCCAGAAAAAGCTCCTGAACAAAATTTTAATCAAGCTCCTGTAATCAACAATTTCGCCACTCCGCGCCTTCATACGGGAAACCTAATTAGTCGTGGCAACTCGCCTCAAAGCTTCTCCTCTTCAAACCAGCAGCAATCAACTTCTCCTTCCCAACAATCCTCTTCTGATGATGAATATGAAGACAATCCACGCTCTGGACGCAATTCAGGAGTTGGAAAGGTGCTTGAGTTGAAATCATTAAAGACAAAGTCGGCCGAAAAATTAGTGGAAATAGGCAAGGAGTATGGCCTTGAAAATATTGGTGATTACGGTCGCCAAGACATCATTTATCATATTCTCAAAAACTTCTCTGATCAAAGTCCCGAAAACGTAATTATTGGTGAGGGAGTTCTAGAATTAATCGAGGATGGTTTTGGATTTTTACGCGCTCCAGAAACCAATTATTTCGCTGGCTCTGATGACATCTATGTTTCACCAAGCCAAATCAAGCGCTTTGGCCTACGCACCGGCGACACCATTAAAGGGCAAATTCGCGCTCCAAAGAAAGGGGAGAGATATTTTGCCTTGCTTCGCGTGATTGATGTTAACTTTGGCACTCCAGATAAAATCAGAAATCGCGTCCTTTTCGATGATCTAACTCCGCTTTATCCACAAAAAAAATTAGTCCTCGAATCCGATAATTCAAAAAATAACGATCTTTCTGCGCGAATCATCGAGATGGTTTCGCCGATTGGAAAAGGTCAAAGAGCTTTGATTGTTGCTCCTCCGCGCACTGGTAAAACCCAATTAATGCAAAACATCGCACATGCGATTACCGACAATAATCCAGAAGTTGTCCTTCTCGTTCTCTTGATTGACGAACGCCCAGAGGAAGTAACTGATATGCTTCGCACCGTTAAAGGAGAAGTTGTCAGCTCAACTTTTGACGAGCCAGCAATTCGTCACGTGCAACTTGCCGAAATGGTAATCGAAAAAGCCCGTCGCTTAGTAGAAGCCAAGAAAGATGTGGTGATTCTTCTTGATTCAATCACTCGCCTTGCTCGTGCATACAATACTGTCGTGCCTTCATCTGGTAAAGTTTTAACTGGTGGGGTTGATTCAAACGCTCTGCAAAAACCAAAAAGATTTTTCGGTGCGGCTAGAAATATTGAAGAAGGCGGATCACTGACAATTATTGCTACAGCCTTGATTGATACTGGCTCAAGAATGGATGAAGTTATCTTCGAAGAATTCAAAGGAACTGGTAACTCAGAAATCGTTCTCGATCGTAAAATTTCTGATAAAAGAATCTTCCCAGCTATTGATATCACTAAGTCTGGAACGAGGAAAGAAGAGTTGTTGGTTGATCGAAATACTCTTTCAAAAGTTTGGATGCTTCGTCGCATTGTCAACCCGATGAGCCCTCTCGAAGCAATCGAGTTCTTACTGCAGAAGCTCGAACACACCAAAACAAATGAGGAATTTTTCAAATCGATGAACAGCTAAGGAAAGCGCATTTAGCGATAAAACTTACTTCTACCTTCATTACTGAAGAGCGCGGAAGGTAAGAATTTATTTCACTAAATTAGCCAATTCCTGTCGAGCCAAATCCACTGGAGCCTCGAAAAGTCTCATCAAGATTTTCCACCTCCGCAATTTCTGCCTGCTCATATTTTGCAATTACCATCTGCGCGATACGCATGCCGCGAGTGATTACAAAATCAGTTCCTGAGTGATTAATTAAAATTACACAAATCTCGCCGCGATAGTCTGAATCAATGGTTCCAGGACTGTTCAAAACCGTAATTCCATTTTTAAGAGCAAGCCCCGAACGAGGACGAATCTGAGCTTCAAAACCTTTTTCCAAGGCAATTGCAAATCCAGTCGGAATCAATTTTATCTCTCCAGATCTTAGTGTAGCTGGTTCAGAAATTGCCGCTGGTAAATCCATCCCAGCACTGCCCGAAGTTTCATATTTTGGCAAGGAAAGGTCCTTACCATTTTCAAGTCTTTTGATTTTTAAAATTGTCATTGGGAGCTTATTTCTTAAGGATTTTCTGGGTTGATAGTTTGCTTAGCGCAAATAAAAAGTGCGACCTCATTTTTAGAAAAATTTTCCCCAAAATTAAATGTCCAATTCCGTAAAAGACGAGAGTCGTCGTAAATTGCTCACGACTACAGCTTACGCCACAGCAGGCGTTGGCGCTGCTTGCGCAATTCTTCCTTTTATCGATAGCATGAATCCATCGAGCGACGTTGCTGCACTTGCCTCGGTTGAAGTTGATATTTCCAACATCAAAGTTGGTGAAGAAAAAAAAGTAATGTGGCGCGGCAAGCCCGTTTCAGTTAAAAGACGCAGCGCTGAAGAAATTGCCGCCGCAAAAGAAGTCCAACTCTCTGAATTACGCGATCCACAAGAAGATTCTGTACGTGTAAAATCAGGCAAAGAAGAGTGGTTGGTAACAATTCAAATCTGCACACATTTGGGCTGCGTTCCAATCGGTGGACAAGGAGAATATAAAGGCTGGTTTTGCCCTTGCCACGGTTCGCAATATGATACTTCAGCTCGTATTAGAAAAGGCCCAGCACCAAAGAATCTAGAAATTCCTCCTTACGAATTCTTGTCAGATACGAAAATTAAAATTGGCTAAAAATGAGCAATCACATCCAGAATGATCTTGAAAAATCGATCACCGAAAAATCAAAAACTGCAAAATGGATAAACGATCGCTTACCGATCATTGGCACAATCGAAAACACTCTTTTTAAACACCCTTATCCAAAAAATTTAAGCTATTGGTGGAACTTCGGCTCTATCGCAGGTATCGCGCTTGTTGTACAAATCTTGAGCGGATTATTTTTGGCAATGCATTACGTGCCAAATACAAAAATGGCCTTTGATTCAGTTGAGCACATTATGCGCGATGTCAATTATGGCTGGCTAATTCGCTACATTCACGCTGTCGGAGCCTCGATGTTTTTCGTCGCACTTTATGCGCACATCTCTCGAGGACTCTATTACGGATCTTATCGCTCACCGCGCGAGATTCTCTGGTGGCTTGGCGTAATGATCTTCTTGGCAGCAATGGCTACAGCTTTCATGGGATATGTTCTTCCTTGGGGACAAATGAGCTTCTGGGGCGCAACCGTCATCACCAATCTTTTTTCGGCGATTCCAGTACTTGGACCAAAAATTGTTATTTGGCTTTGGGGCGGCTTCTCTGTTGATAATCCTACTCTCAATCGCTTTTTTGTTATTCACTTTTTGTTGCCTTTTTTAATCATCGGCATCGTCCTTCTTCATCTTGTCGCCCTACATACTTCTGGCTCCAACAACCCAACCGGCGTTGAAATCAAAAGCAAAAATGACGCGATCTCATTCCATCCTTACTTCACCATCAAAGACATGGTTGGCTTTGTTGCCTTCTTTTTGGTTTTTGGATATTTCCTATTTTTCTATCCAAATTCGTTAGGACATCCCGACAACTACATCCCAGCCAATCCAATGGTGACGCCAGCTCACATCGTTCCTGAGTGGTATTTCTTGCCATTCTACGCAATCCTTCGCGCAGTCCCAGATAAGCTCGGCGGTGTATTAATGATGTTTGGTGCGATCGCTTTACTTTTCGCCTTACCTTATCTCGATCGCTCTCCCGTCAAGTCTGGCGCCTATCGCCCACTTTTCAAAAAGTTCTTTTGGGTCTTCATAGCGAACTTTCTTTTCCTTGGCTTCCTCGGAAAATCTCCGGCAGATGGCTGGTATGTTTGGGCTTCACGCCTCTCAACTCTTTACTATTACGCATACTTTTTGGTGATTTTACCACAATTACCAAAATTTGAAAAATGCTTACCACTTCCAGCATCAATCGATGCGGATTACAAAAAGAATCATGGACAGCATTAATTCTCAAAAACTTTACGAGCTTCTAAGCCAGATCCCAAAAGGTCGCGTGACGACTTACAAAGAACTGGCACAAAAATTAAAAACAAAAGGCTACCGCGCTGTCGGACAAATAGTTGGTGCTAATCCAAATGCTCCAAAAACTCCTTGTCATCGCGTCGTTAGAAGTGACGGCGGACTTGGCGGATATGCTTTTGGTCTTCCAAAAAAAATTGAAATTCTCGCCAAAGAAGGCGTGAAAATTTCTGACGGCAAAGTCGTCGATTTCGACAAGAAATTTTACAAATTCTAAAATGAAAAAGTTTCTCCTAGCTCTTTTACTAATTCCAAATTTGGCTTTAGCTAACAGTGAGAATGTTGCTGAAGCAGGCGTGATCGATACCACGGCCCATCATCCAAAACAGATGAAGTGGGAATTTGACGGAATTTTTGGCTCAGTCGATCGCGCTTCCGCGCAACGCGGCTATCAAGTTTACAAAGAAATCTGCTCCGCTTGTCATAGCTTACAAAGAGTCTCTTATCGCAACCTCACTGCGCTTGGATTTTCTGAAGAAGAAGTAAAACAAATCGCTTCCGAGGTTCTAGTTTCTGACGGCCCAAATGATGACGGCGAAATGTTTGATCGCCCTGGTTTGCCTTCTGACAAATTTGTTGGCCCCTACGCTAACGAACAAGCAGCGCGCTCATCTAATGGTGGCGCTTATCCGCCGGATTTATCTTTGATTGTTAAGGCTCGTCACGACGGTGCAAATTACGTTTATTCGCTACTCACTGGCTTTGTTGATGTACCTGAAGAGTTCCCGATGACTCAAGGCAAAAGCTACAACCCTTATTTCGAAGGTCGCCAAATCTCAATGCCAGCTCCAATCACCGATGATGGCCAAATTGATTATCGCGACGGCACTTATGCCACCAAAGAGCAAATGGTGATCGACGTTACCAATTTCTTGCAATGGGCCGCAGAACCAGAAACTGAAGTAAGAAAAAAAATGGGCGTTCGCACAATGCTCTTCCTTGGTATTCTTTTTGTAATTCTCCTCGCCGCGAAAAAAGCGGTTTGGAAACGAGTAAAATAACATGTTCAAGTTCAACGACGAAAACCAAAAACAAGTTCAAAAAATTTTAGCCAAATATCCGGCTGAAAGAAAAAAATCTGCGGTGATGCCTTTGTTAGATTTGGCACAGCGCCAGAACGCAAATTGGATTTCGAAAGATGTGATTGCCTGCGTCGCTGAAACTTTAGAAATGCCTGAGATCAAAGTTTACGAAGTCGCCAGTTTTTACACCATGTACAACTTGAAACCAGTCGGAAAATATTTACTCCAATTCTGCCGCACCACACCCTGCATGCTTCGCGGCATCGATCAAATCATTAAAGACTGCAAAGAAAAACTCGGAATCGAAATGGACGCAACCTCAGCTGACGGGCTTTTCACTTTGAAAGAAGTTGAGTGTTTGGGTGCTTGCGTCAATGCGCCAGTAGTGCAAATCAACGATGATTTCGCCGAAGATTTAACCTCAGAAAATTTCCTCAAAATCCTGGATGAATTAAAGGCCGGCAAGGCTTTCAAAGTCGGTTCTCAGATCGGCAGACAATGTTCGGCAGCTGTTTAGCGAGAAGAACTTCTTTCTTTCCCTCCTCCTCTTGACCCGAGAACAACCTGCTCCACCCCTAAGGCTTCTGTGGCTTGTTTAGGCGTCTCTCTTTTAATTTTTAGCAACATCCCTATCCGACTTAAATTTAGCAGCACAGCTTTTTCTTCTTCGCTCTGATCTGCGCCGATCCCTCTGTCTTTCTCTTGCAATAAAGACTCCATCAGAACCTCAATAATATCGCTGGCCGTAGAGCACTTGGTAATAAGCACAGGATTCTCCGAAAGATTTATTTCCACATTCTTTGTGGTTTCCACATACAGATTCGCACCATGTTCGAGCAACAATTTTACCGCTTCAAAATCACCAAGCATGCAGGCAAAATGTAGGGATGTCCATCCGTGCATATTTATCACGTCTGGATTAAGCCCTTCTTGCAACAGATGTCGACATATCCTGACTCCATTCTCTCCCTCGCTGGCAAAAATAGCATGCTGCAGGGCTGTCATGGCAAGGGGATAAGAAGTATCATCTTCTTCGCTCCAATTCGTCGGAGAATTAAAATAAATTGCCACCTCTTCGCCATTTTGACCAAGTCGAGATGATACAAACAATGGCGAATCAAGAGTGCTTTCGGTATCGAGAACGTCTCTAGTGTAATTTTCGTCACCCCTAATGTTTTGGATTGCCTTCATAACCCGTTCTAAATCCTGATCGATCACCGCATAACATAGCTGGCCGACGTCTGTTCTACCAAGAAAACTACTAGCTGCTCCACCCATCACTCCTCCTAAAATTGTTTAAGCAAAAACTCTAAGTGATTTAGAGCCGCCAATAATAAGGCTGTAGCGCATCATTTATTGCAACTGGAAAAGAGTTAAATTATGATTTGAAACTACCAAAAATCCCGCAACCCTTCAGAAATAAGGTTCTAAGCTGCTTTTATATTCGTCATATTTTCTAAATTCTAAATGATTCGAGCCAAAGACTTATCCATTTCCTTTTCCGGCCGCGAGGTTTTTTCGGAAGGAAATTTCATTATTAACGCGCGCGAAAAAGTTGGTCTTATCGGACGCAACGGCAGCGGAAAATCGACTTTCCTCAAATTAATTTTAAAGCAACTTGAGCCGGATTCTGGCGCGGTTGAAATTCCGCGCGGCTACAGAATTGGTCACTTGGAGCAACATATTCACTTCACGCACGAAACAGTTCTCGAAGAAATTTGTTCGATCCTTCCCGAAGATCGCGAGCATGAAGGCTGGAAAGGTGAAAATATTTTATACGGCCTCGGCTTTACTTACGACGACCTCTACAAAGATCCAAAAAAATTCTCCGGCGGTTATCAAGTAAAATTAAACTTAGCAAAATTGCTGTTGATGGAGCCACAAATGCTCTTGCTCGACGAACCAACTAACTATCTCGACATTCACTCAATCCGCTGGCTCAAAGAATTTTTGCGCGAATGGGACGGCGAAATAATTCTCATCACGCATGATCGCGGCTTCATGGATAGCGTGATCACGCACACACTTCTCATTCACAGAAATTCTTTCAAAAAAGTTCCTGGCAACACGCAAGGTGTGCGCGAAAAAATTGCGCTCGAAGAAGAAATTTACGAAAAAACTCGCATCAACGAAGATAAACAAAGACAAAAAACTCAGGAATGGATTGATCGCTTCGGATCAAAAGCAAGCCAAGCGAGCCGCGTGCAGTCAAGAGTTAAGATGCTTGAGAAGCAAGACGTCAAAGAAAAATTGGTGCATGTGCAAACGCTGGATTTTGAGTTTAATCACAATCCTTACACCAGCAAAGAAAACATGGTTGAGGCGGAGGCTTTGTCTTTCGGATATAATCCCGAACATCTGCTCATTAAAAATCTTTCCTTCAACATCGCCAACGGCGACAAAATTTGTGTAATCGGAAAAAACGGCAAAGGTAAATCAACCTTGCTCAAACTCCTAACGCAAGACAACAAGCCAGTTCACGGCAATATCAAAGTTAATGGCAAAACTGAAATCGGCTATTTCGGCCAGATGAATATCGATCGTCTCGATAATAATCGTTCAGTTTACGAAGAGCTGCAGAAGGTCGACGAAAAACTTACTCAAAACAGAGTGCGTCAGGTTTGCAGCAACATGATGTTTTCTAACGATCTTTCGAATAAGAAAATTGGCGTGCTTTCTGGCGGCGAAAAATCGCGCGTGATGCTTGGAAAAATTTTGCTCAAAGGCGCGAATTTACTTCTTCTTGATGAACCAACAAACCACTTGGATATGGAATCCTGCGACTCTCTTCTCGAAGCGATCAAAAGTTTTGAAGGCGCCGTGGTAACGGTGACGCATGACGAACATTTCCTTGGTCAAATCGCCAATAAATTGATCATTTTCGACGATAATAAAACTTTCACTTTTGAAGATTCTTACGAGTTCTTCCTGAAGAGAGTCGGTTGGAAAGATCATTAGGATTCTGTACTACTTTTGTCATTCCATCTGAGACTTTAAACGTCATCGCGAAGAGCATGAGTAACGTGACGATCCGATCACTGATCGCGAATACAGATGGAATGGATTGCCACGCTTCGCTCGCAATGACGCGGAGAGTAAGATTCAAAATATACGGACTTGTAGCTCAGTTGGTAGAGCAGCTGACTCTTAATCAGTAGGTCGGCGGTTCGAATCCGCCCAAGTCCACCAATCCCAGCTTTTCCAGCACGAACCGCCGACAAACAAATACGGTTCGACAATCTTTTTAGATTTTCTGAGCGAACGAAGTGAGGTTGGAAAAAATTAAAAGATTGTAAGCGCCGATGCGCGCCATCCGCCCAAGTCCACCAATCATCCAGTACGAACCGCCAACAAACTTAGGGTTAATAATTCGGCCTAAGAACCTGCGAAAATCTCACCAACATTTTATCCAATCCTTCTCTGGTCGATTTAATCATCTCGAGCGAGACATTCACTTGGCCGGCGCCATTTGGATTTTGTATCGATCCACGTTTCGCAGCAGCTTCGAGTAAATTATTGGAATAATCTTCAAGCGGACTGAGAGCGCCTGAAGAATCGGTTTTTTCTAAATCGGCTTTTAATGATCCCAACTTGCTTTGCGCATTTTCACATCTCGGAACTACGTGAGAATTCCATGCTTGTTCGGCACAAATCCAAACCTCTCTTTGATATTCTTGGGCCAAAACAAATCTTTGCTTCATGACCCCGATCATTTTGGCTTTATCTTCAGATCTATTGACTCCGAGCTGTTGCCAAAACTTGTCATATTCAGCTTTGGTTACAGGACCAGAGCCAGTGGCGATTTGTTGAACCACGGAATTAAGAGCGATCTGATCTATTCCTTGCGCCGCAGCAGCTGTTGATAAAAAAACTAAAAAGAGAATTTGAAAAATTTTCATTGGAAAAAAAATTAAAGTGGATCGACGTCAATTCTGACACGAATTGAATTTGGTATTTCTAGACTTCGCATCACATCAGAAACTAATTTTTGTAAATTAATTTTGCGCTGAGTTTTCAAATTTACTAAAAAATGGTGACGATTCTTTAGGCGTTGCAGCGGCGCTGGCGCTGGTCCGAAGATTTCAATTTTTTCGCTGAGCGGAAAATTTTTGATTAATTTTTTCGCAAAATTTTTCGCTTCACTCTCCGAAAAAGAACTCACCTCAAACTTAGCAATCCTTGCAAATGGAGGAAGATCAAGGGTTTGACGATTCTTGATTTCAAAATCGTAAAAAGATTTTTTATCATTTTTTATCAACTGACCGAATAAAAAATTCTCCGGATTGTAAGTTTGAATCATCACTCTTCCTTGCTCGCTACGTCTGCCGGCGCGGCCAATAACTTGTGTTAAAATCTGGTAAGCTTTTTCAAGCGCACGTAGTTCAGAAGAATAAAGCAAGCCATCAGCATCAACAATTCCAACCAAGCTCAGATCAGGAAAATCGTGGCCTTTCGTGATCATTTGCGTGCCAATAATTACATCGATTTCGCGGCTTAAAATTTTCTCAACCAACTCATCAACATCAGAAAAACTTGTGACATTATCGCTGGTAACCAAAGCAATTCGTGCCTCGGGAAAAATATTTCTCACTTCTTCAGCCAACTTCTCCACACCAGCTCCAAGGCCGATCAAACTATCTTTTTCGCCACAAAATTTACATTCCGGCGTTGGCTTTTCGTGATGGCCGCAGTGGTGACAAATAAGCTGATTTTTTGATTTGTGCAGCACGAGGTGAAAATCACAATCTGCGCAATCATATTTTTTCCCACAATCCTTGCAAAGCGTTACCGGCGCGTATCCGCGGCGATTTAAAAAAAGCATCGTCTGCTTTTTTTGTAACAAATTTTGGGTTATTTCTGCGCGTAGTTTCTGCGAAATAAATTGTCCGCTCGGCAATTTTTCACGACGCAAATCGATCAATTCAATTTCATTTTTTGCGCCGAATTTTTGCTCTAAAATTAAATGTTGGTACTTGCCTGAAGTGGCGTTTACGTAGGTTTCAATCGCCGGCGTTGCTGAAGATAAAATCACCGGAAATTTTTCCAAATTGGCCTTAACAATCGCCATGTCGCGCGCATGAAAATTGAAAACATCCTCCTGTTTGAAAGATGAATCATGCTCTTCATCAATCACCATTAACCGCAAATTTTTGAAAGGCAGAAGAAGGGCCGAACGCGCTCCAATCAAGACTTTAACTGATCCTTCAACAGTGCCGTAAAAAATTTCTCTACGCTCTTTTGGCGAAATTTTTGAATGCCAAAGCGCAGGTTTAAATTTAAATTGTTCCTCAAAGCGCAGCAGTAATTGCGAGGTGAGAGCGATCTCGGGAAGTAAAATTAAAATCTGCGCAGTTGGATTTTTTTCTAAAATTTGCGCAATCAGCGCAAAATAAATTTCTGTTTTTCCCGAGCCAGTAACTCCATCAATCAAGCTCACGCCTGATTCCAGAGCGATTTTGTCGAGACATTCTTGCTGCTTATTGGATAATTTTTTTAGTAAAAATTTTTCCGGAGAAATTTTCTGCTCAAGGCTTTTTGGCGATTTTTTTGTTTTGTTAGAATTTAAAATTCCAATAAAGGCACGCAGCACCAAGCCACGCGAGGCAAGGTTGTAGCTCGCTATTGCTTCAATAAAATCCAACTGATTTTGACTGAATTTTACCCGCGAATTTACTTCGAGAATTTTTTTAATTTTTGCTTCAGCAAGATTTTCCGGCGCATCTTTTTTTAGCGAAACAACCACGCCCCAAATTTTTTTTCTGCCAAACTCAACCTGAACAACTTCGCCATTTCTAATCTCGTTTTCAGCCTTGTAAGTAAAGGCTTCGTCCAAGGCTAGCGGCAATAAAACTTGGGCAAAAACTTCTGACATGATTTGTTGATTTAAGAGATCTGAATCGACTATTTTTGCACCCTACTTTTTCCAAAATTCAATTTCAAAACTTCCATGAAATTTTTTATCGACTCTGCCGAAATCGCCGAAATCAAAGAAATAGCTGCTTACGGGTTGCTTGATGGCGTCACTACAAATCCAAGTTTGATCGCAAAATCTGGTCGCGATTTCAAGGAAGTGATCGCGGAAATTTGTTCGATAGTTTCAGGTCCAGTCAGCGCTGAAGTAGCTGCAACTGATTTTGAAAACATGGTTCGTGAAGGAGAAATCTTGAGCAAAATCGCCCAAGGTTTAAAAGGTCATGTTTGTATCAAATTGCCTTTAACCATGGACGGACTCAAGGCTTGCAAATATTTTTCCGACAAGGGAATTCAAACAAACGTCACCCTTTGCTTCTCCGCCGCTCAAGCAATTTTAGCTGCAAAAGCTGGCGCAACTTTCGTTTCTCCATTCGTGGGAAGGCTTGATGATATTGGTCAGGACGGACTTTCTCTAATCGAAGAAATCTGCCAAATTTATTCAAATTATCCCGCTTTCAAAACCGAAATTCTCGTCGCTTCAATCCGTCATCCAATCCACATCACTGCTGCCGCAAAAATGGGCGCACATGTGGCGACTATCCCGGGCAAGGTTTTGAAACAACTCGCTGCACATCCGCTAACAGAAAAAGGATTAGAAACTTTCGTGAAAGATTGGGCTTCGACTGGGCAAAAAATCTAAAACTGGATCGCCGCGCTCCGCTCGCGATGACGCGATGAACAGGCAGTCCACTCGTAATTGCGAGGAGTGTTAAGCGACGTGGCAATCCATTTTTCCCTTACTCAATCTCGTAAGTCACAAACACCACCGAACTAACCTTTTTTGAACCTGGCTCGATCTGCACTGGATCCATCGCTTCGCTAGAAACAACACCCCTCGCCATCATCATTGGTTTTACGAAATTGTGATTTAGCTCTTCGTTAAATCGGACAATTCTTCCCAATTTTATTCCGAGATTTTTTGCGGTAATTTTTGCTTCAGCCTTAGCCTTGATGATTGCTTGCGCTTGTGCCTCTAGCCTTAATTTATCTTCATCATCAACGGCAAAAATTGGGCCATTTACTTCGGCAATTTCTAGAGCGGAAATTCCGCTTAAAACTTCTCCAGATTTCGCAACGTCACGCAATTTTACGACAATAGTCTGACTCGCTTCGTAGCCTTGCAGTACCTGCTTTTCCCCTTCATAATTATAGCGCGGATTTGTCGAGTAACCGGCGGTCTGAATATCTTTCTTTTCCACCGATTTTTCCTTCAACAAAGCTAATAATTTATTGCTCTTCTCCGTCATTTTTTGTTGTGCTACGGCAACATCTTTTTCGCTTTCGCGAATAGTGATATTAAAGCTCACAATATCGGGTTTGGCCTCGATTTCTGCAGATCCACGAAAAGTTAGAACGCTGCTCGCATTAGCTACTTTTGCTCTGATTTTAATGTCCGCAATCGCTACAAAACTTTGGGTGAAGAGGAAAAAAACCAAACCTCCCAAAATAATTATACTTAGCGATTTGATGTTTTTGTCGTTGAAAAATTCTTTCATGAATTAGTTCTGAGTTTTTGGGGTTTGTGCATTGTCGGAGCTGTAAGGCTTCATCTCCAAATCCATTTTCATCTCCAAATTTTTGACGCTTTCTGAATATTTTATTTCTACGCCACCTTTACCGCCTTCATTGACGAAGACGTGTGAGGAAGAAACTACGCCTGACATCAAATCCCAAGTCGGATCAACCTCGATCCAGCGCCCGTCATAAAAAATCATATTCCAACTATGCCCTTGGCACTGATCATATTCGCCGCAGGCAGCGCCCTCAACAATGATTGATGGAATCCCAGCAAGACGAGCCAAGGTGTCATAAAGCTTAGCAAATTCTGTACAGACTCCTATTCGGCCTTTGATCACCTCTTCCAAAGGAGGGAGTCTGCCTATGTAGGTTTCGTCATATGCTAGAAATTTATTAACAAACCTTCCGATCGCGACGTAAATCGGCAATCCGTTATAAATTGGATCGCTTTGGATTTTCATTAAAGTAGCCCCGAGCAAAGACATCTCCTCCTTGGTGGTCTTAGTATAAGCAATCATGTTGCGCATCATTTGTTTGCGGTGAGTGAGTCCGTTAGTAATTTTTGCTTCTGTTTCAATCACAAAATTATTGCTCGGAAATCTAAAGGTATAATTGATTTCACTACCCTTGCGATCAGTAATAGTAGGATTGGCGGTGAAACTAGTTTTATAATTCTCAACCCTCTGTCTGCTTGCTTGAAAATATGGCTGTGTCTTGATGGTGAATTCACCAAGAGGCTTTTCAGCTTTGATGGAAGACTTTACCACCACTTTCCACACACTTTCTTTGGGAGTAAATTTAACCACTTTGCTTATTCCTTCTTTTGGCGCGACCGCAGTGTAAGTAAGATTATCGCCTTCATGGATCGCGTCCTTGGTGTATGTTGTCAGTTCGTGATCAGGGAAGTTGATGACAAATTTAACAAAAGCTCCGACAGCAAAATCAGGAACATAAATCGCTTCCTGACGCAAATATTTATTAATTTTTTCGTATTTTTCCGAGTAGGAAATTTTAAGCGAAACCAACTGACCACTGGATTTGCGACTGGGAAAATCAATTTTTAAAACATTGTCGACAAAATCATATTTGGTCGGATTTCCTTCGAAAAGAACGCTAGAAATCGAGATATTTTGTTTGGGATCAAAACTAATCGAGAAAGCGGTCATCGCTTGATTTTTGGGCAGATCTTTAACTTGCCCCTCAATGCTAATCAGAGTTTTTTTTCCTTCTTCAGTGAGCTGTACAAATTCATTCCAGACCGAAATGTTCAGCCCTGCTTGCGCCGACAAAGGCAGAAGAAAAATCAAAATAAAAAACCTAACTAGTCTCATTTTACGAAATGCTTTGGATAATTTTTACAATCTTCGCCTGCACTTTGCAGGCTTTTCGAAATCTCGAACAGAAGCATTTAAACAAAAAACTCGACACCCTAACCGTCACTTGGTCACGTTTTTTGCTGCCTTTGCCCGCAGCGATCGCTGTAGTGTTTTGCAGCTTCTCCTTGGTTAGCAATCAATTTATTTTTCACTGCGCCGTTACTGCATTTTTTCAAATCGCCGGAAATTTTTTGCTGCTACGCACGATTCAATCGA
Organism: Pseudomonadota bacterium; assembly: GCA_018970485.1. GTDB lineage: Bacteria > Pseudomonadota > Alphaproteobacteria > Rickettsiales > UBA1997 > UBA2645. The sequence goes on along the minus strand of JAGWWH010000007.1, from coordinate 5,953 downwards.
AAAATTTTAGCGTCGGAATCGCCTTCTACAAAACAGAACTTCTGCAATCTCTGCTCCTAGGAATAGCGCTGTTTAATCAACATATTTCAGCAGGTGGATTTGTGGCAATTTTAGTAACCACGACTGGGATGATTTTGATGTCGAATCTAAATCTCAAAAAACTCGAACTCGATAAAGCCGCGCTCTTTGGAACCTTGTCTGGCCTGTGTTTCTCGATCTCGGCTTTTAATTTAAAATTCGCCTCCGATCAGATAAATGAGATCGGATACAATGATTACGCCGCTGGAGCCACCACTTTGATGTGGGTGGTTTTGTTGCAGAATTTGATTTTCGTAATCGTCAAATCTTCGCAGCAGCGCTTGCGTCAAGACCTGAGGAACCTACTTGTCTCTGAAAACAGATCGTCTTTTTTGAAGATGAGCATCTTAAGTTTTACCGGATCAATTTTGTGGTTTATCGCTTTTGCGATCGGCAACGTGATCTACGTGAAAGCAGTTGGACAAGTTGAATTGATCGCGGCTTTATTGATCTCGTGGCACCTGAAAGAAAAATACAAAACGCGTGAATTTGTCGGAATTTTCGTAACCGCGCTCGGAATTTTAACGCTGATTTTCTTTCACTAAAACAGACTCTTCGACAAGCTCAGAGTGACCAGCGCGTCATGCTGAGCTTGTCGAAGCATGCTAATCACAACCAAATGAAACTAGTATCCTGGAACATCAACTCGCTACGTCTACGACTTCCTCTGCTTAAAAAATTTATCGCCAAAGCCAATCCTGACGTCGTTTGCCTGCAAGAAATAAAAGTCTCCGACCCAGAATTCCCCCTACTTGAAGTAAAAGCGCTTGGTTTTGATTTCGTCGAATTTTCTGGCGAAAAATCTTACAACGGCGTCGCCATTCTTTCGAAATTTCCGCTCACTAAAATAAATAAAATCGACGTCTGTAATTACGGTCACAAACGTCACATTTCAGCGACAGTAAAAGGAATTGAACTTCACAATTTTTATGTGCCCGCAGGAGGTGATATTCCTGATGTCGCACTCAACGATAAATTCGCTCACAAGCTGAAATTTATCGATTGGATGACGACACATTTCAGCAGCATACAAGATCTTTTGGAGGAGGAGGCAGGATCCCCCTATTTAGGGGGATCGAGTCGACGCGTCAGCGCGACGAAGGGGGTGCATAAAAAAATCATCCTCGTGGGCGATCTAAATATTGCTCCACTCGAGCACGATGTTTGGTCGCACAAACAACTTTTAAAAATCGTTTCGCACACGCCAATCGAAGTCGAAAAAATGACGCGTTTGCAAGAAAGTCTAAACTTCATCGACACCCACCGTCACTTTGTTGACGCTTCAGAAAAACTTTACAGCTGGTGGAGTTACCGCGCGAAAGACCCACTTACCGCCAATAAAGGCCGTCGCCTCGATCACATTTGGGCAACGCCAAATCTCAAATCGAATATTAAATCGATGAAAATTTACCGCGATTTTCGCAGCGAAATTCAGCCTTCAGATCACGTGCCAATCGAAACTGTTTTTGATTTTTTATGAAAAAAATTCTTCTCAATTCAAAAATTGAAATGGCCAATTTGGCCAGAGAAATCGCGGCTTTAGCGCAAGTTGGAGAAGTAATTTGTTTGCAAGGAACTTTGGGTGCCGGCAAAAGTTTTTTTGCGAAAAATTTTATTAATTCGCTGCAAGAAGAAGAGACGGAAGTGCTCAGTCCAACATTCAATTTGGTTTACTCTTACAACACAAAAAAAGGTGAGATTTTTCACTTCGATCTCTACCGAATTAAATCGGCTTTGGAGCTTGAAAATATTGGTTTCTTCGAGGCTTTAAAAAATGGAATTTGCCTGATTGAGTGGCCAGAAATCGCTGCGGATTTTTTGCCTAAAAATCGCCAAGAAATCGAAATAAAAATTCCAACAAGTGAAAATGAAGAAGCGCGCGAAGTCTTGTTTTCTTGATTCCCACACTTGTCGCGCCGGTGCAAAATCGGATCTTGTAAGTACGGCGTCATCCCCGCACAGGCGGGGATCCAGGATCAACTTTCAGAAGCTGAGATTAAACATTTCTCCAGCCCCTTCAAATCTTCCGGTAAGGCAATTTCAAAAGACATTTCACGCTTGTCGCGCGGGTGCAAAAATCCGATTTTGTAAGAGTGCAGCGCCTGACGCGGAAATTTTTCGATTAAATTTTTCACCTTCAATTCAATCTCTTTTGGCGCAGTTTTTTTCGCCGAACTGTAAAGCTGATCTCCAACAAGTGAGTGCTTGATCGCTTCCATGTGAACCCTGATCTGGTGAGTTCTCCCGGTCTCTAAACGACACTCAACTAAACTGACGTAGCCTCCTAAAAATATCTTTTTTGTTTCGTAATTTGTGACCGCGTGACGCCCCAAAGTTTTCACGGTTTTCATTCGCAAACGATTCACTCGCGAACGAATAATATTCTTGTCGATCCTTCCCTTTGTAGGGTCGATAACCCCGTAAACAAAAGCTAAATAGCTTCTTTGAATTGTGTGATTTTTGAGAGCGTCGGTGAGAACTCCGTGCGTAAAATCATTCTTCGCAACCAGCATCAGCCCGCTCGTATCCTTGTCCAAACGGTGTACAATTCCTGGACGCATTTCGCCGTTAATCGAAGAAAGCTTGCCAGCGTGAGTGAATAAAAGTCCGTTAACTAAAGTATTTTCTGCATTGCCTGAACCAGGATGAACAGTGAGTCCGTCGGGTTTGTTGATCACCAGCAAATCTTCGTCTTCGTAAACAATTTCAAAAGAAATTTCTCTCGCTTGCAGGTCAGAGGGCCTGGCTTCTGGAAGAGTAACGTGAAAAATTTGTCCCAGAAATTTTGTGTCTTGAGAGCCTTTAACCGCTTGATTTCTCTCGTCGCAAACCGCTCCTCGCTCAATCAACATTTTGATTTTGCTACGAGTGACTTCCGGCTTCAGCGCCAAAAAATGGTTGGTAAGAAACTTGTCTAAACGAATTCCAACCTCACCTTCTGTGACTTCAAATTTAAACTTTTCCATTCCTTCGATCCCTGATTTCATTGGTTAAAACCTGATTTTGAGCACGGTGCTCAAAATCTCATTTTACGCGGTTTTTTTCGTCAACTAGCACAACTTTTGGCTGAAACTTTTTCGCCTCTTCCTCGTTCATTCCTGCGTAAGAAATAATAATTACTGGGTCGCCAACCTGCACCAATCTTGCCGCCGCGCCGTTGACTTGAATCTCACCAGAACCGGCTTTGGCGGGAATTGTGTAGGTAGTAAATCGCGCGCCGTTGTTAATATTTAGCACGTCAACTTGCTCGTGAATTAAAATTCCTGACGCCTCAAGAAGGTCGGTGTCAATTGAGATTGAGCCTTCGTAGTTAAGGTCCGCCATCGTAACAGTAGCGCGGTGAATTTTCGCTTTAAGGAGAGTGAGTTGCATTTAAATAAAAACTATTAATTGTAATACAGTAACTAACTTTAATCACTTTTACTAACATGACTACAGTAACTTTCCGAATCCCAGATGAATTAAATGAAATTCTCGAAGAGTTGTGCAAAGAGCAAGACCGCTCCAAATCTTGGTTCATGCGCAAGGCTCTGCAAGAAAAACTTGAGGATTGGCGCGATCTAAGGGTTGCAAAAAAAGGACGCGCTGAATACGAAGCCAATCCCAGCCTAGCAGTAAGTCACAACCAACTCCTAAAAGAATTGGGCATTAAGAAAAAACGCTAACACCAATGTGGCAAATCACCTACCAGCCCCGAACTATCAAAACCCTCAAAAAGCTCGACAGCGCCTCAAGGGAGAAAATTTTAAATTACCTAGAGAACGCCTCGCAAAGCCCAGAAGCTTTTGGCAAGGCGCTTTCGAATAACCTAAAAGGATTCTGGAGATATCGCGTCGGCGACTACAGAATAATTTGCGACCTAAGAAAAAAGGAGTTGCTAGTTCTCGTAATCGACATCGGTCACAGAAGTGCGATTTACAAAAAATGATTTTTTAGCTGCTCGACAACATCAGGATTTACAAGGGTTGAAAGATCTCCAAGGTCTTCTTCGCCCACAATAATTTTCTTCAAAACGCGGCGCATAATTTTCCCCGAACGAGTTTTTGGTAAGTCAGAAACAAGATAAATTTTTTCCGGTCGCGCAATCGCGCCGATTTCTTTGACGATTATTTCGGAGATTTCTTTTTCTAAATTTTGCGCGGAATTTTTAGCGATTACAAAAGCGTAAATGGCCTCGCCCTTGATCTCGTGAGGCACGCCGATCACCGCCGATTCAGCAACTTTTTGGTGTGAATTAATCGCATTTTCAATTTCCGCAGTGCCCAGACGGTGACCAGAAACTTTAATTACGTCATCAGTTCGACCGATGATTCTGTAGAGCCCGCCGTCATTTTGAAAAGCTCCGTCACCGGCAAAATAACTTCCCAAAAATTGTTGGTAGTAAGTTTTTACAAATTTTTCGCGATCACCCCAAACGCCGCGAGCCATGCTGGGCCAAGGCTGGCGAAGACAGAGATTTCCAACTTTATTTTTTTCAGAAATTTCTTTTCCTGCATCGTCGAATAAAATTGGTACAATTCCAGGAAGTGGCAAACCGGCGTGAGCTGGCTTGCTGTCTGTAACGCCAGCCATTGCAGAAATTAAAATTCCACCAGTTTCAGTCTGCCACCAAGTGTCAACAATCGGACATTTCTTGCCGCCAACTTTTTCGTAATACCATTGCCAAGCCTCTTCATTAATGGGCTCGCCGACTGTGCCTAAAGTTTTTAGCGACGACAAATCGTGACCCTCAACAAAAGAATCTACCTTCTGCATCAAAGCGCGAATCGCTGTCGGCGCGGTGTAAAAAATATTCACTTTGTGTTTGGCGATAACCTCCCAAAAGCGCGCTGGCGTTGGGTAAGTAGGCACTCCTTCAAACATCAAAATCGTCGCGCCATTGAGCAGTGGACCGTAAACTAAATAGCTGTGACCGGTGATCCAACCGATGTCGGCAGAGCAGAAAAAAATGTCATTTTCTTCGTACTGGAAAACGTTTTTAAACGAGTAGCCAGCGTAAGTCATGTAGCCGCCGGTTGAGTGTAAAATACCTTTTGGCTTGCCCGTCGATCCAGATGTGTAAAGGATGAAGAGTGGGTCTTCGGCGTCGCAAATTTCGGCTTGGTGGGTGGTTGGGAAATTTTCTTCTTGGTAAATCGAGATCCTTTTGCCGCACCCTTCGACAGGCTCAGGGTGACTAGTCATACTGAGCCTGTCGAAGCATGGCTTCTTGTTAAACACGATTATTTCTTCAATCCCATCGCACTCTGCAACCGCTTCCTTAGCGATCGCAAGCAGTTCGATTTTTTTATCACCACGCGAAAGTGATTCAGCAGTAATCAAAATTTTCGCCCCAGAATCCTGAATTCTTCCCGCCAAAGATTTCGCCGAAAATCCCGCAAACACCACGCAGTGAACCGCGCCAATCCTAGCGCAAGCCAGCATCGCAACAATTGCCTCAGGAATCATCGGCATGTAAATGCAAACGCGATCACCTTTTCTAACCCCGCGCGAAACCAATAAATTCGCGAATCGACAAGTTTGCTCGTGCAACTCTTTGTAAGTTATTTTCTGATTTTTTTCCGAAGGATCGTTGCCTTCCCAAATGATCGCCACCTTGTCACCGCGCTGCTCCAGATGCCGATCCAAGCAGTTGTAAGAAATGTTAGTTTTGCCGCCCCTAAACCACTCAATTCGCGCCTGCACTAAATCGCAATTCGACACCTCCGACCATTTTTCAAACCAGAAAAAATTCTCCGCAATCCCACCCCAGAATTTTTGTGGATCAGCCTTGGCAGCTTGATATTGCTGGTCGTAATCAGCTTTGGTTTTGATGTGAAACATAAATTAACCTAAATAAGCCTCCTTTGAAAAAGGAGGTGGATTGTTTTTGCTT
>JAGWWH010000006.1 GCA_018970485.1 Pseudomonadota bacterium | reverse complement strand
ATTGCAGCATCGAAGAAGAGGCAAAAATCTTCTTCGGTCATTTCTAAAATTTCAGATAGTTGCCAGTTGGTTATTTTTGAGAGGATGATTACTGCTTTTGTGACATCCCCTCGGAATTGAAAAAACCTAAATACACCTTTTGCAGATTTGAGTAATCAGCTTCATCAAGCTCTTCAATTACCTTTGGCTCTACTTCGCAAAGATTAGCAAAAAGTCTGATTTCTTTTTCTTCGTCAGAGGCAGTTTTCATCTTAGCAACCAAGAGGCGATCTTTGATTTTTGAGCGTCTCATGCTGAGCTTGTCATAAGACTGACCAGCAACTTCGACCGGATATTTTAATTCGATATTTTCGGCATTTTCCATATTTTGTAGTAGTTAAATTTTTTAATTACTTGGAGTTAAAAAATTTAACTCCAAGCAGTGAACTAGATTCCAAGAGCTTTACGAACATCAACCATCTTGTCTTGACCACCGATAACTCTGGTCATATTGTCGATGTCGATTTCGATAAGTTTTTCTCCATCAATTTCGAGTGAGTAATAGCGGCAGGCGATGGTGCATTGTAATGTTCCTTTTTCACCGGCAGAAAGTTTCCCCATATCCATTTCGGTATACATGCCACGCAGTTTTATGATGATTGCAGAAACTGTGGTATCATCTTGCAAAGCACCGCGAAGCGTTACTTGAACAGCATTGCCGGTAACAAGACCAAATTGCTTCAGAACATCTTTGTCATACTCAAGAAGCGTGAATGAGCCTTCGAGTTTTTCGACACCCATATCAACCATCACTGGAGAGTCCATGCCACCAGCACGGAACTCTTCAGTTTTGATGTTTAATTTTGGCGGATTTACTTCTTCAACTTTGCCCACATAGCCACGGCCATCGATGAACAAATTGAAATTCTTTAAAATTTTAGGAATCATATTTTTTTACCTTTTTAGTTACTGAAAAGTTCCACGAGATAGTCATCCACCATGCGTGAACGGAATGTGATATGCTCTGCCGGATAAGGCGGAGTGAAGTCAAAATCGAAAGTGATTTTACCCTGCGCGATTTGATCTGGTGTGTTTAACTCAGGGTTAATGAAAGCCACTCCGCCAATGATCGCGCTAATACTTTTCAGATACCGCAGATAATTATTGATGCCTTCCAAAACATCTTCGATGTAGGTCTTAGTAATGTTTCGATCTACAGCCCACAAATGAGCTTTAAGAAGAGAATCGTTAATCATGTCGGCAGTTCTGCGTGTTTGCAGGAACATCCATTTAGCATCAGAAGAAGTCGTGCGATTGCCCCAAAGCCTGAACCCATCTTGCTGGATGATGGTAGCTACTTTGTGCTCGTTTAGATAATTCGCCGTGCAGTTGGTATCACCCAAAGCAAAATCAATTGGCTTGGAAATACCGATGATTCCGTTGATTACCATATTTGATGGCGACCACCAGAAACCACGCTCGTTATCAGATTTAGCAATAAGACCTGCCACACGTCCGGAAGAAGGTTGTTCAACAATGGTGTTATTGGCTGTGTTTAAAATTTTTACCCATGGGAACACCGGATAAATTCTTGGGCTGCCCCAATCATTAGCATAATTAACCGTATCAGTTTTGTTGGTATTTGGGCAGTCGGCAATAATTATTGCTCTTAGGCTTTCAGCAACAGTAAGGAGTTCTGCAACAACTGGATTTGCCAAAGGTTCATCATCTTCATCGAGTGGAGTTTGATGAGTGAATCCTGGTGCGATCAGAATTCTTGGAGTTACTCCAACTTCGGATTGAGCCGCAAGCAATGCTGAAACGCCTTTATATTTGCCGGTTTCATCATCAACACCTCCAACAATATCACTTAAGGTAATTTTTGTAGGATCAAGAACGCCGGAAGTTTTGTGAGCTGAATTATCCGGATCGGCAACGTTGATCACCACAACCATTGCACCGGTTTGTTTAAAGATTGCATCCAGCGCTGACGGAATGCTGAAACTTGCCTCCGAACCAAAAATTTTAACCGCTTCTGATGGAGAACCTAAAATCAAAGTTGGTGTGTTCACCGGTCCTTTGGAAGCAGTTCCGACAAGTCCGATTACTGAAGATTTAACTGTTTGAATTGGGCGCGCGCCATCATCAAGCTCGATGACTTCTACGCCATGTAGAAATTGCTCTGTCATATATTTTTTGTTGTTAGTTAATTAAAAATAATCCGCTTAAGTTGTCTTGAACCTTAAAAATTGCTGCTGAAGGCTTCTAACTGCTGCATAGTAGAAGATGATTCGATCAGATTGATTTCCTCACGTGCCTGATTTCTTTTATTTTTTACCTCTTCGGGATAAGATTGGGGCTGATCCGCTTCCCTTATTAAATACCAATCCGTATCACCCAGATATTTTCTTCGCTGATTGATTAAGAGATTTTTTTGTATCTCTAAATCTATCGCTTCCTGACTCGGATCTGGACGATTAAATTCTTCCCATTCTTCCTCGGTCAGGGCTATCGGTATTCCATCAACTATTTTATGCAGAGATCTCCTTATTTCTGCATGATGTTCTTCAAGTTGAAGCCTTTGTTGCTCTAACTCTTCTTCTGATAATTCCTGAGAATTTTCTATAGTTTCTTGGTCAGTATTTGTCATATTCGTACTTCTTAAACCATTTCATAAACATCGATTGAACCGCTGGCTATCAAGCCGTTATTACTATCTGAGTTTGGCGATTTCATAATAAATCTGACTGCATTTATTGCCGCCGCTGATCCATTCCATCTTCCTGATCCGCGGGCAGACCATTGATAGCTGTATGCAACAGTGCATACCCATTCTGTTTCCCATCTGACTTGTTTATTTTTAGTTGTAAGTGATGGATTAAAGATAACAAAAGTCCCGCATAGTCCTGCACCGCCATCATTAGATTGCCCCGTGTTGGAATCGGCATCAAATCGTGTAAGAGAAAATCTTCCGGTATTGTTGGTATTGGAAGTTTCAGCATCAGAAGTTGATCCAGCTGAATTTCTTGAGAGATAGCCTGAGTTTGCCCAGCTTGCACCATTATCCGTTGAAACTTGAGCACATATTGCAGCACCGTTATTAGTCGGCAGAATGTAATTAAAGAAAAATAAATAGGCTTTTGATGAGCTTAAACTCTGATTTAACTGCGAAGAGTTTGAAGCTGTTAAAGTGGTTATTTTTCTAAATTTCCCAAAAATTCCTGAACCTAGTTTTAAAGGGGTGATGAATTTTGAATCATTTGAACAAGTATCAGCTTCTGCCTGACTTGCTATTGCAGCTAAGCCAGCAAGAGATTCCGTTGCGCTTGATGTTCCAACTAATGGAACCTTTCCGCTTGCAGTTCCGGTATCTTTAGTTGCCACAGTTCCAAGTCCTAAATTTTGACGTGCTACAGCAGCGTCTGATAAATCAGCAAGATTCTGCGCTTTGACTAATTTTTGAGATAGGCTGGTGTTAATACCTGATATACTGCTGTTAATAGCATTGATAGCATTATTGACGTTAGTTGAGAAATTTGGATCATTGTTAATTGCCTGAGATGAAACGACCAGATTCACCTGTGGAGTACTCGCAAATCCAAGAATCATCCGGACATACAATCTCTTTCCGGAGCCAGTTGGTAAATTTGGTTTGAAAGTTTCGGGGAATTTTCCGATCGCAAATAAAGCTCCTTCGGAATCAAAAATTCCTACTTCACGCACATAAAATGGACCAATTTCTTCACCGATTATCGCTTCAACAACAATTTGATTCGGATTATCCTCGTCTACTACCACATAAGTTGTTGCAGTTCTGTGGCGTTCATTTTGTAGAGCTGTTGCGGTTGCAATTGGATTATATGGTGTGCCGTTCGAGTCTCCAACTGCCAGATGCGTTAAATTTATTGGTGATCCACCAAGACTTGCCGCAGCGTGTTTTGCCAAGCCCGTGTTGGTAATAATGCTGTAATATTCCTGAGTCATTAATGACTAATTTCGCTATGATTTTTTGACTGTCTGTAGTTTCTTTCGCTCTTAGTCCAGAACTCTGCGATCTTTATGGATATCAACGAATTGACGGTTTTTGATTTAGTAATAGTGTCTTTTATTTCCGTCTCAATTGAGTAAAGTTTTGTGTCTCGTTCGGAAATTAGTGCTGCAATTTCTTTGAAATTTTTAGCATTAAATTCGTGCGAATTATTTTCGCTATCTCGCCAATATTTTTTTGTCGAACCAGTTAAAAGTAAAACGCTGGTCATGATGTTTTGTCTCGCCATTTCAGAGGTTGAAAATGTGGTGCTCTTATACTTGATCGGCTGGAATTGGAGATGCTTTCGATAGTTCTCAGCTTCAGATAATTTTTGCGATTTTAGCTGCTCAAAATCCGGTTCTGGTTTTTTGATAGATTCTTGATAATCGCTGATGATTTTGTCTTTGTTTTTCAGTAAAAATTTAACATTTTTTTCTTCCTGTTTTGACAAGGAACTCTGATTGGAATTATGAATTCTAAACGATTTTTCTTCATCAACACAGACAAAATCAGCTTCAAATTTCAGCTTCAAATTTTTTTCAAGAAATTCTCGCGGGATATAAATCTCTCCCAAGTATAATTTTTCTTTTGTAATTCTGAGCATTTCTATCCTGCAAAAATAAATAAATTTCCAATAAAGCCGGTTGGTTGCATGACGCTGAATGGTTGATCAGAACCGCCGGAATTAATATTGAGATTGTAAGTTCTATATTCGCATCCACCTCGCGCTTCTCTGTCTTCCCAAATACCAGAAGTACAAGCACCTTGTCCCTTAGTATGAATCAGATTGTAGTTTGGTAATTCCTGCTTGGTTAAAACATGTTGCTCTGATCCGATGGAATTTCCTAAAGCTCTATTGGTTAATCCTGAGCCTTGTCCAATCAATCCTGGTATTCTTCCTCTCATGTCTGGAAGATTGAAGGTGGTTGATCCATTTCCGGCGCCAAAACTTACTCCTATCAGTGCAAATAATCCTGCACGAGTTGTGCGTGAAACTGCTTGTCCGTTGCAAATTAACCAATTGCCGTGATCAGAATTTTGCGCGGATATTTTGTAGTCACCGGCAAAATAAGTTTCTGATTTGCTGTAAACATTGATGTTATTTCTTGCTGCTGCTGGATCAGGCAAATCTGCCAAATTCTGAGTTTTGACAAGACGCCCAGCTAATGCGTTATTAACATTGGTGGAAAAATTTGGATCGTTGTTGATGTCATTAGAAATTATCAGACTCACTTGCGGAGAGCTGGCGAAGCCAAGTATCATTCTGATGTAAAGCCTTTTGCCAGAGCCAGCAGGCAAATCCGGTTTGAAAGTTTCTGGATATTTTCCGATCGCAAACAAGGCTCCGCTGGAATCAAAAACACCAACTTCCCGAATGTAAAACGGTCCGACTGTTTCGTTGATTACAGCCTCAACAATCAGTTGATTTGGGTTGTTTTCATCAATGGCAACATGGGTTAAAGTGGTGCGATGCTTTTCATTTTGTAATGCGGAGGCAGTTCCTGTTGGATTGTAGTAAGTTCCATTTGAATCACCGACTGCTAAATGAGTTAGATTTACAGGCGATCCACCACTGTTAGCGGCAGCGTTTTTTATCAACCCCGCATTGGTTATAATACTGTAATATTCTTGAGTCATTCAGACAGCTAGGTCTTGATCTATTTTAGAAAATTTACTACGCTCCAAGCGTAATCGTTTCTACCTCTTCGATGGTCGTAGAATTATTTATCTCAGCTTCAATTACGCTGCTCAGTTTGTAGTTATCATTATTTCTTTGTGCTATGCGTTGGCGTAGTAATCCAGCTATTTCAGAGGTAAGTTCAATGGTAATTTTTTTGCCATTTACATCCTTGGTAAAATATGGCATCGCACTCAAATCCAATGCTCTGGAAATTATTGAATCAGGATCAGATGCGGGATTGGTTTGATGGCGATTGGTGTAAAAAATAAAGTAAGATTTTTGCTCAATTTTATTGCCTTCGTCATCAAGCAAAAAGGCTTCAAAATCAGTAATTGGTTCGATGTTTTTTTGATCACGAATTGATTTTATTTCTGCGATCTTTTTCAACTTTGCTTTGGCTAATAAATCCTCTTTTTCAACAACACCGCCTTCTGCAATCCATTTTTGAATTTGTTGATAATCAGAATTCTCAGAATTTTTTGGAACTGCGATGCACTCATTTACGATGTAGCAAGATTCCATTTCTTTAACTTTCTCAATTTTCATATTTCAGCATTTAGAGTTAAAACATTTGAATTGTTTTCTGGCGTTGGACAAGAGCAGGCAATGCTGTTTGTCTGACCAGAAGTGTTAAAATTTCCTAAAGTAACGTAGCAGGAATCTTGGCTGGCGTAAGATGCAGTAATACTTGGTGAAGATTGTGTGTTATTAAATCCCGTTCCATTTTGTGCGTTGATGATGCCAGTTTGCCCGATTGACGGGGATGCTCGCATCTGTTGTCTAAAATTTGCTTTAACAGAAACGACGCCGGCAGAAGCGTGAATCACTATGATATAAGATGAACCTGAGTGAACAAATTGGTAATATCTTTCGCATAATTTTAACTCTTCTTGAAACGATCTATACTCAAATGGTGTTGCTACCGAACCAGCTTCTAACTGAGCTCCGCACAATCTGAAATCGTTAGCGGCGCTATCAACACCATTTACCTGATTGGATGTTGAGATAAGATTTGATGATGACCATGAATTAGCGGTTCCCTGAAAAGTTGAACCAGCAGCCAATACAAAAATAACCTGAAGACCAGCGCCATTTGTGTAATCCCAAGTGCCAGCGGAAGGAGAAGCTGGAAATGTGATCGTTTTATATTCCCAAGTATTTGAGGCACTGATTATGTACTCTTTTACTATGGTTCTGTTGGAGGCAGAATTTTGTAAAGAAACGCAATATATTCCGGTCTTCGTTGCTTTAACCCAAAAAGATAAAGTGATTTCTTTTTGAGCTAAAGGCAGCCAGTTGTAACCTTCAATAATTTGTAAAATTCCTATTCTTTCAGAAGAGCCAATGCTTGAAGCCAGCGTGGTGCAATCCACCAAGGCAGAATAATTAAATACTCTTCCAGCTTGTGCGACTGTTGGAACATCCGTTGAACGACTGACGGTGTGAGCGGCGGTTGTTCCTTTGAGATATTTCCACCGATCAGCAAAGTAAGTTGCATCAGCAATGCTTGCAAACGAAGTGCCGCGTTGCCAAATATTAAAATCACCATTGATGATAGCATTTTTATTCGAGAACAAATCGCCGAGCGCCATCTGTCCTGCTGCTGTGAAGTAAGGAATTTTTTTTGCTGCACCAATCAAAGCAGCAAGTGCCGCAAGATTTGCTGCAAAGGCTTGAACATTTACGCCAATTTCTAATCCAAGATTTTCTCTAGCTTCCTCAGCATCTTCAATGTCAGCTAAATTTGCTGCCTTTGCCAATTTTTCAGCTAAGGTGATAATGACATTTGCATTAAAATTCGGATCATTATTGAGATCTTCTGACATCACCAAATTGACTTGAGGCGCATTGGTGAAGCCCAAAATCATTCTGATATAAAGTCTTTTTCCTGATCCGCTTTCCGAAGTTGATTTGTAAGTTTCCGGATATTTTCCAATGGCAAAAAGCTCTCCGTCAGAATCAAAAATTCCGACCTCGCGAATGTAAAACGGTCCTGTTGTTTCATTGATAACTCCTTCAACAATTAGCTGATTTGGATTGGCTTCATCAATTGCCACATGGGTTAAAGTTGTACGATAAACTTCATGCACCAGAGCGGTTTGTGCGCCAGTTGGATTGTAACTTGTACCGTTTGCATCACCAACTGCGATATGGGTTAAATCAATCGCTGATCCGCCTGGTGCATTTGCCGCTGCTTCTTTCAACAGACCATTATTTGTGATAAGGCTGTAGTAACTTTGCGTCATGTTTGCGGATAGATCGTAGTAATTTCTTTAGTGATAAAAAATGTTCCCACAATTGGCGCGGGTGATTCGTTTTCTAGTTCGTCATCATGGTCAAAAATGACTGGATTGAGTGAAGTAACTTCCTTTGAAATAATGATGCTACCAATACTCACCAAACCCATCTCTGCTGAAAGATAAGCTCTTAGGCTTTCAAGATGCGATCTGGCGTTTTTGGTGTTTTCGATAACCTTTTGAACCTGCGGCAAAATATTCACATCAAAGCCAGGTTCTCTAACATCAAAAAATACTCTGAAAAAATACGGATCAGCACCATATTCAAACCACTCTTCAACTTTGACATTGGTGTAATTGAAAGCTTGAAGAGCTTTTTTAAGTGCGCCGATCGTTCCTTTTTTTCGATGAACTTCAACGCTTGCCTTAATGACATTGCGGCGAACCTGTTCTGACCAACTATCGCTCCAATCATCAACCGATAAAGCCCACGCAAGCCAAGGTAAAATATGCGCTGGTGCTGAATCAGGATTTACCACATAGCGGTTAAGAGTTGGCAGATCAAAAGAACTTCCAAAAACTTCCTCTAAATCTCTGAGTAATGCCGTAGCATTTGGAGGTAATAAAGATTTATTAATTTCGTCACTCATCAACTACGATTGAGATATTTATGCTAGTGCAATAAGCCGCTTGTTCATCAGTGGTTGCAACATCGGATGTTGGATGAACAAGTTGAACTTTTTTCACACCGTCAACATGAAGCGCGTCATAAATTCCTGACACTGCCACCAGTTTTTCAATTGCGTGTCTTTCATCTAAAAATTTATCCAGAGCTGCTCGTGCTTCGGTTTCAACAACTGCGGAAGATGGTCCGGAATAAACTGTGATTACTGCTTCAACAGAATAATTAACGATCTCAGCGCTTTGCACAGAAACTTGATCTGTAAGCGGCCTGACATCTTCTTCACTTAATTTTTCTAAAACGGCATCAATCAACTCTTCTGAAGCAACTCCATTTCCAGTTTTAGAAAGAATTGTCACCAAAACTTCACCAGGATTCGGGCTTTTAACCGAAACCGATTTTATGTTACTGGATGCAGATAGTGCATGAAATGTGTAAGCACCAACTGATCCAGCATTGGTAAATGCTTCTGGCGCAAGCTGGATTCTTTGTCGTAACTGATCATCGCTTTCACCTTCGAGTTTTTGCACACCAAGAGGAGCACCTAAATTTTCTAAGTCGCTTCCAGTTGCATAAGCGAGCATTGTTGCTTTTGCTGCTTCATTGATGCGATTGCGTAGAAGCAATTCGCGATAAGCACAAACCTCCAGCATAATCATTGCTGGATCACTCTCAAACAATGTGGAGTAAGTTGGATTTTTTTCTAAAAAATCGCTTAAAATATCCTGAAAAATTTCTTCATAACTTAAGCTCTCAATCACCTTTGGCGCAGGTAATTTTGATAAATCTATTGCTGTAAAATTGCCCATCTAACTGCTTGTGATCGAAATATTTTCTAAAACTATTTTTTGTCCGTCTTTTACAAAAGTGCCTTCAAGATCGATGACGATTTTCCCTTTATCGATGCTTTGCAGAGTTACTTGCTCAACTTCAAAGCGTGGCTCCCAAGTTGAAATTGCCTCAACAATATCTGAGTAAATTTCAGCAATCAGTTCGCCGTTAATTGGTTGATCGATTCTTTCAAAAAGCCGAGAACCGTAATCTCGGCGCATCACTCTTGAACCAATCGGTGTGCTTAAAATATTTGCAATCGACTGCTTGATGTGCGCAATTTCTGAAATTGTTTTACCAGTATTTACATTCATGCTGATTTCACTTTTGGTGATCCTGTGATGATAGGCCATTCACCAGCAGAAGAACCTGAATCAATTTTTACTTTATCGCCAACTCTCGCCACGGCATTTCCGCCGCTGCCGCCAAGATCGACATTTCCTTTTAGTGAAATATTTGCGGCTTCAATTTCTGCATTTCCCGCAACTTTGATTGAAGCACTTCCTTTGATATCGAGAGTTAAATTTCCGCTGGAACGATCGAATGAAATTTTTGAACCATCGGCAAAAGTTACACTTTGAATATTACCAGAATTTTCAGGAGCGTTGCCACGATAAAGTGACGGCAAAATTATTCCCTGATTCAATTCTCCGCATGGAGATAAAACAATAACTTGCTCATCAATTTCAGGAGGATTCCAGTCTTTATTCGCACCACTATTTGAAGTCATCCATGGCAGCCAATCAGTTTCTAAATCACCGATTTTTATTCGTGCTTTTGCTGCTTCATAATCAATTTCAAATACCTGTCCTAAGCGAATGATATTTGCGAGCCTTCGTGCAAGATCGTTTAAGTTAAAACCATCTTTTTCATCGAAGTTCATTTGGATTTTTTATTTCCTTTTTCGTTGGTTTTTTCTTCCGAATTTCCCTCAATTTTTTCTGCGGAATTTTCTTCTTTTTTGCGGTGAATTTTTAACGCTTTTCCGTTAGTTAAAAAGTTGATTGCCTGCTTTTCTTCCAGCTCAACAATTTGTCCTTTTTTGTAATCTTGATGGTCAGTGATGAATTGAATTTTAATTAAATTTTGCATTAGAAGTTTGCGTTAATTTCAGTTGGTATTGTACCAGAGTTGCTCGGTTGCTGGTTGCTCGTGTAATAAGTGATCGAGTAAGTTAATCGCGCCGCGCCGTAGATTTTGCTGCCTTCAATTGACACATCCATTTCTGTCGATTTCAGTTTCATAATATCCGCTTTTCGTGTCGGCATTTCAAAACCATCAAGCGCGTCTTCAATCTGCTTTGAGATTTTATCTAGTGAGTCATCAACTTGCTCGTTACCAAGCACCACAGCTTCAATTGCAACTTCAAGCTCACGCTTAGTTGCGCCATATCCATCAGTTGCAAATCGTTCTTCGATGATATTTTCATTTCGGGTGTAAATCAGAATCGCTGGCAAGAACTGGTCAAACAAAGGTTTGGAACGACTGCCGTAAATTCGATCTAAAGCGTCAGTTGGAAAATCATCTCCGATTTTGGTTTTTAGTTTATCAACTAAAGCCTGTCTAATCGCTGCTCTCGGATGACTCATGAAGAATTAATTTTTTGCTGCCTGGTATGTGTTGCTGAATGTCGATGATTTGGTAACGCGTGGTTTCTATTTCGACAAAATCACCTTGATTTGCTTTTGAATATTCTGGCGGCATTGACACATCACGAACGAATAAAACGATTTCGTTAGAGCTGATTTCTACTTCAGAAGAATCAGCTTTGATGCCTTTGTAATCCTTGTGAAAATCACCTTTGATGACAAAGGAATCGAAATCGTTATTCGCCGGAATGTAAGTCGCTTCTCTTCCAAAAATTTCAACGCATGGCTTGTTGATGAAGTTGTCGAAATCTAACATAAGTCTTCTTTAAGAAGCGTTATCCGCGCCATTGTCAGATTGTTTCTTCTCTGGATTTTCTTCATCTTCGTTGCCGTCATCAGGATCATTTTTCTTCGAAAGTTCCGTAAATATTTTTTCAGCTTCATCTTTTTTAATTGGTTTTTCAGTTAATAAATTTTTGTTCTTGTCATAGACGTTGTACTTGCCAAAGCCTAGGTGTTGGATGCAGGGATATTCTGTCGGCACTTCAATTTTGTTGCTGCTTGAGTCAGATTTTTTGTCAGAAATTTCTTTGAGATTTTCCAAAAGAGATTTTGTCAAAGATTCAGGCGAGATGGTGATTTTCTCGCCTTGTTTGAATTGCACTGGATGAACAACTTCGAAAATGTCCTTCTTTTTTATCTTCAAAGAATCTGTGCGACTTTCAGCTTGGCTTTCTGAAAGTTTTAATTCAGTGCCAATGCCAAAAGTGATGTGTCTGCCAGTTACTTCATAAGTTTGCATGATTCACCTCCGTTTAAGATTTAATCAGCTTCACTTGGCAAGCATGTTGCCAGAATCCGTAACCAACATTTCGCCATGTATCGACACCGTATTCGTGCTTATCATGTCTGAATTCTAACTCTGATCCTTCAGCAATTGCTTTCATCTTAACGCCCATTTCTTCCTGACGGATAAACGGCTTGATTGAACTATCGGTTCTAAAAATTGCGAACTTGTCAGTCCAAGGTAGACGTGGGTTTTGTGCGACAGTGATGTTTAACTCATTCATCACTTTAAGCGAGTTAGTGCTGCCTCCAACAGTTAGAGGAATAGCAACTGCAGCTTGAGCAATGAACCATAATGGAGTTGGAACTACGATCAAAAAATTAGTCGCATTTTCGTTCATCGGCTCACCTTGATCATCTTTGAATGACAAGATTTGCTGAATACCTCGCAGTGCCGCCAAACGAAATGCTGCTTCACTTGGAGACGATGCAACACCAACTTTTCCGCCATCAATTTGGTCAGCAAATGCAGTTAGATCGACTTGGATTTTATTACTTTGAGCACCGCTTTTTCCCTCAGCATGATCGGTGTCGAAGAAGTATTGTCCGTCATAGCAAACTGTGCTTTCTGCGTTATTGATCAGTTTAGAAAGAATCTGCGCCCAATGTGCATTTGTGCGATCAGCAAACTCATTAATTCTTACTTTGATTTGTCCGGTTTTATCACGACGCAAATCTTTGACGTTGAATTCAAGAGTGCCTTCAAAGTGTTTGTTTTCGATGGTTAAGCCATTGGTTAAGAAACCTTTAGATTGTCTACCACCAACCCATTCACGCATCACGGGAGATTGACCTAACCATTTGTAGGTTTCAGATTCCTGATCAGAGGTGAAGTAATTGGAAATTGCCTCGACCCAATCCATGCCGGTTTTTTGTTCGAGACGCTTGTAGTAAAGGCCAATAATAGCCCTTGATGATAATTCGTTAAGAGACATAAATTTTTTTAATTTAAATTGTTAAAAGCTATTAGCTGACTGGAGGAAGTGCTGCGGCATCAAACTCAACAACTGCAACACCACTTGAATCGATGCGCGAGATTTGACCGATATAAACTGCGTTTGTTGCTGAAAGCGTGAAAGTGTTGTCGTCAGTTGCGTAAACTGACTTGTTAATGTCAGCCAAAGTGATACCGGAAATCTCGAGAAGAATTGATCCTTTTTTTCTGATACGAACAGTTTTTGCACCATCACCGCCACCAGAGTTATCAATTTTTTCGTCAGCGAATCCGCAGAATTTATCTCCATTTGCAATTGGTTTGGCATATCCTGAAGAGTTGCTGCCAACTGCCGCACCTTCATAAATTATTGATCCACCTTTGATTGGAAGTTGGTTAATATCGCCAAGTTCGTAAACGCGATTTGCGTCATTTGTTAATCCTGTCATGCTTACCTCTTAACTTTTATGGGTTGATAAAATTTTCACCTGATTGGTTTCTGATGCTTTTTTAAAAGCGAAGTAAGCGTCAAAATCATCGGCAAATTCAGATCGAAGTTTGGCATCGTTTTGCCATTCAATTTTTGCTCTTTCTTCAAGAGGTGCATCTTTATCGATTTTTGTTTTTTCAGGAGATATGCTTTCAAAGTTTGGCGTGACTTTTGGCATTTCTTTTTCTGCCGCTGCCGCTTGCTCAACATACTTCGTGCCGCGCTGTTTCTCTCTTGCAACAATTTGGAGGGCTAGTTTTTCTCCCGTCATGTCGGCATCTTGTTTTGCTTTTGCTACCAAATCTTCATGACCAGGAAGTGAGGCTTCTTCGATTGATAAAATTCTTTTTCGCTCTGATTCAGCACCTTCCAAAATACCAGTTTTTCTGCCTTCGGCAAAAGCTGTATCTTTTGTTTGGTTGCGAATTTGATCAGAATTTTCTTTCGCTAATTTTTCAGCAATGTCAGGAAATTCTGATTTGATGAAATCAGCAGTAATTGCTGACCTTTCGATTGTTTCTTTAGACATAAAATTGATTTGTTTATTCGTTGAAATTTTTTGATTTAACTCGGCGATGACCTCTTCATAACTTCCAAGAGAGTCAGCCATGCCACTTGCAACTGCGTTTTTGCCGATCAGCACTCCACCTTGACCAAAGTCGTTTTTGACTGCGTTAACACTGACATTTCGGTATTTGGCAATCGCTTCAATAAACTGCGCTTCAAGATCGTTGAGCTCACGTTTTATCTCAGCGATTCCTTCTTCGGTTCGTGGATCAGGACGTTTTTGTTTGGCATTGCTTGAAACGATCTCGATGTTTTTGTAGCCTTCAGAATCAGGCTGCTCTTGCACCGGTATTGTTGTAACAACACCAATACTTCCCAAAAGTGCAGAAGGATTAGCGATGATTTTTTCAGTTGCGGAAGCGATCCAATAAGCTGCCGATGAACAATTTCTGCCGACATAACTCCAGATTGGTTTTTTGCCTCGTGATTTGAAAATAGCGTCTGCCATTTCTGCTGGTCCTAAAGCAACTCCGCCTGGTGAATCGATATCAAACAAAATTGCTTTCACCTGATCGTCGTCGAGTGCGGTCTGAAAATCTTTTGCCAAATCTGACAAAGAAGTTCCGCCTAAAAAGAAGGTAAAAAGATCACTTCTTGCAGTGATTGGTCCGTGTAGCGGAATTACTGCAGTGCCATCCCGAATCATGACTGATCTGGTATTGCTTAATCGTCTTTCTGACTGAAATGAGAGTGATTTAATTTCGTCCAAATCATCATTTCTCTTCAAAAATGACGGAGGAATAGCATCGCTATTCCGAGTAATTTTCGCTAAAATATCAGGCTCGATCGCCCAATATTTCGCGATTTTTAATAGCTCATGCATCGTTGTTTTTAGTTGGTTGTGAGGCTTGAATAACTTCTTTTGGAATCAGTCCTGCTTCTTGTTTTAGTTTGTATTCCTTGAGGATTTGCGGATATTTTCTTTCAAAATCGCCACCTGTTAAAACTGCGGTTTCTTCAGCCAAAGTTGTGATGCCGAGAGTGATTCTGGTTTCTGCCGCTTTTACTTCTTTTAACTGATCAATTTGTCCTCTTGGTGGTCCAATCCATTCTGCACCTAAATAGGCGTTTCTAAGCGTAGAGTTAGCAAAGAAATTCGGTGCATTTAATTCACCTTTGGCAATTGCTTCAGTGATTACCATTTCGTAAATCGGCTGGCAAAGCTGAATTGCGAGCCATTTGCGTCTGCTTGAGAAAAATTTCCATGCTTCAACTAAAGCCGCTTGAGCAGCGGAATAGCTGGCAGTGAAGTGCTTTATTAAAATTTCAAAAGGCAATTCAAGAGCTACACCAACTTGACGCAGCACTGCTTGCACAAATGGATCGAAGGCTTGATTCGGTCTTTTAGGATCAGCGATTTCGATATTTTCATTTGGCTGCAAATCAAGAATTGCACCAGGGCCTAGTTTGTAATCACCATCATCTTTTCTGCCGCCTTCAGAAGGAGTCATTGGCGCAAGACCTTCTTCATCTTCAGATTTTATGAACACAGTAAACATCGCCGACACCACAGCAGCCATAACTTCTGCTTCGGTATAACGATCAAGTTGCTTAAGACTTTCAATTACTGGCGCTAAATAAGGCACTCCGCGAGTAAGTCCTGGTCTGGTTCTGCTAAAAATATGAAAGACCTGACGATTGCCGTATTTATCAAAAGCCGGAACTTTGACAAATTTTCTTTCCTTTTGGTTTTGATAATCAGTTGGATGTTGATTGCAAACTGAGTAAGAAATCGGAGCGCCGTCAGAATCCATTTCAACGCCACCAGCAAGAGTTGCTGAGTCAACTTTAAAATCAGGATTAGCAACTCGGTCAGCTTCAACAATTTGCAAAGCAAGATTTATGCTTCTGTTTGGTCGTTCCACATAACGCTTCAAAATAAAAATGTCGCCGCTTTCAAGAACAGAGCGCAAAATCAGATTTTGAATTTCTGAAAAAGTTTGGCAGCGCGTAATATCGCAATCCTGATTTTCTGCCCAGTTGCGAAATATCCGTTCGGCATTTCTTTCAAAAGCATCAAACTCATCTTCGCTTTTGAAATAAGGTTTAAGCACATCGCGATCTAAATGCGACTGAACTTTAAGACCAGTTCCGACAACATTCGTAACAACAGTATTTACCGCGCCACAAGCAAGTGGGGCATTACGAAGTAAATCGCGTGATCTTTGACGAAGCTCTGGCAAGTCTGGCAAAGTAACATTGTCAGCAGAACCATCGGCAACACTCCAATTCGAAGTTTGTCGGCGGTCGCGTCTTGCACCTGTATAACCGCCAGCAATTGCCAATCTGGTTTTAGCTTCAAATCTCTTAAGCCCAGCTTGTGGGCTGATATAAGAAATTGTTTTATCGAGCCAGTTTTCGGAAATTTTAGGAAATTTTCTCATACTGGAGTTACTCCTCTAACTCTGATACCACCGCGATTTCTTCTTTTGATTTGCACCAAGAGTCTTTTTTCTCTTTCTTCCAAAACCGCTAAATCAGCTTTCCTAACTTTTTGTCCGTTATACCACGCTTCTTGGGCGTTTAACAAAATGTCAGAAATTGCCTGTTGGACTTCGGTTAATTGCTCTTCAAGTGTTTTCAATTTTAGTAAATTCCTTTGCTTCTAACTCTTCTAACTTTTTGCGGTGCAGTCGGTGCAATGTTTTGAAACTGCTTATTTTCTGGTCGCAAATGAACTTCTTTAACTCGTTCAACTGCTTTGTTTAAATCAAATTTCCAGTTACGAACAAGACCGCGCAAAGCTGCAAAAGCGTAAACTCTGCAATCTAATGCTTCGGTTTTTGCACCTTCGCGGCGCGGTGTCCATTCACGAATTGGTCTGCCCTTAACATATTTTGTTCTGACGATTTCAGAGGTAAGTTGTGCAAACCATTCGGCATCGCGCTCAATTGGAAAGTGCCAGTAACCGGCACCTTCTTCAAGAATGCGAAGCCTTTGCATCAGAGTTTCTTTGGCATCATTAACGCCAATCACATAAACTGGTTTTTTTAATCTTTTGTTTTGACTGGCACGAGGTGGCCAGATTGGAACTCCTGAACCACTTGAACTTCCTTTGATGGCAAAAACTTTTTTGTGTTTTCTCGCATCGCAGTAGTTGATAACATGATCGGTGTAGTGACCGCCGCTATCAATACAAACGGCTGTGATTGGAAAATTCGGTAACTCCCTTTGGTGCTCAAAAGTTGTTTCCAGAATTTTATCAAGATCATTCCAAAGATGCGGTGTTGATGGGTCGCCGTAGATCACTTGGTAATCAAGTGACCAACTTTCTTCATCTTTTCCCCAACCGACAATTTCAATTTCCAGACGATTATCTTGCACGTCCACGCCAGCGGTAATAAGAGCGATGTTTTTGAATAATCTGGCGCTGAAATTTTCACGGCGTTTCATCAGTCCTGTCGGATCAATAACTTCACCAGCCATGTCCTCCCAAGTTTCTGCAAGTTTCGTGTTCGTCCAAACTTGCAGTCTTGGTGGGTCTTTGTGAACATCACAAAATTCTTGCGCTATGTCACCAAAACTTGTCCAGCCATGCGGGCTGTAAAGCGATGATAGGTGAAACGAAATCGTTTTGTTATTGGTGTTTGGACTTGTAGCAATCCATTTTCCTTTTCGTAAAATTTCTGCTTTTTGATGATCTTCCCAAACTGATCCGCATTTTTCACAAGTGTAATAAGCCGCTTCTGGTTTTCCTTTCGGCCATTTTATTTGCGCCCATTTAAGAGTTTGAAACTCGCCACAATCAGGACATGGAACAAAATAATATCTTTGATCACCTTCTAAAAATGCTGTTTCAATTCGGCTAAAATTTTTGATCGTTGGTGTTGAGATCATGAAAATTTTGCGATTGGAAAACGTTGCAGTTCTTTGAATCGCAAGATTTACAGGATCACCTTCACCAGCGGCATCGTCAGGGTAGCCATCAACTTCATCGAGAAATAAATATCGAATTGGCATTGAGCGCAAACCCACAGCAGAATTCGCACCAGTCATAACCAGAACTCCACCAGGGAATTCCTTCATCAAAATTGTATTACCAGAATCGCGAGCTCTTGGATCAGAAACTTTTTCTTTTAACGCTGGGCAATTTTCTATTGCTGGATCAATCCGCATTTTTGAGGTGCGCTTGGCAGTCTCAACTGTTGGATTTACAATCAACATTGGTCCTGGCGCGTGATGAATTACAAAACCCATCCAATTGTTGCCGCACTCGGTTCCACCAATTTGCGCCCCTTTCATGAAGACAACTTTTTCGCAAGGGTGTGATGGCGACAAACAATCCATAATCTCTTTGAGATATGGTGTTCTGTCAGTTCTCCATGGTCCAGGTTCTGCTGAAGAAATGCTGCTTAAAATGCGGTGATTATCAGCCCAACTTGATACTGTGAAATTTGGATCTGGTTTTAGCCCATCGCAAAAGCTCTGAAAATAAATGTCGTCATAGTTTATCATTAACCTTGGATAGCTCTTCTAGGGCTTTAATCAGTTCAGCTTTTAAAATTTCTTTCATCTCAAAAATGTTGGTCTTTCCAACAAGCTGGGGAATTACGCGATCGGGAATATTTAAAATTCGATCTCTGGTCATTCGTGCGGCGTTAAACGCCGACACTTTAACATCATCTATCGAAATCAGCTTTTTTGACTCTTTTTCAAACTGTAATCGCAACAGTTTTGCGCCATATGCCTCTTTAATCGCTCGACTTTGCTGATAACTTGGTCCACCAATTAAATTTCCTTGGGAATTTGGTGCTGAATTTTGGCCATAATCTGGCGTTTCAAAGGCAGATTCTGCCTTCATTTGCGCTGGATCGCTGTTTTTACTCCATTCTGTATCGGCAATTTTAGGATTAATTTTGCCATTTTTGCCTTTAGTAATCCTTCCTTGCGTAATCGCTTTCCTAACTGCCGACTCGGCAACGCCGCGGTGTCTGGCGTATCCTCTGATCGAAAGTTCCATGTTTATTAGTCATCGTTTTGATACTTCAAAACTTTTTTAAAAATTGTTCAAAAAATCATCTCAATTGAGTTGATAGTGATGGTTCGCGAAGGCATACTGCATATGCCTCTATGAGGTTTTTCTTATTAATAAAAAAAGGAGTAAAATGCCAAAATATCCAAATATCGAAGTTAATCTTACTAACGAGGATGGAAACGCTTTTGCAATATTGGCTAGATGCAGAGTTGCTGCCAAAAGAGCTGGTCTGACAAAAGAAGAAATCGAGACCTTCACAAATGAAGCCGAAGAAGACGATTACGATCATCTTTTACAAGTTTGCCAGCGTTGGTTTAACTGCATTTAATTAATCTAATTACTAATCAAAATTTCTTAAAATTTATGCCTAAAAAAATTTCAAAAACTTCAAAAACCATTACTAAAAAAGTAGCTAAGAAAGTGGTTGCTCAAGTTAAAGAAAAGCCAATTCAAAAATTGGAAGTTCAGAAAACTGACATCAATAAATCTGGCACTAAAAATTCTCAGTTAATCGAGATGATCAAAACGGCCGAAGACGGAATTACACTAAAACAAATTTGTGAAAATTTGAAATGGCAATCGCATACCGCCAGATCGGTAATTTCTCGCTTAAACAAGAATCAAAATCTTGGTATCATAAATGACAAAATTGCTGGTGGTGATCGAGTTTACAAACTGCCAAAAAAAGATTAAAAAATTGTCGTAATTGACTTGATAGTCATTAATCGCAGAGCTATGATACACAGGCCTTCGGGAGGCCTTTGATAATAACAAAAAAGAGAGGTTTTTATGGGAGTTTGGGCATTACCACAAACTGTTAAACAAGCTAAAGAATTACAAAAATTGGTGGCAAAACCTTTGTCACCAAAAGTTGCCACAGACAAACTTTATAATCTGCTTGGCGATGATGATCTTTTTGATCTCATTGAAGCCGAAGAAGAAAAATTTGGTAACGACTGCGATGTAAGAATTTTAGTTGAGTTATCGCTCAGTAAATTTTTAAGCGAAAAAGAAAATGCAACTAAGCCTTGGGAAAAAGAAGCTTTTAAAATTTGTCAGAACATCTGCAAATCAATTGAGGAGCTTCACATTCCTTACTAAGTAAGATTCTCAGCCATCTTCTCAACTTCAGTGAGAAGCATTAAGGCAAAGTCTTTTTCACGACATTCACTTTTGAAGGCATCAGCTTTTCTCTTCGCAATTTCCACCGCAGCTTTTCCGTGTTTCTCCACTAGTTCTTTTGCTCTGTTTTTTATCTCTTCGCTATTCAGATTTTCCGTCATTTTCTCTTTTTAAAATTTCATTAAAGCTTTCACCAGTTTCTAAAAGGATTGCTTCTTTGTTGGTTAAATTTTGCCATCTCTTTACGATTACGTCGACATATTTTTGATCGAGTTCGATCATTCGACATCTGCGATTAGTTTGCTCAGATGCGATCAGCGTTGAACCAGAACCTCCAAAACAATCCAAAATAATATCATCTGTTTTACTCGAGTTAAGAATTGCATGTTTGCAAAGCTCAACAGGTTTCATAGTTGGATGAAGATCATTTTTGTTTGGTTTATTATGAAACCAGACATCGCCTTGGTTACGATCTCCGCACCAATAATGATCGTTGTTTTGTTTCCATCCGTAAAGAATTGGTTCGTATTGCCGCTGATAATCACTACCGCCCATGGTGAAGTGATTTTTTGCCCAAATGATAAAAGTTGACCATTTGCCGCCAGCATCAGTAAAGGCCTTTTGCAAAGTATGTAATTCGGAAGAACTCATGCAAACATAACACGCACCCTTAGTTACCTCTAAAGCATTTTTACAAAAATCGAAAAGGAACTTACCAAAATTTTCACCTAGATTGTCGTTAAGAATTTTTGTGTTATTGCCTCTAATTTTATCTTTAACACTGCTGCCATAATTAACGTTGTATGGCGGGTCAGTAAAAAGCATGTCGGCAAGCTCATCACCAAGAAGAGTTTGGTAAGTTTTTTGATCAGTGGAATCGCCGCAGATCAATTTGTGCTTTCCTAAAACCCAAACATCACCTGATGTTGAGATTGGCTTTTCTTCAACTTCAGGAATTTCTTCTTCCTGCTCATTTTCTTTTTCGTAAAGATTGGCAAAAATTTTTTCTAATTCCTGATCTTCAAAACCAATCAGATCGAGATTAAAATTTTCATCTTTGAGATCAGCGAGCTCGCTTGCCAAAATTTCTTCATCCCATCCAGCATTTTCTGCCAGTTTGTTGTCGGCGATGATGTAAGCCTTTTTTTGTGTTTCGCTTAGGTGATCGAGAACAACAACCGGAACTTCTTTTAAGCCAAGTTTTTTTGCCGCCATCAATCTTCCGTGACCAGCAATAATTCCTTTCTCACCATCAATCAAAACCGGATTGGTAAAACCAAATTCGATTATGCTGGCAGCAATTTGTGCCACCTGAGATTCCGAGTGTGTTCTGGCATTTTTGCTGTAGGGGATCAATTCATCGACAGATTTTAGCTCGATGTGATCTGCCATTTTTGGTGCAAAATCATCCATATCAGTTAATTGTTTTTTGTAAGATACATTCCATTCGTGAGAGTTCGCCACGCATACGCTGCAACCAGTGGAACCACTCCGTTTCCGCAAGCTCGAATTCTGTCCACGCGATCGGCCATCCCATCAGCCATTCTGTGAAGCGCGGGTTTAAGGTGATTTGGAACTCTGTTCCATCCTTCATGATCTGAGGGGCTTGTCGGCCAAGAAGGGAGTTCACTGGAACATTGGCATTGGCGGTGTCTTTCCAATCTCTCGTTGTTGGAGTCCCCCAGTTCGTTATCATAACTTCCAGCCTTTGCTTCGGATTTCCTGCTTCTACTTCTTTGGCGCTGGCACCATTTGCAGAAGAAGTTCTGACAGTTGGCCAGATCTGTTTTGTTTGGTAAGGCAAACCATGATTCATATTCTTCAGGTCTTCCTTGCTCTTCGGAAAATTCGCGGGCTGCAAAATTGTTTCCGCTAGCGATGGATTCCTTAACGTGTTGCGACCATCCTTCCTGATCATTTTTTCTGGTGGTCTTGCTTTCATCACTGACGCATCGGTCACTGTTATTGTAGGCCAAGATGAAGAGTCTTTCTCTTTGGTGAGGAGCACCAACTTCCTGCGCTGTAAACAAGCCTGCCTTAACTTGATAACCCAGTTGTCGTAGGTCATTTGCGACTTCTTCAAATCCAACTCGTAAATGGTTGGAAACATTTTCAAAGAAGCAGATTGGTGGCTGAATTTCTTGGAGGAGTCTTTTGATGTCTGGCCACAGATGTCTTGGATCATCTTTTCCAAGTTTTTTTCCAGCAACACTAAACGGCTGGCAGGGATATCCGCCAGTGATGCAATCCACTTTTCCACGCCAAGGTTTGCCATCGAAGGTTTTAAGATTCGACCAAACAGGCGCTGCATCCAATCTTTTTTCTTCCATGCGCCGAGCCAAGATTTCGCACGCAAAGGCTTCGATCTCGACATAACAGATTGTTCGAGAAGTTGGCTCTGCAAGTTTAAATCCAAGCTCGATTCCGCCAACTCCTGAACAGAGGGATAAAATTCTGAAGGGATGTAAATCCACACGTAGTTTCTTCTTTAAAAAATGCGCAAAAAAAATGCGCACCTAAATTGCTTCAGGTGCGCATCTTGTGAATGCCGTTGTTTATTGATTGTATCCTAAAAATGCGCACCAAGTGCGCACCCTTTTAAAATTTCTGTCGGTAGAAAAGGCGCGCGGTTGCGCGTTACCCGCGAAAAAAAGTGCGTCACAGTACCTTTTGATTTAAAAGCTCGCTTACATTGCCTTTTAGCTGCGTGTCAAAGCGGTCTTTTACTGTTTTAGTGGTTACTTCAATCATATCTAATCTCTTGTTGATGTCGGCGCTCTTACGCAAGAAGAAGAGAATTTTTAAATCCTTTCCTTTGCGCTGCGCGATAGCTTCTGCACCTGATTTTGTTTTAATTTTAAATGCGTCTCCTGCGAGGTAAGACGATGGACTGTTTGAATCTGTTCTCTTCTTTACTTGGTTGATTGCTTGATAAGAGGGGATTGCTAACCGTCCATCTTTTGCTTGTTTAAGACCGCCTGTTTGTTGCAACGCTGCAAAGGCAGCCATCGTGTAAACTTCAGCGATTAATTTTGTTTTTGTTGCCGGTTTGATTCGAATTGAACTTTCAAAGCCGCCTGATTTTTTTCTGATAAAAAATTTTTCGCGGATATTTTTTCTAACTTCTTGCTGACTTTGCTGTGCGATTTGCGTCAGAGTTTTTGCAACTGCGAAGGGGATATGTTTTGTTGCAATTGTGGCAAGTTCATCACTTGCCTTGCTTTGAATTTGAAGGCTGATGATTGCCATTTATTTAAGTGAATTTTTTCAGACACACTTTTCGACTATTGCTAAACATTAACCCCGATTTTGTCTCAATTGTCTAACGCTTTTTTGTCTCATGGTGAACAAACTAGTTCAGTCTAGTTGTGTCGTAATCAGTCGTATAGAATTTTTCCATTTGCGATTGGCGGTTGCTCGTGAGATGCCAAATTGACCACAAATCAATTTCCACGGAGTTCTTGCTGCGCGAAGCCACACAATCTTGCGCTCCTCAACTTCTTTCAAAAGCAAAACCCAGTCACAGGCTTTTTCCATTCTTGAAATACTTTCTGGTGATGCTGGCCATTTTTTTGGTTTTTGATCCATTCGCAAAATTTCAATTTCTTTGTAAATCACCTGTGGCCAGCTTGTAAAATAATCACGCAATTTTGCTGATGGTAATTTCTTGATGGTTCTGATTGCTTCTTCAAGGGCAGCAACAACCATTTCTTCTGTCCAGATTTTTTCGTTATTTTGCATTTTTTTCTCCGTTTTTGTTTTTGTAAATTTTATCACCAATCTGCTTGATCAGCTCTTTTTCAGGCCAGCTCAGTCTTTCATCATCAACTTTGACGACCAAAATTCCGTCATTGTTAAAAGCTTCGCGTTTGATTTTTTCGGCATCAATTGGCTTTGCTTGTATGCGACCCAAATTGCATTTGAGTTGGTTTTTATCTGTCATGACAAACCCCCATCAATTTTTTTAATCACCAGATCAAGAAGTGCTAAAGCATCTGCTTCGTTGTCATCGGATGGATTGAAACCGAGTTTTTTTACCGCTTCACCAACAACTTCTTTTTTGCTATTTCCATTGCCGGTGATGTGTTTTTTGATGACTTTGACTGGAATGCCTAGGTAAGGAATTTTGGGATTTTTTGATTCGCACCATCCAGTTAGATAAGCCAAAAAGCCGCCATAGGCATGAGATGCATCAACTCCGAGATGCCGCCTAACTTCTTCAAAATAAACTAGATCAATGCCGTTTGTGAGTTGGTTAATTTCTTCAAGCCACTTCTGAAAACGCAAATAACGCATTCCTCCGCCTTCAAATCTGCTTGGTTTAAATTCGACAGTGCCACTGGTAATTTGGTTTTGTGATTTGATTGCCCATCCGGTTTTTGTTCCAAGATCGAGAGCTAAAATTTTTTTATTGTTCATTGGTTCCTCATTTGTTTAGAAATCTGAGGAGATAACCGAAGCTGATCACCTCCATATATACTTGGAGGGTTATTACCCTCCATAGTATATGGAGGGGGTGCAGTTACTATTTTTAGAAAAAGCCAGCGAAGATAAGCAGGTAGAGAGTTCAGAGACTCCAAAACATAAAATTTTTTCTGAAAATATTTTAAAATTTTGGATTCTTGGCAAATCCCTTGCCACACAAGGTTTTGGAGAGATTTTTTAGTCCTCTTATTTTTTAATTTTGGATTCTTGGCGGATTCTTGGACGGATTCTTGGCGACCCAATTGTAAGTAAGGCTTATCACTTAGAATCTGGATTTTTAGATTCTTAATTTTTCTGATTTGGATTCTTGAAATTTTCATTGCGAAACCTCCTCATTTTGCAAAATCCAAACAGATGGATTTTCAACAGGAAGAACTGCACCGGTATTTGGGCATTTGAAGTGAGTAGGAAGAACAGGAATCATCTGCTCATCTTTTTTGAACATCATACCTTCAACGCAGATAACGCCGTATTTTGACTTAACTTTCTGTAGTGAAAATTCAGATAAATTGCGATTGAACTTGATATAGCCTTTGGTGGCTAAAACTGAAATTCTGTCATCAATTGTTGTTTTGCATCCTAAGCCGGCTTCATTTTCAAATTTCTCAGAGAATTGGTTTCCTACATAAACATTTCCTTTAAGTGCCTCGTCAGCGATAAGTTGTAAAATAACATCAGCTTTACGATCTCTTTCAGCATCAAGTTTTTGACCATAATTTTGCTGAATAATTCTTTCTGAGAATGGATTTAATTCAGTCCATGTGCCTTCAAATTTTTCGATGATTTTTTTTGGAATTGCAGTCCCGTTTCTCAGTTCAAAATAAAGATGAATCTTTGAATCAAGCTCGTTGGGGCGGTGCAAAATCAAGCCACTGGTATAAAAACTTCTTAAACTTCCGGCACCAGAAAATGCCTGAAATGGATCGTCTTCCAAATCCTTCTTTTTTATTTTTTTGGTGTGGTGGCAAAGAATAATGCCCATGTCTGGGTTGAGCATTGATCGCAATTTTTCCACTCTGTTTTGCAGGAAAAACAGCATCGCATTATTGTCATTCTCGCCACCATTATCAGTTCCGCCGTCAAAAACATTTCGGATTGGATCAATGCAAATTATATCGGGCGGTTGGTCAGGAAAATAATGCCTTATTGTTTTGTAAGCAGCATCAACGCCTTGATCGTTTAAGATCATCTGAATTCGCGAAGTGACGATCAAATTTTGCGAAGATCTAAAAATTGTATCTTTGCTGATATTTAGCTTTTTTATGCGTTCACGAACATAGTGATAACTTATCTCTGCTTGAAGATAAAAAATTCGCAGTGGTCTTGGTGGTTTTAATCCTAAAAAACTTTCACCAGCGGCAAGATGAATAAGAAAATTGATAAGAAAATCACTCTTACCAACTTTAGGTGCGCCGCCAATTAACAACATTCCAGACGGAGTTAAAAGTCTTGGAGTAATCAAATCATCCGGCATTGGACTATTGTCGGATAGAAAATCTTGAATCGAATAGCTTGGCAGTTTTGAATCGACTCCTTTTGCCGTTTCAAGAAAGTGGTGGATATTGAAGTTTTCTTTTACTGCATCAGCAGCATCCCATTTTTCTGGTTTTTCTTTTGCAGGATTTGCGATTGATACAAAGGAAGCGACCTTAAGCAAATGCTGTGCAACTTTTTGTGCATAATCTTTTCCAGCGTCATCATTATCTGGCCAAATAATTACTTCTTTGCCAATCAGTGGTGACCAATCAGTTTTGTTGATTGGAGCGTTTGCGCCAAACATCGCAGTTGTTGCAGTGAGTCCATAAGCGATTAAAGCGTCAGCTGATTTTTCACCTTCAACTAAGATGACTCTTTTGGCGTTGGTAATTGCTGGAATATTGTAAAGTGGTCGTGGATCAGGCGATTTGGCTTTACGATTTTTTACATCCCAAACTCTGAACTCTTTTCCATCTTCAGTGTCATAGCGATAAACACATGCAATCAGTTTGTTGTTTTTGTCGAAATAATCCCACTTTGCAGTTGGCTTGCCAAGATCATCAGTAAAGTTACGGCGAACAGTTTTTTGTTGAATTTCGGGAGTTATCGGACTGCCGAGCCACTCACTAATTTCTAAAAGCAGTTTGTTAAATTCTGATTTGTGATAACCTCTGACTTCTTCCCAAAAACTAAAAATATCGCCGCCTTGGTTTGTTGCAAAATCAAACCAATGACCTTGTTTTTCACCTTGCAGCTGAACGATTAAACTTTTTCCTGCTTCGCCTTTAATACTGCCAATGTGAAAGCAGTTATTTTTGATGTGACCACTTGGCAGAAGATAAAATAAAACATCTTCAATTCTGCTAAGAAGCACTTGCCGAATTAACTCAACATCAATTTTTACATTTTCTTTTTGCTGATTATCTGCGTTGTTAAAATCTAGAGATTGATTCATACATTCAACCTCCAACAACGCTGCTGCCACGGACAAAATTTGCACTCAAAGTGTGTTGAATCAGCTGCGATTCGTGGAAGCAATTCGTGAGCTTCCGTAGCACATAAAATTTTTACTGCTCTGTCGCTACTTTTTTGTGCGAGCTCCTGATCAAAAGGAATTAACTCAAAATGAATTTCTGCGGTGTCTTTGTTGATTGCTGTAAAGAGTGCGGGATTTTTGCAAATGCCTTCGATCTGGCTTTCCATGTAAGCCTGATATATTGCCACTTGCGCGGCATAAATTGGCTTTGAGATAGCAAGACCTTTTTTAACAACATCTTTCCAGGATTTATCATTTAGCGATTTGCATTCCCAAAGCATCGGAAATTTGAAATCCAAATCTTCGGGAGCATCAATAATAACGCCGTCAATATGACCTTTAACTTTGCCGCCAGCGACAGCAAATCCAAATTGATTTCCGTTTTGTTTTTGAGTTATGAGATTAATTCCAGCAAGCCTCAACCACTTAATCATCAATTCTTCAAAGACATGACCAGCTTGAAAAACTCTGAGAATTTTTCCGCTAAAATTCTGATCTTCATCTTTTGGCGTGTCAGTATATTCAAATTGCAAAGCACGATCACAAGATACGCCAAGCCGTGATGCACCGAGGTAATCACGAGGAGTTTGTTTCGACTGTTCTGCTGTGAGTCCTTGATCAATCAGAAGATTTATTTTTTCTGAAATTTTTGGTCGGTGGTTGAAATCTAACATGGTAGCACCTCCAAATTTTCAGTTTCAGATGCTTTGCCTTGCATGAAGTCAAAATAAGCGGTGACGGCTACTTCAATTAAGCACAAAACTTCTTCTCTTGAATAACTTGAAACTGGGCGATCCATGCCGATTTCTGTCACATATTCACCGAGCGGTTTTAGTGCAGATTCAATGGCTTCTTTTTCATTTTTAGTTAAGTCTATCATATTATTTTCTTTGTAAGCGTTGCTATAAATTCCCTGACATTTCATGGAGCAGAAATACTTCATCATCTTGCGATTTGCTGGATGACTGGCGCGAAGCGGTGGCGGAATAAAACCAAATCCGTGTGTTTCTCTTTTGCAGACAAAACAAATTCTCATGCGTTACCTCCCATAACACTTGCCACGTGTCTTTTGGCATCGGCTTCAAACAGCAATTTTTGAATGGAGGTTTTGTTGAAATAGAATTTTAGAAGATTGGCAGCTTTGTATTTTGTGATGCTGTAGTCATTGCGGTATGCAAAAGGCAGGCATTGTAGCTGCCTTGTTGATGCAGTTTGTTTTAACCAACTTTTCGATTTGTGGGCGTTGTCAGCGGTTTCATTTTCATTGAGAAAATCATCAGCTTGTGCGAGGCAAATTTCCTGTGATCCAAAGCTCAGAATTTTAATGCCAAATTCAGTTCCACCGATTGCATACCAGTGATCGTTTAGGAAGAAAATTCCAGCAAAAGCATTAAACCCTGAAGCCATCAAAGCAGCACCATCACCAAAAATATCGCACCACTCAAAATTTGATCTTTGAGTCAGCAGATCAATTTCTGACATGATAAATCCTGACAATTCGCCAATTAATGGATCAACTTCATCTCTTGCAGCAAACTCATAATCACAAAGTGGGCAACTGTTTGACGCTGATGGAACAAGCATCGAACATGACGGACATTCTTTTTGAAATGCTGATTCAGATTTCTTTTTGGGTTGCTGTGCTTTTTCAAGATCAACATCTACTTCTAGAGAGCCGTGAATTAAACTCGAAGTTCCAAAATCAAGAATGATGCAATCTTCTTTGACGACTTCTGGATAAAGATCAGAATCAACTACGCGAAGTCCGCGCCCGATCATTTGAATCATCGTGGATTTAAATGATGAAGGACGAAGTAAAACTACGCAGGAAGTTGGTTGGTAATCCCAACCTTCGGTAAGCACGGCGACATTGACGATTACTTGTGCATCGCCTTGTTCAAATTCAGCTAAAACATTTTTTCTCTCTGAATCGCTTAAATCACCGCTGATGAAAACTGTTTTGACTGCGTGAGCATTAAAAACTCCTGCAACCGATTTGGCATGAACAACAGTTGAACAAAAAATCACAGTCTTGCGATTGCCCGCAAGCTCTTGCCACTTGGCAAAAACTTCTTCAGTGATCGGAAGTTTATTCATGATTTTTTCAACTGCTGCCATGTCAAAATCACCGGCAGTTTTTTTGACTTTTTTCAACTCGCTTTGAGTTCCAACATCAATGATGTAAGTTCGTGGACGAACCAAATGACCGGATGCAACCAGCTCAGAAATTTTGATTTGATCAGCAACATTTGAAAAAATATCACCCAAATCTTTTTTATCACCGCGACTTGGTGTTGCAGTCACGCCGTAAATTTTTACTTCCGGATTTTTTTCTTTTACCTCTTTGATGATGTTGCGATAGCTAGGTGAAACAGAGTGATGTCCTTCATCAATTGCCAAAATATCAATTGCCGGAATCAGGCTTAAATTTTCTTTGCGCGACAAAGTTTGCACCATCGCAAAAACCGCCTGACCAGCAAATGATTTTGTTTTAGCATCAAAAACAGAAGTGCTGACATTTGGATTAATCCGCAAAAACTTTTCCTGATTTTGTGAAGTTAATTCGTCACGATGCGCAAGAATTAATGCCTTACTTTGCTTGCCAAGAAACTCGCCAACAACAGCAGAAAACATCAATGTTTTTCCAGCTCCTGTTGGTGCGACACCAAGAGTGTTGCCGTGCTCTTTAAGCGCGGTAACACTTCGGCTCACAAACTCTTGTTGTCTTTTGCGAAGAATCATGGCTGCTCCTTAAATCTATCTAGCCCAAGCTGGACGATTGTTAGTAGCAGGTGCGGCAGGAGTTGCTGGCGCTTTTGCAGAAACTGGCGCAGCATTTCCCATGAAAGCCTGATAATCCTTATGGTCAGGAGTTATCGCAAAACGGATTTCGTTTCTTAGCTCTTCGTTTTGATCTTTTTTGGTTGTGATTTTTGCCAAAAACTCGATGCCATCAAGATCAGCAAAGCCATTAATTTTTCTGGCATTTTGAGCTTGAGGCGAATTGTCATTTTCAGAAAAACCACGAGAGGAGTTGAGAATCGCTTTAATAAATGAGCGACCCATATTTCCCCATTCAGCGCCTTTATTGCTGTGAAGACCGATGATTCCCCAGACTTTGCGCCGCGCATATTCGCCTTCCAAAATTACAAATTCGCATGACAGATAAACTGAACCAGTTGAGTCATTCTTTGTTGCATAACCACCGACCCAGCCTTGGTTTGGATCATCATAGCCACCTGGCTTGATTGACATTCTGACTTTTGCCAGAGTGTTGTTGGGAATTACATCAAAATTTGACTGATTATCACTGTTGTTAAAATCCATAGACATAAAATCTCCTTGTTGTTTTTAGTTGTTGTTAAAAGTCAGATGTTCGTTGATTGGCTTTGCTTCAGACCTGATTTTCTGCATCAGATTGCCGAGATGTGGCTCTTCAATTGCTTCAAGTCTGCGTGAGCGATCTTTTGCTGGATAATTGAACTGATTGATCGTGTGACAGATGAAGGCACGGAAGGATTTGCCTTTGTCTTCCGGTTGAACCTCAGCCATCGTGATTACTTGATCGACAATACCTGGCAGCTCTAATCCGGTTTTGCTTCCTTCAATTTGTGGCTGGAAATATTTGCGGTTAAAGTCATCCAGCTTTTCATCGAGGATACCGACAAACCAAATGTTCTTACTGCGGGTATGTTGAAGATGGGTAAGCCACCCAATCATCTCGCGCCCATGCAAACCATAAGCGCCTCGAGTATCCGGCTTTCCCGACTTCTCGCTAAATGCTTCTGGCTGACCTTGGCAATATCCAAAACACAAACGACCAGCAACAGTTATGCTATCGATGAAAATTGTGTCGTATTTATCGAGAATTGAAGGGTCGCCGAATTTCTGACAAACTTCGTCATAATGTGCTTGAGAGAATTTTTGATCAGGACGAAGAGCGCGATTTGGTCCACCAATAAAGACAGCAAAGTCACAACATTCTGCCCAAGTTTTCGGTCGAATTGTATCACCTTGCCAGCCTTCAACAGCTAAGTCGCCAGCTTCAAGATCAAAAAAGAGAGTTGTTTTTGGATTGAGAGTCCAAAGCAGAGAAGTTTTGCCGATACCGGATTTACCGAAGATGCAGCCTTTGATGCCTCTAGTTTCTTTTAAGCGCTCATCTGCGCTGATGATAGGAAGACTATTCATGTCTACCTCCTTCAGCGAGTGGTTGAATCTTAAAACTTTCCGCACCAGTTTTTAAAACTCGTGCTGGCTTGAAAATGTTTTTAATGTGTTCTGGCCATGAAGTATATTTGGTCTCAGAGATGCGGTAGGAGCTTTCAACATATTCATCAGGATTGTCGCCGTGCTTCCTAATTGCCGTGACGACATCCTTTAATTTTTCTTGATCCCAATCAACTTTCTTTGCCAAAACAGAAGTGATCTTAAAATCACCATCCGTGAAATGGACTGTTCCAGTATCTTTGGAATCAATTTTGCGAAGATTGGAAGCAATATCGCGATATTTAAGTGCGATGCTGTTATCTAACCAATCTTTAAGCATTTTAGCTTTTTGCAGATGCTGCAATGCTTGTTCTTGAAGACAGAGCAATTGCTCTGGCGACATTTTTGATAATGTTCCGATTGGAATATTTGGAACATCTTGTAGATTAACTTTTTCGAGGTTCATAATTTATTTCTTTGTTGTTGAAGAATTTTTTTTGTGAGAAAAACGGCGATTATTTGTCGCTGAGTGCATGTGCTCTTTTTCGAATTTCTTGATGCTTTGAGGCGTGTATCTGACAGCGATACCAATTTTGATGAATGGCGGTCCTATTCCTTGGCAGCGCCATTTCTGAAGAGTTCTAAAGTCGATGCCCCATCTTTTGGCGAGGGCTTTTTCTGAGAGATATTCTACCATTGGCACTTTGCATTGATTGATAAAATCAAAGCCGCCCAAGCCCAAAATGGACTCGGTGATTTGACTTGTGCAAAGTTAGAAAGTGGGGCGTATGGAAATCCGTATGGTAGGCGTATTAAAAGCCGTATTAATTTACCTATACGGCCGATTTGACTTGAGGAAAAGCCGTGAGATTAATTGAGGTTTAACCAGTAATAGCCTTTGTTATCGTGCTGCAAAATGTTATTGCGGATGTTTCTTGAATCTGAGCTTCTAAATAAACTTCTTAACTCAGTGCTGCTGCCTGTTACTTCCACCATTATTTCATCTTTGTGAACTGCCTTTCCCGACTTGTGTAAATACTCCAAGACATCAGCTTCTTGTTTGGTAAATCTAAAATATTCGCCGTTAAAGCGTGCGCTGCGATAACCAGTGGTAAAACCATCTTTGCCAGTTTTTATCAACGCCGATTTCAAAACACCTTTATCAATGTGAAAATCTTTCTTGTTAACGGATAGGCAGTTTTTGAGGGAAATGATTTTATTGCCAGCAATCTTGGAGTGGAAGTAGCTTGGAATATCGCTGCAACTGGTCAGAATCAAACCTTGAAAAGGTGATTTTCTTTTAACGAGCACCTTTTTGATTTTGTCAAAAATCTCTTCTTGTCTGAGTTTTCGCGCAAAGAAAACTGGCACTTCGATATCGAGATTTGCAATCCCAATACCCCAGAGCAAGTTTGGCAAAATTTCTTCGCAGTCTTTATCAGGAATGCCAAAATCGTTGCTGATATTTTTTACAATCCAATCGAGCTTTAAATTATACTTGGTGAAATCTTCAAAAGAGACCTGAACGAAATTGTTATTTTGATCAAAATATCCAGGCTTGTTGTTTTTGAAGAGCAAATCTTCAGCTTCACCATCTTTGTTAACACAATAATCAAGGCTGTCTGTTGCAAAAGCTCCGTTAGAAACGAGGCTGGTCATCTCATCAGCAAAGTGAGTGGCTATTCTGTGAGTTATTGATGGGTTGTCATTTTCGCATATCTCACAAGCGAATAAAAAGGATTCTTTGGAGATTTGGTTGCCTATTGTAGTCATTTTCAGGGGCAATAAGGTTAACTACTGAAACGCCCGATTGTCAGGCACTCATTGCCCTTAAAAGCCCCCAAGACTCTAGATATTTACTGATGACAGGATGTTCGATGGCGGTTTTATTTTGACTGAAATATCTGATTTTCACCGGCACTTTGTTTTTTCTTTGATCGAGAACTCCATCATAAAAAATTACATCGATTCCAATTTCTTTGATCGCAATACACCCAACCGAAATGTTTTTTGCCTTAATTGCATCAAAAATGGCTTTTTTGTTATCATTCACGGCGAAAGAAAAATCGTAACTTTCACAAGGAGATACTACTGTGATGTCTTTAATTTTTACATCTTTAATGCCATCTTGTGGATCTGTATTAAATTTAAAACCATCGATCAATTTTTCGAAATTATGCGAGATATTGAATGATTTTTTAAATAAAACTTCATTATTATTCATCTTATTACTATTATATTAATTAACTAATAAGCCCTAGGAAAAATATCTTGTGAGGGCCTATTATGACTATTTAACTTGATTTTTACTACATTAATCAAGTTTTTAAAACTTTTTGAAATAATAGTGTCTCATTTTTAGACAATTGAATGAAATCGAATGATAAAAAAAAACACGGCGGATACAGAATAGGAGCAGGTAGAAAACCTGAATTGCTAGGCAAAACAAAACCTAGAAGAATTCCCGAAGAAATAACAAATGATGATATTAGACTTTTAGCTGCATATAAAAAACATGAACTCCCATTTTACGAGATGAAATCTGAGGGTGGAGTTCCATCAATCCTTAGCAAAGAAAGCTTTGAAAGCCGCAAACCAAAAGAAAATTTACTGATCAACGACATCCAAAATCATTTTTTTGTTAAAATGGCTGGATGCGAATTAAGAGAAGAAGGCATACTGGAAAACGATCTTTTGCTGGTTAATCAAACAAAAGACCTTCGAGAAAACAACATCGTGATTGCAACATCCGACACTGGGCAAGCTGTTATTAAGAAACTAACCAAAGAAGGTGATAAGATTAAGCTCATCTGCAACAACGATAACTGCCCCGACATGGAAATAGATGACAACTCTCTTGATAGAATCTGGGGAGTGGTGACCAGAGTCATCAGAGATTACAACCCAGCTGCTGCTTAAAGTTCTCAAAGCACCGTATAATCAAATTAATACGGGTTTTAATACGCCTACCATACGGATTTTCATACGCCTCCCATTTTAAGTTTGGCTCATAATTTTTTAAACTATTATGAGCCAAATAATGACAACGCAAAACTCTGAATACACTTTACCTGAAATAGGCTTTGTCCGACTTCCAGTAATTTTAAATATATTTCCAGTGGGAAAATCAACTTGGTGGCAAGGAATCAAAGATGGGAAATATCCAAAGCCAGTAAAAATAGCTGATAGAGCTGTGGCTTGGCGAGTGGAGGATATAAAATCCTTAATCAAGAGTTATGAACTTAAATAGGTTATTTGTTTAATTTATCCAAATAATCAGCCCACCATTGCATCATCTCTTTACGCTGTTCTATGTATTCAGCCTTATTGTAAGTGCCACGAACTTTATTTTCTTCTACGTGTGAGAGCTGTCTTTCAATCCAATCTGAATTAAAACTACTTTCGTTTAATATCGTTGATCCTGTGTGACGGATACCATGAGGAGTCATTTTATTTTCACTGAGTTTTTTCATGGCTTTAATTAGAGCCACATCAGAAATTGGCTTTGTCATTATTCCAAATCTTCCAGGAAATAGGTAAGGTGAACGACCACTCAGGGCTCGAATATTTTTTAGAATTTCCAAAGCTTGTTTTGGCAGCGGCACAAGATGTTCACGCTTTTTCTTCATTCGTCCAGCTGGAATATGCCACATTGCCTTCTTTTCATCAAATTCTTTCCACTCAGCAAATCTAATTTCACCAGGGCGCTGCAAAGTTAAAACCAATAACTTTATCGCGAGAATAGTTATATTTTCATCATCTGACGAATAAAGTTTTTCAATAAAATCAGGCAACTCTTTGTCGGAAAGATGAGCTCGATTTTGTATCGTATGAGCTTTTAAAAATTTTGCTCTTCCCAAAGCAGGATTTGAATCACAAATTCCCATCACCAAAGCATAATCAAATATTTCAGTGCAATAGCCGTTAATTCTTTGCGCTACCGAAACTGCATCGCGCTGTTCAATATTTCGTAAAATTTGCAAAATATCTTGGATCGTAACTTCTTTGATTCCCTTCCAACCAATGATCGGATAGACATCTTTTTGTAATCGGCTTTGAATGTTTTTAGAGTGTTTTTCAGTCCATGATTGTTTTTGGCGCCATTCTTCGGCGATGCTTTCAAAAGTGTTTTCGGCTTTTACTATGTTTGCTTGTTTCTTGGATTTTTTATCTTTGTTTGGATCAAGACCGCGAGAAAGCAAATCTCTAATCTCATCTCTCATTTTTCGAGCATCAGCCAATGGCAAAAAACCAATTCTATCACCATATTTTCCAAGTGTAACAGTATTATTTTTTCCATTTAACTGATAAGGATACTGCCAAACTTTTGTGCCACTTGGTCTTATCAAAAGTCTTAGATTTCCATCATCAAATAAAAAATAATTCTTATCTTTTGGTTTTGCTTCTCTGATTTCTCTATCAGAAAGTTTTCGATAAACTTTTGGCATTTTTTTGTATGATTCGGTTTTTAGGCATTTTGTACATCAAAAAAATCAGACCTTAATAAATCTTATTGGATTTTATCGGACTATTTTGTAATCAAAATACGCCTTAGAGCTAATAGAATCATAGCTTCGCAAGGTTTTAAATGGAACTAAAATTTCTTATTATTTGCATTTTTTGTACATGGTTTTGTACATGGAAAATTTTTGGATTCAGGCGAATTTAGCTGGATTACCTTGGACAGGAGAAATGCCACGAAGCCGCTCGTGTGTAGACTTATCGGACTTTATTGGAAGATGATGGATGTGGAAGTGGTTGCGGGGGCTGGATTTGAACCAACGACCTTCAGGTTATGAGCCTGACAAGCTACCGGGCTGCTCTACCCCGCGATATAGGAATGAAACCAAAACTTTTTACGTTTGGCTAAATACTAAATGATTTTCTCTTTGATTTTTTGCAAAAGAAGAGGGCGAATAGGCTAATTTGTGAAAAGCTAAAGTGCAAGGATTAGTTTTGGGAGATTGGGAGAATTATCGGGGATTGTACACTATGAGACTATAAGAATTATTTTATCTGCTGGTTGAGCTTGTCGAAACCAAGGATAAAATAATTCTTGTCTTTTCTTGGTTTTGACTTCGCTCAACCAGCGAAAAGACAAAAGCTCGCCAGTCTTCTAGTGTACAGTTACCGAATTATCCTTTTAAAGACAAATTACCATTATGTAACAGATGTCATCTCGAGCACAAAGTGCGAGAGATCTCTCTTATTTCACGAGATCTTTCGCCTAGATTTTCTTTTAGAAAATCTAGGGCTCAAGATGACATAAAAACACAGTTTCTTAATCAGGCTTAATTATACCACTTCTTAACAACTTGTTCGATCTTTTCTTTCATCACTTTCAATCTCTCTTCTTTCTTCGTTTCATCTAAAAGTGAAGTGCCGATGATTTCAGATTCATCAAATCCCATATAAGAAAAAATTGCCTTGGTGTTAAGCGCAATGCTGTTCCAATTTGGATAATTAAAATCAAATTTATCTTCAGCATAAATTCCTGCTGAGGTGAAAAGTGTCAAAACTTTTTTTCCAGCCATCATTTTCTTATCAGAATCAAAAGTTTCGCCCTTAAATATAACCGCATCTAAATAAGCTTTAACTGGCGCTGGAATTCCGAAATTATGCATTGGATAAGCCATCACTAAAAGATCAGCTGATTTTAATTGAGCAATTAATTGATCATTTTTTTCTAAAAGTTTTGCCTCATTTTTATCAAGTGTTTGTCCGCCATAGTTACGCTTATAATAAGCTTGAATGCTGTTCTCATCAAATAATGGAACTTGAGTTTTTAATAAATCAAGCACTGCAATATTTTGATTTTTTGTTTCTTCTAAAAATAAATCTAAAAGTTTTTTGCTTTTAGAATACTCGCCTGACGGCAGATATTTAACGACTAGAGTTTTCATTTTAAATTTAATTTATTGGTTAGAACTTTTACTCACTTAATAACTATTCGTATTTTTTAAAGGCTAAAACTTTGTGTCAAAATATAACAAAAGGTAAAATTTGGTCATAATTCTTTGTAAAATGAAGGTTTTTTTAGGAGGTGATAAAATTTTTCTTTACAACTAAGAGTTGTATAAAAAAACTGAAATTCGTTTGTTTTAAAAGTTGAGATAATTAAAAAAATTTCAACCTAAGGTTTATTTAAAAAAAGAACGAATGAGAGCACTGTTATTGATTTTAGTCTTTTTGACTTCTTGTGCTAAAAATAGCGAAGATTATAGCAAAAGAAATTTATGCCTATTCCATAATTATAATGGTCTTCCGCGTTGTGGAAGCTATAACTTTATAGCAACTGAGAAAAAGGATAATAAGGATAAGAAAGAAGATAAGAAGTTAGAGCAAGAATCTAGCAATAAAAACAACCATCTACAAAAAGCGAGCTATTCATTATACAATAATCACACAATTTATTCTTGGAAAGAATCTGGCTATTTTTAACTCAACTTTAAGTTGAGCTAATTTTTAGATAGTTTTTTTACTGCCACCATTGATTTAGAAATTATTTTCCCATCTTTTGATTTTACAATTGAAGTTCCAATCATTGAATTTTCATCAACTAAATATAATTCATTTTCAACTTTAACTTTCACTTTTTGTTTTGTACCATCTTGTGGAACGGCAAGAATGTAAGCAATTTGTAAAGCATTACCAATTTGTTTACCAGTTTCAGAATCAGAAACATCATGTCCAACAGTGTCAAAAGTGCCATCAAGATTATCAGTAACAAGCCAAGTTCTATTATCTTTTTTGCCGTTAGTGTAATAAACATTATTTTTGATTACGCCTTTATTATCATCCCAATCACCTTTAATTTTTGCTGTGTAACTGCCAATTGTTTTGCCATTGGCATCATGCATAATTGCAAATGATTCTAAATCGCCATTAAAAAATGTTTTAAGATCAAGTTTTGGTTTTTCCAAATAAGTCATTTCTTTTGGCTTATCTCCTATTAGATTTTGAATGTAAGCGCAAGAAGTTGTGAGTGATAAAACAAGTAATAATGACGATAATTTTTTCATAGGATTTTTTGATTATAGCAATTTTATCCTTGGTTTCGTCAGGCTCAACCAGCGGATAAAATTGCTTTAATAGAAAGTTTTATTTTTTTACTGGAATGATTTCAAGTTCAACTCGGCGATTTTGTGATCTTCCAGATTCGCTATTATTAGAAGCGATAGGGCTTGAAGAACCAAGTCCTGCAACTTCAATACGTCTCATATCAACACCTTGGCTTACAATATAAGAAGAAACTGATTTAGCTCTGCTTAAAGATAAAGCTTGGTTTTTTGAAGCATCACCACTGCCGTCAGAATGTCCAGAAATTGCAATAGTTGTATTTTTATATTCTTTAAACA
Source organism: Pseudomonadota bacterium (assembly GCA_018970485.1). Lineage (GTDB taxonomy): Bacteria > Pseudomonadota > Alphaproteobacteria > Rickettsiales > UBA1997 > UBA2645. Next base: position 18,744 of record JAGWWH010000006.1, on the reverse strand, counting down.
CTTTAGATACAGAATTTAAAACTGGATAAAATGAAGAGTTAATATCGGAGCTGTTAGTGGCGAAGGTTATATTTCCCGGCATGATTAATTTTATTGTATCGCCAGTTCTTTTGATACCAACGCCAGTTCCTTGTAGTTCAGCTCTTAATTTTGATTCTTGGTTATCAAGATAATATCCTGCACCAGCGCCAGCTGCACCACCAATTGCCGCGCCAATTAAAGTTGATTTAGTATCTTTTCCAGCTAATTGTCCAACTAAAGCACCGGCTAAAGCACCGCCACCACCATATAAAGCAGTGTTAGAAATTTTTCTTTCTCCGGTGTAAGGGTCTGTTGTACATGAAACAACAAGTAAAGAAAGTGCTGCTAAGGATAAAGTAATTTTACGCATATTTTTATTTGGTTGTTGATATAAGTCTCTTAAGGTTTTTAATAAAAAAAATCATAGGGTCAAGCATTTGTTAGCAACAACGATTAATCTTGCTCCATTTCTTGTTTTGTAAATTTTTTAAAAAAGATTTTTTGTCTAAAGCTTTTTCATCTTTGTGAAATTTTTGGTGATGTTTTAAGTAATTTTCATAAGCAAAATCGCCGTCAATATAGTCCTTAATTGATCTAAAGAAAGTCCAAATTTTATAAAAAGATTTTTTCATTATTTATAATTTTTTCTAAAATAAGGCAGGCTTTTTCTTAAGCCTTCAATAAATACAATCCATAAAATTGTTACAAAGCTTAGAGCAATATAACCTACCAGCTTTTGGTTAAAAATTAAATTTTGAGTGGTTGCAATTTTATCAGGACAGATAAAGCCTAAATCAATTTCATATTGGAGTTTTTCTGCCATGGCAAAAAAACCAATTTTAGCTTCAGGGGAAAATACTTTTTGAAAAACTGCGTAAGATGTAACGCTTATTAAAAATAATAGAGGCAGTGCAGTTACAAAGAAATATTTTCTTTTATTGCTTTTAATAATAAGAACAGTTGCTAAAACCATGGCGATGCCTGAAAGCATTTGGTTCGACATGCCAAAAAGCGGCCATAAAATATTTATTCCACCATTAGGGTCTAAAACTCCCATATAAAGAAAATAGCCCCAAGCACTTACAATTAAGGCACTTGAAAAGATATTAGAAAAATTTGACGAATTATTTCCAAGCGGTTTGTAAATATTACCAAGCATGTCTTGCAGCATGAATCTTGCAACTCTGGTTCCAGCATCAAGAGTGGTTAAAATAAATATTGCTTCAAACATAATTGCAAAATGATACCACATTGCAATTAGGCCATCACCAAAGGCTGAGGAAAAAATATGAGCCATTCCAACCGCAAGGGAAGGTGCGCCACCAGTTCTTGCAAATAAAGTATTTTCACCCATTTTAGTTGCTAAATTATTCATTGTTTCAACTGTTACGGGAAAGCCCCAAGAAGTGATAGTATTTGTTGCACTTAGATTGTCAGGGCTTGCGAAAGCCGCAATAGGAGAGTTAATGGCAAAATAAATCCCTGGATCTAAAACACATGCTGCAATAATTGCCATCATAGCAACTGCCCCTTCAAGCAACATGCTGCCATAACCAACTAATCTAATATCTCTTTCATTTGAAATTATTTTTGGTGTTGTTCCTGAAGCAACTAAGGCGTGAAAGCCTGAAATTGCACCGCAAGCAATTGTAATAAATAAAAATGGAAAAATTTTGCCGCTAAATATAGGACCTGAACCATCAATAAATTGCGTTAAAGCTGGCATTTGAATTTCTGGTCTAAAGATCAATATTGCAATTGCTAAAAGTCCAATTGTTCCTAATTTTAAAAATGAAGATAAGTAATCACGTGGAGCAAGAAGAAGCCAAACTGGAAGTGCTGCTGCCATGAATCCATAAATGATTATTGAAATGGCCAAAAATTTTCCATTAAAGTCAAAAAAATGTGAGAGAGCAGGGTCATAATGCACAATTTTTCCGCTATAAACAGCAAGTAAAAATAATAGCACGCCAATTATAGTTCCTTCAAAAACCTTATTTGGTCTGATGTAAGAAAGATAAATTCCAACAAACATTGCAATTGGAATGGTAAGTGCCACGGTGAAAGTTCCCCATGGGCTGTGCATTAAAGCTTTTACAATAACTAATCCCAAAACTGAAATTAAAATTACAATTATTGCTAAAGTGCCAATTAATGCGGCGTAACCTGCAACTGAGCCAAGCTCATCTTTTATCATCTGACCCAAACTTTTTCCATCTCTTCTAATTGAAGAAAATAAAATGATCATATCTTGTACTGCACCAGCTAAAACGCAGCCAATTAAAATCCATAAAGTTCCCGGTAAATAGCCAAATTGTGCTGCTAAAGTTGGACCAATTAAAGGACCTGGGCCAGCAATTGCCGCAAAGTGATGACCAAAGACAATCCATTTTTTAGTTGGTACAAAATCTTTACCATCATTCATTCTAAAAGCAGGAGTATCACGATTTTCATCTATAGATAAGATTTTTGCGGCAATAAATGCGCTATAAAAACGATAAGCTATAAGTTCTACGCAAATACAAGATGTGATAAACCATAGTGAGGAAATTTTTTCACCACGAATCAAGGCAATTCCACCAAAAGCAGCAGCACCAATTATTCCAATTAAAGTCCAGATTATCAAATTGTATAAATTTTTATTTTTTTGCATTTGTTTTATTTATTTCTTGTGATAAAAAAATCATATCGATTAGATTGGTGAAAATATAATTTTTTAATAAATCCTAAATTATGGCAGAAAAAAATACTCTTTCGATTTTAGAAAGTATCAAGCAAAAAATGGCGAAATTTGATGAAAAGGGTCAAAAAAGCATAACTGCTTTTGATAATGATTTTGACTATCCATCTTCTCATGGTAATGAGACAAAACAAGAGGCTGCCACAGAAATGAATGTTGAGAACAAGCCAAATATGAATCTTATCCATGATAAAAAAGAAGATGATGATAAAATAAATAACAACGATTTTCTTTTTGAGCATGAGGATGAAGGGAAAAAAGATTTTTTACATGAAGAAGATTTAGATTTAGAAGATGAATTCGAAGAAGAATTTGAGGAGGAGGAAGAGGAGAGTGTGGTTGAAAATAAAAAAGAGCCACAACCTGTTATTGAAGATATTGACGATGAAGATTTTATTCTTAATAAAGCAGAAGCCGTTGCTAAAAAGCCAGAAGCTAAGCAAGAGGAAGAAGATCATGGGTTAGACTTAGATTTGGAAGATGATGATTTTGATATTGAAGAAGATAATCATCAAGAAACTCAAATGAAGCAGGAAGCGAAGCCTGCTCCCGTAAAACAAGAAATGAAACCAGAAGTTAAACCTGCTGAAGTTAAGCAAGAAATGAAATCTAACACAATTGAGGAAGATGATGATTTAGATGTGGATTTTGAAGAATTTGAGGAAGATGAAAAAAAGCCAGAAGCGCTTCAAAAACAAGTTGTAGAAGAGGTTGAAGAAGAAGATGAAGATTTTGAAGATGACGAATTTGAATTTGAAGAGGAAAAAAAATTAAAAGAATTAGAAAAACCGCAAGCTAAAGTTGAGGATAAGGCTAAAATGGTTGAGCCAGAAGAAGAGGATGAAGATTTTGTAGGTATTGATCTTGATATAGAAGATAACACTTCTTCACAAAAATCTGACCAAGCTATGCAAGTAAAACCAGTGAATTATAGTCAGAATGTTAATATTCCCATTCAGACTATGCCTGTGGAAATGAACAATACTATTTCTGCAATTCCAAGCAGAAAGGCTCCTTCTCCATCTCGTCCTTTGTTACATGAAGACACATTGCAGCAAACAACAGGGTCAATTAAAAAATTGATGGAAGCTAATAACGTTGTTCAAGGAATAAAAGCTTTCACTGATAAAAATGATTCTTCTCTTAACGAGCTTGCTGTTCAATTGATGGAATCAAGGCTAGAAAGATGGTTGAATGATCACTTGCCTGATTTGGTGGAAAAAATTGTTCGTGAAGAAATCAAAAAAATTATACCTAAGGAATAGGAAAACTCGCTTAGAAGCTTCTCGCCGGTTGAGCTTGTGACAAACCAAGAGAAGCTGCTTGTATCTTATTCTTGCTCAACCGGCGGATAAGACTTTGTTAGCCATATTTAAACAACCAAAAACTTTTAACCACGATGTTTTTCGTAAGATATATTGTTTTTTTTATTATTACATTAACCACTTCCACAGCCTTTGCACTTACTCTTGAAGAAGCAATAATAAGTGCCAAACAACAAAGCACTGAAGTTCAAATTGAAGAAAAGAAATCAGAATTAACTGAATTGTCAAAAGCTGACGCAGCAACTATGTTCTTACCGAATGCAAGTTTTAACCATCATGATGGTAATAGAACCACTACAACTTCAACTCAAAATTTTGATCTTAAAGAAAATACCAGAACTTTTACAGTAAGTCAGCCTTTATTTACAGGTTTTCAAGGTGTTTCAAGAGTTAAAGAAGCGAAGTATAAAACTGATGCGGCAAAAGAAAGTTTGAAAGCAAAAAAGAGCGACGTTTCTTTGTTAGTTGCAGAGAGTTATGTATCAATTTTTAAGTTACGAAGAATTATTGAAATTGAATCAGATCAAATTTCTAGCTATAAAAAAATTCTTGAATTGGCAAAACAAAGATTAAAACTAAAAGATATTTCCTATGGTGAATATAATGAATATGAAGTTAAAAATCAGAACATAATTATTGATGCTGAAAAAAATAAAACTCTTTTACGTGAGTATGAATTAAAGTTTGAGAATTTAGTTAAACAAAAGCCTAACAATATTGTTAAGCCAACAATAGCTTCAAAGTTAGAAAGTTTTGAGAATGTTTTTTCTTCAGCAACAACTGATAATCCTAAAATAAAATCTGCACGCTATTCTGTGAAGGCAGCAAAGTCAGCTGTATCAGCGGAAAGAGGTAAGTTATTACCAAAAATTTCATTTTCATTACAAAGAGATCGCCAGAAATCATCTTATTATTTTGGTGGTTCTTCCGTTAATAGCGATGCTGCTTATTTCGATTTTACGATTCCAATTTTTCAATCTGGCTCTGAATATACCTCAATTGCCAAAGCAAATAAACAAAAACAAATAGCAGAATTAGAGCATAAATTAGCTATAGAAGAAGTTGAGAAGGGAGTAAGTGAAGAATATAACAAATTTATTTCTCTTAGAGAAAGTTCTGCTTCTTTTGTGGAACTTTTAAATGGTGCCAATGAATCTCTTTCTTTAGCTGAAGATCGATTTAAGAAAAAAGATATTGGTCATATGGAATTGCTATTGAAGAAAGTAGATGTTGCAGATCTAGAAAAACAATTAACAACGATTGAAGGTGATGCACTCATTAGTTATTTCACCATTAAAGCATTAAGTGGAGAGTTATGAAAGCGCTAGAAAAAAATCCAATCCTTAATACGTTTAAATCATTATCCAATTGCTTTTGGCATTGTTTTATTTTCAGTTTTGTGATTAATGTTTTGAGCTTGGCACTGCCAATTTACTCAATGCAAGTGCTTGATCGCGTTCTTAACTCATCATCAATTGAAACTCTTACCTATCTTTCAATAATTATATTTCTTTGCCTATGTGCCATGAGTTTTTTAACTAATGTGCGTGATATGGCATTTAATTTTGCGGCAAGTGCCTTTGAAAAAGAATTATCTCTAACTACATTTGCAAAAAATATTAAGGACTCAGTTAATTCAAATATTAGCAATCAACATTTGAGGGATTTAAATGGAATTAAATCTTTTATTACTAGCCCAAATTTGGCGCTGATATTTGATGTTCCTTGGGTTGTGGTTTTCTTAGCAGCAATTTTTTACATTAATTTTATTCTTGGTTTTGTTATTTTAGGATTTGCTTTAATCCTTGCAGCAATTGCTTTTCTAAATCAAAAATTATTAAGAGAAGATAGTGAAAAATTAAACGAAGCGCAAATTATTTCGGCAAGAAAATTAGATCTTCTAACCCGCAATTCTGAAGTGATTGTTGGAATGGGAATGATTGATAATTTAAATAAAAAATATGAGAGTGATTTAGAAGTACAAAAAAATCTTGAAGCGATAGTTAAAAAGAAAACTAAAACAATTGCCACTATAACCAAGAATTTGCGCTATGTTATGCAAATTTCAATTACCTTCATTTCAGCAGTTTTAATTATAAAAGGAAAAATGTCTTCTGGTGGAATGATTGCAATATCAATTTTATCAGGAAAGGTTTTAGCACCATTTGATGCGTCACCAGCTATATTTCAATCTTTAGTGTCATTAAAAAAATCTTATGAAAGATTAAAAAATTCTCTCAAAAATATTTCTGATGCAAAAAAGACAATATTGCCAGAACCACTTGGAAACATAGATTGCGAAGGTTTAGTTTACACTTTAGGTCAGGCTTTAGTTATCAAGGGAATTTCTTTTAAAGTTAATGCTGGTGAAGTGATTGGAATTATTGGAAAATCAGGAAGTGGTAAAACAACCTTAGCAAGATTGCTTAGCGGAATTTTTGAGGCAAGCCGTGGAAAAATTATGCTTGATTCTTCGCCGCTAAATTTATGGGATGAGGCGCAAATTGGCAATTACATTGGTTATTTACCGCAAGATGTTGAATTATTTCACGCCACAATTAAAGAAAATATTTCACGCTTTGATTCTAAAGCTAAGGATGAAGATGTGATTACGGCAGCAATGAAAGCGGGAGTTCACGATTTAATTATGTCATTTCCACAAGGTTATGAAACTGAAGTTGGTATTACAAATATTTCTGCCGGACAAAAGCAAAGATTAGCTTTAGCGCGTGCTTTTTACGGCAATCCAAAAGTTTTAATTCTTGATGAGCCAAATTCAAATCTTGATATTGAAGGTGAGAACGCTCTTCTTAATGCGGTGATTAATGCAAAACAAAATAAGGTTACAGTTTTTTTAATTTCTCATAAGCCATCAATTTTAAGAGTTACTGATAAGATTATGGTTTTACATAATGGCGAGATTAAGAGCTTTGAAAGTTCTCTGAAAGTAATTGAGAGTTTTGGTAGTAAGTGATTATTTGATTACGTGTCATTCTGAGCGCAGCGAAGAATCTCTTACATTTGATGAGATCCTTCACCAACAATCGCTGAAAGCGATTGTAAGGTTCAGGATGACACTTTAATTTATACCTAAGAAGTTATGAAAAACAACATTGAACAAAAAACTTATTTAACACTTGCAACCAAAATTATAATTGGCTTTTTACTTTGTTTTTTTATTTGGGCGGCATTCGCACCAATTAACTCAAGTGTTGTTGCTAATGGTGAAATTATTTTAACTTCTAATAAAAAAACTATTTCTCATCTTGAAGGAGGAATTGTTGCAGAAGTTAAAGTGAGCGAGGGACAATTTGTAGAAGAGGGACAAGATTTGATTGTTCTTGATACAGTTCAGGTAAAGGCAAAAATAAGTCAAGTTTTGGAAGGAATAAGAGGATCAGAGTTTCAGAAATCAGCAACAGAAAAACGCATATCAGCTTTAAAAAATGAGCTTCACACTGTTAATGAACTATTAAAAAATTCTAACACATCTTTGACCAGAAAATTTGATTTACAAAAACAACTTCATGAAGCTGAAGGAAAGCTTGGTGAATTAATTTCTAATATTGCAAGCCTTCAAAGTGAACATAAAGCTGCACTTGATACTTTAGAAAGATCAGTAATTAAAGCTCCAACGTCAGGAGTGATTATGGATTTAAAACATCAAACAATTGGCGGTGTTATTGCTCCAGCATCTGAAATTATGTTTATCGTTCCAAAAGATGACCACTTGATTGCTGAAGTAATGGTTAATCCTGCTGATATAGATTTACTGACCAAAGGAATGACAGCAAAAGTTCAATTGACTGCCTATAAAGCAAGATTAATGCCAAAATTAGATGGCAAGTTAGAAACTATTTCTGGAGATTCTTTTAAAAATGAAATGAATGGACAAGTTTATTTTAAAGCACGAATTGAAATTCCTGATGCAGAATTGAAGAAACTAAAAGAGGATGTGAAGCTTACACCGGGAATGCCAGTTACTGCTTTTATTATCACTGGTTCACGAACAATGTTGCAATATTTATTAACACCAATTAAAGAATCTGCTTATAAGGCATTTAGAGAAGAGTAGGATAAAAAGATCTTAACAAGTAAATCATAAGTTTTTAGATTTATTGCTTACAATGACAAAAAAATCAAAAATAATAAAATGAAAAGTAAGAAAGCATTTTCCTTAATTGAACTTGCAATAGTTATTTTAGTTGTTGGAATCTTGATTGCTGGTATATTTCAAGGAAGGGATTTAGTTTCAAAAATGAGATTGCAAACAGCAAGATCTTTAACTAAAAGCTCTCCGGTTAATAGTATAAAAGATTTAACTTTGTGGCTTGAAACCACTTCTGTAAATAGTTTTGATTTAGCAATAGATGCTTCAGATTCAAATTCAAATTCTGTTGGCACGTGGTATGACATTTCTCCTTACTCAATCAAATATAACTCAACTGCTCCCGCAACAACTAACAAGCCAAAATTAACAAATAACGCAATTAAAGGACTTCCAGCACTTTTATTTGATGGCACTAATGATATTCTTAATAACACAACTTTATTTACTGCAACTAATATTTCAGCTTTTGTTGTGGCAACTAATGATGATGTTAATGGTTACAGAAGAATTATTTCAGGCTATGTAGATCAATGTTATTATTTGGGATTGAGTAATGGATCTAATCAATTTACAGCTTTTTATGGTAATATTACGGCTTGGGTAAACTTGAATGCAACCTTTAGTGGCAGTGCACCTATGTCTAAAATTCCAAAAGTTTATAGCGCCACTATGAGCGGTTCCACAAGTTCAGGATATATTAATGGCACTTCAGTTGGAACAAGTACTCAGTCACCAGGAAAAACACCTTGCCTAGCTGGTTATTCTGTTGGATCTTTTGCATCCTCTATTACCAGCCAACCGTGGAAAGGTTATATCGCAGAAATAATTTTAATAAACCGCGCTGTAACAACTGAAGAAAGAAGATCTATTGAAAATTATTTAGGACAAAAATGGGGAATTCAAATTAATAACTAATATGATTATCCATAAATGAAAACTTTTGATGTAATAATAATAGGTGCTGGGCTTTAAGCGACGGTGCGTTAGCACCGTAAAAATGTGCTAAATGCACATTTTTAGCTTAAAGCGGGGCTTGAGCGACGGAGATTTATCTCCGGCAAATTGACCTAAATGGTCAATTTGAGCGAACAGCGAGCATGAGCGAAGCGAATCTCGGGGGTAATGAAGCTGTGCTTCCGCCCTGGCGCGAGTCGTCTTTGAGCGAAGCGAAAAAAGCGACGAAGCGTTATCATTACAAAGCCTTTAGAGAAGAATAAATAAAATGAAAATTTTTGATGTAATAATAATAGGTGCTGGCGCAGCAGGTTTAATGTGCGCCATTGAATCTGGAAAAAGAGGAAGAAAAACCTTAGTTATTGAATCATCAAAAGATGTTGCGCAAAAGATTAGAATTTCTGGAGGAGGGCGTTGCAACTTCACTAATCTTAATATCACACCAGATAATTTTTTATCACAAAATTCACATTTTGCCATTTCGGCGCTTAAAAGATTTAGCCAAAATCATTTTATAAAATTAGTAGAAAAACATAATATTTCTTATCACGAAAAAACTTTGGGGCAATTATTTTGCGACATTTCTTCCAAAGAAATTATTAAAATGCTGCTTGATGAATGTAAGGAAAATAATGTTGAAATATTAACCGAAACTAAGGTTTTAGATGTTAAAAAAGATTCTGACGAATTTGTTTTAAGTGCTGAAAATCAAGATTTCAAAGCAACTTCTTTGGTAATTGCAACTGGTGGACTTTCAATTCCAAAAATGGGTGCAAGTGATTTTGGATATAAAATTGCTAAAAATTTTGGTTTAAAAATAATTAATCCAACACCCGCTTTAGTTCCATTAACTTTAAGCGAAAAAGATTTAGAAAAAACCAAAGAATTGTCTGGAGTGAGTGCAAAAGTTTCAGTTAAAGTTGGCTCAAGAGCTTTTAAAGAATCACTATTATTCACCCATAAGGGATTAAGCGGGCCAGCAATTTTGCAGATCTCTTCTTACTTACAACAAGGACAAAAGTTAAGCATTAACTTCGCTCCAGAAATAGATATTTTCACTTTATTAAAAAACGAAAAAACCACAAAACCAAAGCAAGAAATCAAAAGCGTTTTAACTAATATATTGCCAAAAAGTTTAGTCTCTTACTTCCTTGAAAAAAATAATATCAATGGTTTTTTAGCTGACTTAAGTGATAAAAATCTGAAAATTATTGCACAAGAAATAAATAATTTTGAGATTATTCCAAATGGCACTGAAGGGTTTGCAAAAGCTGAAGTAACCTTGGGTGGTGTTGATTGCAATGAAATATCTTCCAAAACTTTTGAGACAAACAAAGTAAAAAATCTATATTTTATTGGAGAAGTTTTAGATGTTACGGGACATTTAGGTGGTTATAATTTTCAGTGGGCGTGGTCCAGTGGCTTTTGTGCTGGGCAGTTTACTTAAAAAATAAAGAGAAGAAATTAGAAAAGAAACAGATGATTTAATTAGAAAACTTCGTGAAACTATTGATCAAAAAATGAAAAATGGGGTCAATGAAAAATGGGGTCAAAGCCCGACACTCAGACACTAAATAAAAGCTTGGACAACAAAAATAACATAATCAAAATACAAGACTTGTTATTGTAAGACAGACAATTTTAAACCATATAGGGGTCAACGTAGAATTCGGAAAATAAAGCACGTTAAGCTTTTTGAAGTTGTCTTAGAGGCTTGAATTTACTGGATCCAGATTTATTGATTTTGTTCCATAGGTAGTCACCAGTAAGATTTATGTGTTCCCAACCAAGTGGTGATAGATATTTTAACAATGATTCATCTTTTAATTGATTTTGTTCACGCAAGAAATTTGTGGCTCGTTCCAAATAAACTGTGTTCCACAGTATGATTGCTGCTGTCACTAAGTTAAGTCCATTTGCACGATAACTTTGTTGTTCAAAGCTGCGATCTCTAATTTCTCCAAGGCGATGGAAAAACACCGCTCTAGCAAGTGCGTTTCGCGCCTCGCCTTTGTTTAATCCTGCATTAACTTTTCTGCGTAGTTCAACATTTTGTATCCAATCTAGGATAAATAGTGTACGTTCAATGCGGCCTAGCTCTCTTAGCGCTATTGCTAAACCATTTTGACGTGGATAACTACCGAGTTTTCTTAGCATCAGTGAGGCTGTGACAGTTCCTTGTTTTATTGAAGTGGCAAGTCGAATAATATCATCCCAGTGATTGTAAATAGCTTTAGTGTTAAGTCTGTCGCTGCTAATCATTGACTTGAGTGAATCATAGCTTGAGTCACTTTTCGGAATAAACAATTTAGTGTCTCCAAGGTCGCGAATCCTTGGTGCAAAACGAAAGTCTAAGAGGTGCATTAAGCCAAAAACGTGATCAGTAAAACCTGCCGTGTCTGTGTAATGTTCCTGAATTCGTAAATCTGATTCGTGGTAAAGCAAACCATCAAGGACATATGTTGAATCGCGTACGCCAACATTGACTACCTTAATACTGAATGGTGAGTATGTATCAGAAATGTGAGTGTAAAACATTCGCCCAGGTTCCGCGCCATATTTGGGATTAATATGACCAGTACTTTCAGCTTTACTATTGGCACGAAAACGCTGTCCATCTGATGATGAAGTAGTGACATCGCCCCAATTTTTAGAAAACGCTTCTTGAAGTTGTGCGTTAACCAATTCTCCAAGTGCAGCTGAATAAGTTTCATCTCGGATATGCCATGCTTGAAGCCAAGAAAGTTTAGCATAGCTTGTTCCGGGGCATGATTCCGCCATTTTAGCCAGACCAATGTTAATGCCATCAGCTAAAATTGTTGTTAATAGCAATTTCTTGTCTTTGGCTCTATCACTGCTTTTGAGGTGAGTAAAATGCTTTGTGAAGTCAGTCCATTCATCTACTTCAATCAGTAATTCAGTGATTTTAACGCGTGGTAATAAGGCAGAAGATTGGCTAATTAGTGACTGCGCTTCTTCTGGTACTGTAGCATCTAATGGCGTAATCTTTAAGCCAGATTCAGTAATGATTGCATCTGGAAGATCGTTGGTTGCAGCTAGCTCAGACACTAGTGCCAACTGTTTTTCTAGTATAGATAAGCGATTCTGCAAATATTGGTCGCAATTTGTCGACAGAGTTAGGGGTAATTTGTTTCCTAGTTTTAGGTCTGAGAATTTTTTTGCTGGGATTAGATATTCCTCAAAATCCTTGAATTGTCTTGAGCCTTTGACCCATATATCTCCGGAGCGCAAAGAATTTTTTAACTCTGACAATACACACAGTTCATAGTAGCGCCGATCAATACCTTCCTCAGTCATCACTAGTTTTGCCCAGCGTTTCTTGATAAAATCTGTTGGTGCATCAATTGGTATTTTACGAGCGTTAGAAGAATTCATGGCTCGCAATATCTCAATTGCCTTTAGAAGGCTATTGGCAGTGGGTGCGGCATTTATTTTGAGTACATCCAGAAATTCTGACACATAGCGTCGCAAAGTGGCATAGCTTTCACCAACATGATGCAAGAAATCAAAATCTTCAGGTTGAGCCAGTGTTTGAGCTTCCTCTATACTTGCGATAAAAGTTTCCCAAGGAATTACAGAATCTATGGCTAAAAATGGGTCAGTGCCATTTTGCTTGGCTGCAAGAAGTGCCTGACCAATTTTTCCATACAAATGCACCTTCTCATTTATTGCTTTGCCGGATTCATGAAATTTTTTCTGATGTTTATTTTTAGCCGTGCTGAATAATCTAGCCATGATTCGATCATGCAGATCAATAATCTCATCAGTTACAGTGGCCATACTTTCCAAAGCCAAAGCAGTAAGAGTTGCGTAACGCCTATCACTTTCCAGTTTGGATAATTCAGCTGGCCTCATCTGCCCAGCTTCACGGGCAATTTTAAGTAAACGGTTTTGGTGAATTTGTTTTTCAATCCCAACTGGAAGATCAAGAACCTGCCAAAATTTAAGGCGCTCAATATGTTCAATCATATGGCGCGAGTTTGGCTTCGAGGGAGACTGTCTTAACCATGCAAGCCAAGTTGTATTGCTGTCATCTTTAAGCTCTAGAAGTTCATCAAGACGCTGACGATGAGTGGCCAACAATGAGCTAGTGAGAGTTGAGTAGATAAGCCTGTTGGCTCGAGTAATTGCTTCAGAACAAATGCTCTCAATTGTTTTAATTGCGGGAATAATAATGTTCTGTTGACGCAAATCATCTAACAGATATTTGGCCAATAAAATTCCTTTATTTGTTTGTAGAGCCAAGTCTGTCAGAGCCTGAACCGACTTCTGAAGTTGATCTGCGCTAAAAGATTTAAATCCAAATACTGTTTGCAATTCAGTTAAGTGTTCACGCCTTGTTTGATCGCGCCTGCCATAATCTTCCCAACTTTTTACCGGTACTTTTATTTGTTCTGCAACAAACTCCAGTAAAGGTTGAAATGGCAATTCATCGGCACCAAGAATAATGCCGGGGAATCTCAAATAACAAAGCTGTACAGCAAAACCAAGGCGATTCTCAGAGCCTCTGTGTTGTTTAATTATTGATAAATCACTCTCGTCGAAAGTGTAATATCTGATAAAGTTAGCCTTATCTTCTGGAAAAGCTAAGAGACTGTTGCATTCAGCAGCAGATAAAATCGATTTGCGCGGCATTAAGATTTTATTTTAGCATTATCCATCAACCTCTGCCCAGCTTCTTTAAGACTGCCATCACCATTGACATAAGCGTATAAAGTAGTGGTTGTTATGCCAAGACGCTTTGCCACATCTTTACCGATAGATTTATGATCACTCATGGCCGCTCTCGCCATGTTCAAAGTGTTGATATCCATTTTACGAGGACGACCTCCTAGTCTTCCTCGAGCACGAGCAGCAGCAAGACCAGCTTTAGTTCTTTCGGCAATAAGTTCGCGCTCAAACTCTGCTAATGTTGCAAACATCCCAAATAACAACTTGCCTTGAGGGGTTGTGGTGTCCATCTGCATTCCTTGCCCAGTTAGTATTTTGAAGCCAACTCCGCGTTCTCTGAGTTGTTCAACAATATTAACTAAGTGTCTTAAGCTTCTGCCCAGTCTATCCAGCTTCCAAACCACTAAGGTATTTCCAGGTTGAAGTGCTTTTAAGCATGAATTTAATCCGGGCCTGTCATCAAAACGACCAGAGGCTAAATCTTCGTAAACTCTATCTTTCGAAACACCAGCTTCTAACAAAGCATCTTTTTGCAAATCTAAAACTTGAGAACCATCTGCCTTTGAAACTCGAACATAACCTATCAACATTCCTAAAAATTTAAATTTGAGAAATTAATAACAAAAAAACCTAACATTATTTGTAGAAACTTGTGTTGATAATTACAACGAGTTTACTTATTAATTTGCACTCAATTAAGCGTTAAAATTAGAGTGCCAAGAAAACGAGGGTTTTTCTGGTGGTTTGTTAAGCATAAGAATGAAACTGAAAGTAATTTTATTTAAGCGGTTCAAGACAATTTTTATTTTATGAGTAGAACAAGAAAGGCAGTAACGCAAAAAGATGCAGATGATATGATGCAGACCTTGAGTAAGGCCGGCTACACAAGAGAGCAGCTACTTCAAGCTCTTAATCAAAATTTTCCTGAACAGGAAGAAGAGTTACTAAAAGCAACAACAGCATTATCTCTAGAAGATGTAAAAGTTAATACTTCTCAAGTAATCGGTTCTTCTTTGGGTAATCCTAAAGCGGTAGTATTGAGTTCGGCATCAGAATTAGATGACAGTTTATTAGTTGGGGGAGGTGGTAAGCTGAAGGCCTCAGCAATAGCGGATGAAAAGGAAGAAACTGACAATGATTTCTCCATAGATCCAAAAGATCTGGTAGAAAATGACGAAGAGCCAATCCAAAAATTACCTCAGAGAAAAAGAGGAGAGTCAAAAGATAGCGACTCTTCAACAGAGGTAATTATGGGAGATGGCAAAAGCAGCGGTAATAAATCACGAGTTAGCACTGGAGGTACAACAGTCACCACTCCAAATACGCGAGGTCGAACTGCCGCTGGCCCACAAGTTGAACATGCACTTGCTTATGTGGTTTATGAATCAATAGCCAAAAAAGCTATCGCCGGTCAAAAAATATCCCAAGCTTCTGAAAAAATGAGAGAAGCTTTTGAAGCTTTTCCAATAAAACCAGAAGCGATGGAAGAGCTGATTAGTAGGACTGAGGCAATAAGCCAAGAAGCGCTTAGGTTTAGAACTACCAAAAGATCTCTCAAAGAGAGAAAAGACAGCGGAAATAATCCCTTGTCTGAAGAAGACTACTCTGCTACACATGACGCCTTAATAATTGCTGCCAGAGCGCAATATGCCAAAATGATTGAGGCAACAATGGATGTCTGTTTATTTGGCGCCAACAAAATGCCAAATGTTAGCTACCCAACTGAAGGCGTTGCTCCTAATCCCAATACTGGAAAGGAGAAAGAGGCTAAAAATAACTTATTGCTGCTAGATAATTTTATTGAACGAGTAGCTAGTGTTTACAACTCAAGCGCTGAGGATGCAGAAGAGGCAAAGACCAATTTACTAAATGATTCAGAGTTTCTTGGAAGATTAAAAACTAAATGGGGTGTATCTCGAGAAATAGTGGAAAGTTTGTTTGAAATAACAGTGCCATCGAGTGCTACAGCTTCAGCAGACTTAGAGGATTCAGAAGAAAGTCCATTAGAGCAAAAATTAAGCGAAGTGCTCCTTCCTCGAATACACGCTCAATTGGCCAGAAATATGGGTGAGTTGTTTTATTATCCGAGCTTACCAGTAGATCAAACCCATCGCTACCCAATAAAAGTTGGGTCAGGTAGAACAGAGCGCTTAATTGAAGAAAATTGGTCGGTAAGTCAAGAAGAATGGCAAGATGTGATGAAGGCTAATCCAACAACAGGAGAAAGAGTTGAGGGCGCGCCAAAATACAACAAAGGAACTTTACCCAGAAGCAATAACCTAGATGAGATGTATAAAACGGTGGCACAGGCCGAGGTGGCTTTTTCAAAGCTTTTGCCAAGTCTTCAGTATTTTGGGGAAGAAAAATATGAAGCAATAATGAATGGGTTTTTGATTAATTCTGTAATATCTAATTCTCAGGTAAATGGTGGTAAAGGTTGGGGAAGATTGATCGAACAACAAATGATCAAAGATGGTAAGATAGGATCGACCGTAACGATTAACTCTTTATTGAATGAGCTGCAAGAAGGAGTATCTAGCTATGCCAAAATAAAATTTGACTCTCCCGAAAATTTCTACATGAAAAATAGCGTACAAGGTGAAAGATTAAATCAGCTTGTATCATCTGCAGCAGTAGGGTTGGAGGTTCGCAAATGAAAACAGGATTTGGAAAAAGAAAGCCTTTTGATGTTAGTGATATGAGTAGTGTTAGCTACATATACTTTCCAAGTGAATGTTCTAGCTCCGATATGGATCATGCCAGTACTATTACTGGTAGAATGGGAAGTATTTTTAGAAACTTACCCGCCAGATATGAATTAGAATACGACGACGACCTAATAGAAATCAGAAGAACTCTTAGGCTAATAGAAGAAAATCCAAAGCAAAACCTAACAAAAAAGAAACTCGGCTCAAACTGGCTTGATTACAAAAAAATCCATACACACAGACAAAACTTAACTGAAGCCCAAGCAACGGAATGTATCGAACACTGTTTCTCTAAATTCAGATCAGACGTTGAAGCCTACAAAATGGCATTGCTGTTGGATAGAACTCGTATGGACAGTATACCAGAAGAAGAAAGGGAAAGCGACTCAGAAGAAGAATCCTCTACCAAATGGCGAGATCGTGTTGGAAGCAACAAATCAACATCGCCAGAATCTTCATTCTCTTCACTTGATTCGGGAGGGTCGCAAAATCCCAATAATAATTCTGGCTCTGTGAGAAAATAATTTTTTTAGATTAATGCTTAACGTGCTATATTTTCCGAATTCTACGTTGACCCCGAATTGTACAACATTTTCGAACAATGGGGGATATTTTAGTTTTAAATAGTACAATGGACGGTTATTACGATATCTCCATGTCATTTAAGTATAGCAAAGAACTAACAGATGACGAAATTGAGAAGTTAAAAATTACAAAGGAGCAACTAAAAAATCTCGGTAGAAGTGTTATGGATTGGAAGAATTTCACTCTTCATTGGAAAAAAAGTTTCTACTGTTCAGAAGAGCTTAAAAATTGTTAAGCAAATATTCACTAAACTCTAAAAATTTATTTATAATATCAACTGTTAAATGAGATTATTTTATGACAAATGTGTATCAGGATTTTTTAGATGCTTTAGGTTTTAGGGAATCTTCCAGTATTCCTGGAGGGCAACAAAATTATGATAAAATTAATCCTATAGGTTTTATAGGGAAATATCAGTGGGGAGAAGCGGCTCTGTATGATCTTGGATATTATACTAAGGATGGTGATACTAATTTGTATAAAAATGATTGGACTGGTAATTGGTCAGGAAAGGACGGAATAAATAGTAGAGAGGATTTTCTTAATAATGGTCAGATTCAGGAGAAAGTAATTCTTGATTGGATGAATATTCTTTGGTCAAGGATAACAAGTCAAGGATTAGCAAAATATGAAGGACAAATTCTTAACGATATTCAAATAACAAAAACAGGAATGCTTGCAGTTGCTCATTTACTTGGAACTGGTGAAGGGGGTCTTAAAACATATTTAGAGTCAGGGGCGGTATCTGTTGGTGGAGACGATTTTGGAACAACTGCTAAAGATTACATGACATATTTTTCCGGATATGAATCTCCCTTCACCGTCAATCATTCTCTTTCGGAAACTATAAGTGGAGGATCTGGCAAAGACACCTTAAATGGTGACGAAGGCAATGACACTTTATATGGCAAAGGTGGAGATGATGTTTTATATGGTGACGAAAACAACGACACTTTACTTGGCGGTGCAGGTTATGACACTTACAACTTCAGTTCTGCGTTTGGTGTTGACACAGTGAATGATTCAGATCGATCTGGTAAGATTGTGATTAATGGCAATTGGGTTACAGGGGATGCGAGTTTGGTTGATGATGGAAGTGGAGAGGGTGGAGGTGGAAGCACTCCTACTAACAATATTCATCAATTAAGTGTGAATGGAGTTACATATTATTTGAAGATGTCTTCTGGTGTTCTTCTTATTGCGGAGAGTCAAGAAAGTTTAGAGAGCGTGAGTGGTGATGTGGTGGTGATTCAGGGTTTTGTAAATGGACAATTTGGAATAAAATTGGAAGAACCTGAAGATCCAGAGTTTGGAGCTGATCCTGTTACTGATGGATGGCGAGATACTAGGACAACTGGTCCTTATAGGATAGATCCACTTACGTTGGATTTAGATGGTGATGGTGTGGAGTTGGTATCTTTAGAAAATTCAAATACATTTTTTGATCTTGATGCTGATGGACTCCGTGAGAATGTTGGATGGATTAGTTCTGATGATGGAATTCTTGTTTATGATTCTAATAATAGTGGAAGTGTAGATAATATAAATGAGTTGTTCGGAGATAATGAAGCTTTAGGAACTGTTGAATTGGCGCAGTATGATGATAAT
>JAGWWH010000001.1 GCA_018970485.1 Pseudomonadota bacterium | reverse complement strand
TAGAGAAGTATTTTGTGAATATTTCGTCCATGTTTACTGAGAAAATAAAGGGTGGATAGGTCTTATATTCTTTGTAGAAGCGTTGGATTTAATTGGCTAGGGGGAGGTGTGGGGGAGTAAGGGTCAGAGACCCCGTCCTGCACTAGGGTCCTGTACTAGGAAGAATCTTCCTTACTCGAATTTCAAACTCATTTATCTCTTTTATTTGTTTCACCATATCATAATCACCATTTCCCCCAACCACTATCTCCTCAATATTCTTGCAAACCAGTTCGCTAAACATTTTCACCGCCGGCCTTCCTTTAAAATCAATAATTTCAGTTAGATCTTGCTTATCTCTAGAATCACTATTTTTCCAAACTAATCGCAGAATTCTTCTCTCTTCTTCTCGATAAAACTCACAGTTATCACACTCCGATCGCTTTGATAAGTAGGCAGCTCTATAAAAATTTTTAAATATCTCTAGAGTTAGAGAGTCATCATTCATCCAAGCTCTAGGATCAATATTTTTCCGCAGAAACCTTAACTCTTCTAAAAATTCGAGATCAAAATTTTTACCACCTCTTCCCCTACCACAGTCATCGAAATACTTTATACTTTGATCTGCGTTAACAATGAAAAAACTACCGAAACCGTCTTCAAATTTTTGTTCCAAAAAACTTTTTTTGAATCTGATCGCGTAATCTCCATAATTTTTCCATTGATACTCTAGGCCATTCTCTGTCGCCTTCGAAAAACATAGAATAAAGACCCCTCTAGTTAAAAAATCGCGATTAGCGCCATGAATAAAATTAGTTAATCGTTCTGCTTTACAAAGGGAGCTCCTTCGAGAAAGGAACTTAACAACTAAATTAACGCCAAAATCTAATTCCTCCTCATCATTCCTTGAACGAAAAGCATCAAAAGCGTATATGCTGTTAGATTCTAAAATCCCCTTAACTCCTTCTAAAGTTGTGTAGTGATCCAAGTACACAGGATAAAAACTACAAACCCGCTCTAGCCGCCGCTAATCTCGCGATCGGAACGCGATACGGTGAGCAGCTCACGTAGTTCAATCCAGCTTTGTGGCAGAACTCAATCGACGCAGGATTTCCGCCATGTTCGCCGCAGATTCCGAGCTTAATGTCTTTACGAGTCGCTCTTCCTTTTTCGACGGCGATTTTGATTAAGGCGCCTACGCCTTCTTGGTCTAACTCGGCGAAAGGATCTTTTTCGAAAATTCCGGCTTTTTGGTAGTGGCCGAGGAAGTTGGCGGAGTCGTCGCGGCTTAGGCCGAAAGTTGTTTGAGTTAGGTCATTTGTTCCGAAGCTAAAGAATTCGGCTTCTTCGGCGATTTGGTCGGCGAGTAAGGCCGCTCTAGGCAGCTCGATCATTGTGCCAACCATGTAATTCAACTTCGCGCCAGTTTCTTGTTCGACAGATTTCTCAGTGGCAACGATCAAAGTTTTCAAAATTTGCAGCTCTTTTTTAGTGGCAACTAGCGGAACCATGATTTCCAAAAGCACGTCTTTGCCGGTCTCTTTTTTCACGATTGACGCAGCTTCAAAAATCGCTCTTGCCTGCATTTCGTAGATTTCAGGATAAGAAATTCCAAGGCGGCAGCCGCGGTGGCCGAGCATTGGATTTTGTTCGTGAAGTTGGCTGATGCGGTGTTTGACGTAGCTAACATCAACGCCCACAGCTTTCGCAACTTCAGCGATTTCGCCGTCTTTGTGCGGCAAGAATTCATGAAGAGGAGGATCGAGAAGGCGAATGGTTACAGGTAATCCAGCCATGATTTTGAAGATCTCGACGAAGTCATTGCGTTGCATTGGCAAAAGTTTCGCGAGGGCTTTTTTACGACCTTCTAGGGTTTCTGCCAAAATCATTTCGCGCACAGAAATAATGCGGTCTTCACTGAAAAACATGTGCTCAGTTCTGCAGAGGCCGATGCCTTCTGCACCGAAGTCACGCGCGACTTGGCAATCAAGTGGAGTTTCAGCATTTGTGCGAACTCGAAGCACGCGAACTTCGTCCGCCCATTTCATGATTGTTTCGAAATCGCCGGAAAGATTTGGCTTCAAAGTTGGAACCAAACCGAGAATCACATCACCGGTTGAACCGTTGATGGTAATGACGTCGCCTTCTTTCACTTTCACGCCACCGGCGGTGAAAAATTGTCCAGCGTGATCAACGTGAAGACCAGATGCGCCAGAAACGCATGGGGTTCCCATGCCACGTGCGACAACGGCTGCGTGAGATGTCATGCCGCCGCGAGCGGTGAGAATTCCTTGCGAAACGTGCATTCCTTTGATGTCTTCTGGGCTAGTTTCAACACGCACCAAAATAACTTTTCCGCCATTTTCTGATTTTTTTTCTGCTTCAGCTGAAGAAAATACGACGATGCCTGAAGCGGCACCTGGAGAGGCTGGAAGACCTTTAGCGATCACTTGAACTTTTGCTTTTGGATCAAGAGTTGGGTGAAGAAGTTGATCGAGACTCATTGGATCAATCCGTTTCAAAGCGTCTTTTTTGTCGATCAATTTTTCATTCACCATGTCGACAGCGATTTTAACCGCAGCATGCGCCGTGCGTTTGCCGTTGCGGGTTTGCAGCATCCACAGCTTTTTATTTTGCACGGTGAATTCGATGTCTTGCATGTCGCGGTAGTGCAGCTCGAGTTTTTTGTAGATTCTTTCGAGCTCTAAAAACACGTCTGGCATGGTTTCTTCCATTGAAGGTAAAACCGAGTTGAGCTGCTTCTTGCCTGAGTTGGTGATTGATTGCGGAGTGCGAATTCCAGCAACAACATCTTCGCCTTGCGCGTTGATTAGATATTCGCCGTAAAGTTCTTTCTCGCCAGTTGAAGGGTTGCGAGTAAATGCCACGCCGGTTGCGGAAGTGTCGCCCATATTTCCAAAAACCATCGATTGCACGTTCACCGCAGTTCCCCAAGAGGCCGGGATGTCGTTAAGTTGGCGGTAGACGATTGCGCGATTATTCATCCAAGAAGCAAACACCGCTTCAACCGCGCCCCAGAGCTGTTCGTTGACGTCTTGCGGGAAGTCGAATCCCAATTCTTTTTTCACTTCAGATTTAAAAAGAGCGACGATTTCTTCGAGATTTTCTGTTGTAAGATCAGTGTCTGCAGAAGCGCCGAACTCGTGTTTTTTCTCGTCCAAAATCACTTCAAAATTGTGATGATCAAAACCAAGAACAACGTTCGAATACATCTGAATGAAGCGGCGGTAAGAGTCGAAAGCGAAGCGACGATTGCCGGATTTTTCAGCAAGACCCAAAACTGTTTTGTCGTTTAAGCCCAAATTCAAAACTGTATCCATCATGCCAGGCATTGAGGCTCTAGCGCCAGAACGAACAGAGAAAAGTAGCGGATTTTTTTCATCACCAAATTTCGCGCCGATTTTTTCTTCGATTTGCGCGAGCGCGACAGCGACTTCTTTTCTTAAAGCGTCAGGAAATTTTTTATCGTTCTTGTAATAAAAATCGCAGAACTCAGTTGTGATCGTAAATCCTGGGGGCACTGGCAAGCCCATTTTAGACATCTCAGCAAGGTTTGCACCTTTACCGCCGAGAAGATTTTTCATCGAAGCATCACCTTCAGATTTGCCGTCGCCGAAAGAATAAACGAATTTTTGCCCAATGGTTGTAGCTGTCATTTTGAGAAATTTTGATCTTGGAAATTTGCTTAGGAGAAAGCGCCGACAACTTAATCAACCCCTTCTGGAAAGAAAAGTTTTCGATCAAAGATTTTTCTGACAAATTGTTACAAATTATTCGTTGATTGAGATTAATGAAGATGTCGAAGAAATTAGCGAATAGCCTCTAAAAAAGGTGCAAAAGCGGCGTAATTTAAAGATAAAAAAATCAAAAAATGAACTCAATCGATCCAAAAGAAGTAGAAAAATTCTCACGCATTGCTGACGAGTGGTGGGACGAGACTGGTAAATTCAAGCCTTTACACCAATTCAATCCAATTCGTCTTTCACATTTGCGTAGAAAAATCGAAGAGAAATTTTCGAGAATTTCTGGCGTAAAAATTTTAGATGTAGGCTGTGGAGGTGGTTTGGTTTCAGAGCCTTTAGCGCTTGCGGGAGCTGAAGTCGTGGGAATTGATGCTTCAGAAAAAAATATTCAAGTCGCAAAAATTCACGCTGAAAAATCTGCGCTAAAAATTGATTACCAAGCGACAACCGCGGAAGAATTAAAGAATAAATTGGCTAAGGGATTTGATGTGGTTTTAGCGCTAGAAATTATTGAGCACGTCTCCGATCCCGAGAGTTTTTTGCAAAGTCTTGCCGAGCTTACGAAGGAGGGTGGACTTATTTTTGTCGCAACAATGAATCGAAATTTGAAATCACTCGCTCTGGCAAAAATTGCGGTTGAATATTTGTTACGCTGGTTGCCAATCGGAACTCACGATTGGAGAAAATTTTTAAAACCTTCGGAAATAAATTCTTACGCCAAGAAATCTGGCTTGCAGCTAAGAGAATTGCGCGGATTCCATTATAATATTTTCAACTCCGAGTGGAAAGAGGTCGATGATTTGTCGGTAAATTACGTCGCGGTTTTTGAGAAAAGATAAATTTTACACAACAAAAACGCCTCATTTTGTTGGTTTAAAATCGGGAGAATTTTATCGCTTTTGATTAAGCGATAATATCACAAGCCAGTTTTCTAGAATCTGTGTTTTGTGATCAGTGCTTCAATTTATTTTGTTAAGAATGTTGCGAATTATTCTAAAACTTTGGCCGGCATTCTTGCCGATTTTTGTGTATTTATTTTGGGTTTTTTTGGTCGAAAAACTTCTTCTGCAAAAAATCTTTCTTAAGAAATCTGAAATTAAGGGAGAGAAGTTGGTTGGTGAAAGTTCAACTGAAAAAAGAAATCCAAAAATTTTTTCTCTGAAAAACCATCGTTTCGTTTTAGTGGTTTATGCGAGTTTGATTTTGGCTATTTTAACATTGGTTAGACTCGGAATCTCTGGTTAGTAGTTGAGCTTCCACTTCTTTTTGAGGTAAGAGAAAACATCGTCTATCTCTTCCTTTGTTAGCGATCTGTTGATGATTATTATTTCAGCAATATGGCCAGAAAAATTTCCGTAAGATTCCCAAGGAGATGGGCCACCACCAATGTAAAAAGGTGGGAAAACGCGATTTTTAATACTAGTCAATCCGACTTTAGTTTGTTTGCCATTAACATAAAGTTTTGGAGTCTTGTTTTTGTATTCCATCAGAATTGCTGAGGCGCGAGAATAT
Organism: Pseudomonadota bacterium; assembly: GCA_018970485.1. Taxonomy (GTDB): domain Bacteria; phylum Pseudomonadota; class Alphaproteobacteria; order Rickettsiales; family UBA1997; genus UBA2645. The sequence continues at coordinate 146,230 of JAGWWH010000001.1, read as the reverse complement.
CCAGCAGATGAAGACATGATTGGCGGTGTGTAGCCTTCGGAGTTTTCATAAAAACTTATTCCATTCAGGCCGAAAGAAATCCCAGCGCTAGCTGAATCGCGAATGTTTGGATAGATGTTGTCACCGGAGGGGGGAAAAAGCGCGTATCTTTGATTTTTTTGTCCAGATATTCCTTTGTTTGATTCAGCTTCGGCGACGATATTATCCTTTGCTTGAGCCACTAAAAATACTGAGAAATTATTATAAAATAATGGCGCATCAGATGTTACGTAGCTTGCCGCGGTGATCGACATTGAATCGTCAATTCCATCAAATTTTAAAGCGGGTAGGCCATTGATTGCAGTTGCTGCGTAGGTTGGTTGTTTATCGGGGTCATTTTGTATTGCGGCGGCGGGGATTGTTGATATCGGTTTAGTTTCATACCAAGTGCTAATTCTCGATCCATTTTTGACTTCGCTATCGATGAAACTTTTTTCGGATGTTGAGTCAAACCAAACTATCACGTCTCGTCTCATGTATTTAATTGCCGATTCTTCCGTATCCTCTCTTGCTGTATTTAAAATCATGTAAGAAACGACGCGAGATGCTGATAAAGCACCAGCGGCTATTAATGCGATCAGTAAAAGCGTTATCGATATTTCAAAAATGGAGAATCCAGAGCGTGGTTTAGTTGTTAACATCGCCTTGTTTTTGTTGTGGATCCGAATTTGTCGGGGCAGCTTTTGTTTCTTTTTTACTTAGGAATAAATCCGTGACTCGACCTTCAAAAATCCTATTTTCGGCGAGAGAAAATGTTTGGTTGGGTTTTAATTCAAATTTAACTACGACTTGATTGCTCTCATTGAGCTCGGGAGTTTCTGCCTCAGGACCTTGTTGAGATAAAATTTTCCATTTACTGAGGCTTAATTTCCAAGTTATGGCGATCAGATCATTTTTTACTGAGCTAAGATAAATTTCTTTTTCAGGCCTATTGCTTGAAGGGGTGATTTTTTGTTCATTCACCCAAACCACCCAATCATTTTTTGTTAAATAAAGAATTGATGCCAAGTAGATGAATGATTTTCTATTTCTCGCTCCATCCTTTTCTTCATTAGCGATTTCTTTTTGCTCGTCTGTTTCTTCGGGAAGAAATTTTTTATTATTTTTAAAGGCATCAACAGCGCGATCAATATTGGCATTTTGATCGTCGTCATACATAAGTGAGATGACCTTTTTATTAAGCAGGAGCGAACCGATCGAATTGTTTGAAGAGTCGTCTTTTTTGATCAATGTCGATTTATTAACCTCTAACTTTTTGATGGGGGCGTCTTCGGTGGATAGATTTGTTAGGTCTTCTTTTTTTATAGATTCACTTGGCAGATTTTGTTCAGAAAAGTTTTCAGTCTTTTGAGCAAGGGATTGAGAGCAAAAAAAAGTTAAAACTAGGATTAGGTTAAGGAGTTGGTTTTTGCTCATCTAACACCTCCGCTTCTTTGTTTATCGGCTTTTCTTCAGTAACTTGATTTTCTTGATCTCCTTCGGGTTTTTTTTCTAAGTCTCTGTAGATGTACCAATAGAAATCGATCTTGCTAGTTATCAAGCCAGAAGACTTTCCAGTGCTTAATTCGATTAACTCTTCGCCAGTATATTCTTTGTTCTTGATTATGCTGAAGTTTGTTACGATTGGATATCCTTTCAGAGATTCAATGAAGTCACTAACAAACATAACCGCTTTTACATCGTTTGGTGCGGAGAAATTTATACTCGCAGTCATTATCATTACGTTAGCAGTTTTGAGATCAAAGACTCCGCCTTTAATCAGTTCAGGAACGCTTATTCTGAGAGTTGGATTTGTAATTCCGTATTTTTTGGCAATAGAATTTATTCTTGCGGTTACATCATCAACCTTCACTCCAGAGGTGTTTTTTTTACTCTCCGGAATTGTTGGCCAAAGCTCTTTATATTTTTTTATTTCAACGGTTTTGCTCTGAAGATCTGATAACTCTAAATTGATTTTGGAGGTTTCTTCTCCGATGGCATCAACTTTGGTTTTTACGATGTTTTTCTGGTTTGCAAATTGATAAAATGAGAATCCAAAAATTATCGTAAAAATGCCGGATAGAGCGAGATTTCTGTTTATTCGTTTTTTAAGAGCAGGAATTTTCATTTCGCCTCCACAGGTAAGGCTTCGTTAACTGCGGCTGTCACGCCGTCGACTATAGTGAAGTTAACTGGATACTCATAATACTTGGTACCAAAATCTAAACTTCGAGGCAGCTCTTCATATTTTAAATTAGTGCTAGGGAAATTCTTTTTGATCTCTGCGGTTAGATAGTCGAATTGACGAAATAGGTCTTCGATGTCACCAGTTCTATTTATCATATTTCCAGCGAACGTGATTTTGTAGCTTAGGTTCTGGCTGGGATAGGTGTTGTTGAAATTGACGGCGCTAAAAGAGAATGATGTTAGCTTTACATCAAAGTTTCTAAGAAAATTCATCTTAGTGTAGGATTCGGTAAGTCCTTTTTTTTGATTTAGAACTTCATCAACTTTTCCGAAATCAATCACCCTTTCTGCAAGTACAATTTTATTCTCATCGTTAATTTTACTGCCTTCGAAAACTAATTTTTTTAGCAAGGATAGTTCTTCGCTAGCTTTGTAGCGGATAGTTTCGGCAGCTTCTATCGATTGAGCTACCTTGTCTCGAGAAAACAAGTTCGCAACTCCAGTCCCGATTATCAATGCGATCAAAACTAGGTTTAGGTAATAGGAATATCTGATGGTGAGAAAAAATCTCTCCAAAATATTTATTTTGGGTGTGGTGAATTTTAGAATTTTTTTTCCTTTAGAGAAAGCTTTCGAAACTAAAAAATCACAAAAACTACTGTCTGAATCCAAAAGGGAGGGATATCCAATAGCTATTGAGGCTTGGTTCGGAGTGTAGTTAATCAAGTTTAACTCCGGATTACTAATATTGCCTATTAGCGACAGAGCTTTTTCCGGAAAGATGTTCACGATATCCAATTCCGACATCATCAAATTCGGAAAGATTCTTTTTAAATATTCGAAGGTGCTGTAAAGATCGCGTTCGTACTTTTCTAAAAAATCTGCTTGGTTGAAATCGTAATTAACGATACGAGTAAAGACTATTCCTTGGCTTGAAAATACGATTTGTCTGATGCCACTAACTTGGTTCTGAAGTACGACGCAGTAGAGATCGTTGTTTTTATTTTTTGTTTTTGAATGCGATTTGATGCTCGCTTGCATCATTTGGAATAGGCCGAAGGTTTCGACCGGCGACATGTAGATACCAACAAGATTGTTGGGCATTTCCAAGAGGTATTCTAGCCACTTATTGATCAGATCTGAATCTGAAGATGAAATAAATAAGCATTCCCAGCGATCCGACGTACCTTGTTTGGTTTTCTTAATACTAGGTTTCTTGCTGTTCATGATCATGTACCCTTTTAGAAGGGTAGTGTCTCCATCATTTGCCAAGTCGCGTTTCACGATTTTGGCAAGATCGGACTTCTTTACTGAAGGGTAGATTTTTTTCTTGTAACTTTGATCGATCGTATCGAGCAAAACGTAAATTGGGTGGCGCTTATTCGCTAAGCAGATTTTAGAAATTTGGGTGCGAGATTCTTCATTAAAATCATCAAGAAAGACGTGATCTTCTATTTTACCGCCTGAATGCAAAGCAACGATCGCGCCATAGTTTCCTATTGTGACGACAATATTTTTTTCAGAAAGCATTTGAATTTGCGATAACGTGTTAAGTAGTTTGCGCGCTGTCTAAAAATCACCTCCTAAACATGCAATTTTTTTCCTAATGATTCTTGGAATTGGAATAGATCTAGTCTCGGTGGAAAGGATTCAAAATCTTGAAGATCAATTTGGAAAAAAATTCTTACAAAAAATTTTCACCAAAAACGAGAGCGCCGAAAGTAAAAAAAAAATCTCTTCCGCAATTTTTTTAGCTAAAAGATTTGCTGCAAAAGAAGCCTTTTCAAAGGCTCTTGGTTTGGGCATCGGTCGCGGAATTAACTTCCAAGATATTGAAGTTGAAAATGATGATTTCGGTAAACCAAGAATAAAAATTCTGAACGAAAAAAATGCGTTCATTAAAAAACATTTTAACTGCGAGAATTTTGCGATTCACCTTTCGTTGAGTGACGAAAAATCATTCGCAAATGCAATTGTTTTAATCGAAAAAATTTCATGAAAAGAATCCTAGTAATTGGTGCGGGAGCTTGGGGAACCTCAATCGCCAACTTAATCGCCAAAAATTCTAACGAAGTTTTTTTGAACGCGAATAAAAGTGAAATTATTGATGAAATAAGTCACGAGAGCGCCAACTCAAAATTTTTACCCAACATAAAACTAAGTCCAAAAATCTTCGCCGTAAGGGACTTTGTGACAGATGTCGATTTTGTTTTTATTGTCACTCCCAGCATTGCTTGCGTTAAGGTTTTTCAAAAAATCGCGCTGACGAAATTCAAAAAAAATACGATTTTTGCAATTTGCTCAAAAGGTCTTAACGCTAAGACTGGAGAGCTTTTAAGTGATTCATTTGCTAAAATTACCGGCAATAAAAACTACGTAGTTTTATCTGGTCCAAATTTTGCCGCTGAGGTTGCAAACGAAGTTCCAACAATCACTACGATTGCTTCAAAAAATAAAAAATTAGCGATGACGGTGATTAATCTTTTAAACAATGATCACTTTCGCGCCTTTTATTTCAAAGATCCGCGCACCGCTGAAATTTGTGGCGTAGTTAAAAATGTAATGGCGATTGGCTGTGGAATTGTTGATGGGCTTGATCTTGGTATTAATGCCAAATCTGCGTTGGTGATGAAGGGAATTTCCGAAATTCAAGTTATTTGTAAGGAAATTAAAGCCTCAACCGACGTCGTAAATGCTGCGGGATTTGGCGATATTTTTCTCACCTGCTCCTCAGAAAAATCGCGCAATAACTCGCTTGGGGTTTTGCTTGCACAAGAAAAAGAACAAGAAATCGGAAAAACTTACGAAGGCATTTCATCCGCCTCAGCCTTAGTCGCTCTTGGTAAAAAATTAAAAGTAAAACTCGATTTGTGTGAGGGGATAAATCAAATTCTCAAACGCAAATCTTCTGCCGAACAAATCAGAAAAATAATCTCAAAAGCAATTCTTCAGTAGTTCGTCATTGCGAAGAGCGTAGCGACGTGGCAATCCATTAACGCACTGGATTGCTTCGCTTCGCTCGCAATGACGACTTAAAAAAATGTACTTAAAAATATGTCGAACAACTCAGTTCTAATCATCGATTTCGGTAGCCAAGTCACTCAATTAATCGCGCGCAGAATTCGTGAATTTGGCGTTTTTTGCGAAGTAAAAAATCCCGACATCAAGCTCGAGGAAATCAAAAAAATTGCGCCTAAAGCAATAATTTTTTCCGGCGGCCCAGCTTCAGTTTACGAAAAAGGCGCACCAACAATTGATAAAAAAATCTTCGATCTAGGTCTGCCAATTTTAGGAATTTGCTACGGCGAGCAACTAATCTGTCACTTGCTTGGCGGCAAAGTTGGAAAATCTTTTGAACGTGAATTTGGCAAGGCGGAAATCAAAGTTATTTCTACTTCGAAATTTTTTGTCGGAGTAAAAAACAAACAAGTTTGGATGTCGCACGGTGACCACATCAGCAAAATTCCAACAGGCTTCAAAGTAATCGCCAACACGCCAAAAGCGCCTTACGCCGCAATCGCTGACGAGAAAAATAAAATCTACGGCGTGCAGTTTCATCCGGAAGTTGTGCATTCAATCGACGGCAAAAAAATAATCGAAAACTTCGTCGTAAAAATTGCCGGCTGTAAACCGGAATGGACGATGAAAAATTTCAAAAAAGAAGAAATTGCTCGTGTCAAAAAAATTGTCGGCAAAAATCAAGTGATCTGCGGACTCAGTGGTGGCGTGGATTCATCGGTGGTTGCGGCTTTAATCAACGAAGCAATTGGCAAACAATTAACCTGCATTTTTGTTGATCACGGCCTTTTGAGAAAAGGCGAGGGCGCGCAGGTCAGAGAAGTTTTTGCCAAAAAATTTAAGACTAATCTGGTTTACGTCGATGCCTCGGAATTATTTTTATCGAAGTTAAAAGGCGTTTCTGATCCCGAGAAAAAACGCAAAATTATTGGCAAAACTTTCATCGAAGTTTTCGACAAGGAATCAGCGAAAATCAAAGACGCAATTTTTCTCGCGCAAGGGACTTTGTATCCCGACGTAATCGAGTCGAGCCATCCAAACAAAGGCGCCAGCCAAACAATTAAATCGCATCACAACGTTGGTGGCTTGCCAAAAAAGATGAAATTGAAATTGCTCGAACCCGTCAGAATGTTGTTTAAAGATGAGGTGAGGGTGCTTGGAAAAGAGTTGGGATTGCCTGACACGACAGTTGGTCGTCACCCATTTCCGGGCCCAGGTTTGGCAATTCGAATCATTGGCGAAATCACGCCAGAAAAAATAAAAGTGCTGCAAGAAGCTGACGCAATCTACATCGAAGAAATCCGCAAAGCCGGACTTTACGACAAAATTTGGCAGGCTTTTTCGGTCTTAACTCCAATCAAAACCGTCGGTGTAATGGGCGATGCGCGAACCTACGAAAATGTTTTGGCTCTTCGTGCCGTCACTTCAATTGATGGGATGACAGCCGAGGTTTATCACTTTGAATCTGAATTTTTGTGTGCAGTCGCAAATCGCATCATCAACGAAGTTCGCGGCATCAACCGCGTGGTCTACGACTTCACCTCGAAACCACCGGGAACAATCGAGTGGGAATAAAATTAAATTAATTACTCAATCAAAAAATATGAAAAAACTTATCAAAGCAGCCTCTTTAATCGTAACGGTTTTAACAATTTCTTCCTGCGCTGAGTTCTCGTTTAGCAAAAAAGAGGTTCGGAATTTGGATTATCTAGACAAATCAGTTAAAATGGATTTTAAAAAATTCTTTGATGGCGATCTCGAGGGTTTTGCGATTAAGCAAGATTCAGCTGGAAAAATTATCGAAACTTTTACTACAAAAATTAACGGCAAGTGGGAAGAAAATAGAGGCGTTTTGCAGTTTAGTTATCGCGGCTCTGACAGCGCAAAGAGCAGCAGAACTTGGTTAATTACCACTAACGCTGATGGATCCTTTGAAGGAGTTGGCCACGATGCTATTAAATCTCTAGTCGGCAAACAAGAGGGCAACGCTGCACAAATGATCTACAGCCTTAATATCAAAGACTCGAAAGGACTTAAAGAAGAGTTTGGCTTTGAAGATAAAATATATTTGGTTGATGAAAAATCAGCGATCATAATTTCAGAATTTCAGTCAAAAAAATCATCGAAAGGCGCTGCCGGAAAAATTATTCTTTCGATTAAAAAAACTTCTGCTCAGCAATAAATTGTTATCTAAGCCTTTAGCGTTATTGGATCCCTCTGCACCAGACCGAGTCTGAATGTTCATAAGCTGCTGCTTGGGAAGGTAATGATTCAATTAATTTTGCTTAATCACGAAATTCGAATTTTTTGGTAAGTTTCGCGATCCATTTCGATCACATCCACCGAAATGTCGCAGCGATTATTTTTAAGGCCCAGTTCGTTAAAAATTTTTTCAACAAAATCTCTGCTTTTTGCGGCGAGTTTTTTTCTGACCTCAACAGATCTCCCGCTAAGAAGTTTAATCGAAATGTGAATGAATGACGCGTTTGATTGATTGGCAAATCCGACCAAATATTCGTCAAAAGAAATGCTACGACACCTACACTGATCTGGATCAAAATTGCCTTCAGTGATTGAGGCCATGATTTTTTGAATCTCAGTTTGAATTTCTTGAATCGAGTTTTTTGGGAAATTTGCGGAATGTTCGATGATTACGTGCGGCATGCGAGGAGTTCTTTTGATATTAAGAAAAAGAGCGGCAAAAGTTAGTAATCAAAAAAAATTCTCAATCCAATTCTCAGCTCATGTCAAACTTCGATTTACCTTACTTAAACCCAATTTCTGCAGATAAAAAAACTCTCTACATCAACGCACGCATCATTGATCCGAAGTCAGGATTTGACAAGCTCGGAAGCCTTTTAACCATTGGCGATAAAATTGCAGATTTTGGTGAAAATATTTTTGTCGAAGATGCAGAAATTATTGATTGCCAAGGTCACGTACTCGCACCCGGATTGATCGACATTCAAGTGCATTTCCGCTACCCCGGTCAAACCCACAAAGAAGATTTAGATTCAGGTTCGAAATCAGCGGTGGCGGGTGGAATCACTGCGGTTGTGTGTCAGCCAAATACCATTCCAACTCTTGATTCAGTTGAAGTGTTAAACGATCTCCACAGCAAAGCCCGCGAAGTCGCGCATTGCAATATTCGCGCTTACGCCTGTGTTACAACAAACATGAAAGGTGAAGAACTGGCGGATTTACCAGCCTTGAAAGATGCTGGGGCGGTAGGATTTACTGACGACGGTCTGCCGGTAATGAATGCGCAATTAATGCGTCGTGCTTTCGAAAATTCACGCGATCTTGGAGTTGTAATTGCTCAGCACGCAGAAGATCTAAACCTTACCAATAAAGGCTGCATCAATGAAGGCGAAGTGTCGAAAAAACTTGGTGTGCGTGGTATTCCAAATATTTCTGAATCGGTAATTGTTGAGCGCGATTTGGCTATTCTTGAAGCGATTGGCGGTCGTTACCACTTGCTTCACGTTTCAACCAAAGAGGCTTTGGACGCGATTAAACGCGCGAAAGACAAAGGGCTTGCAGCTACGGTAGAAGTAGCTCCGCACCATTTCATGTTGGATGACGAACAAGTTTTGAAATCAGGAACTAACGCAAAAATGAATCCGCCGCTGCGTTCTAAAAAAGATCGTTTGGCATTGATCGAAGGTTTGCGTTCGGGCTTGATTGACGCGATTGCAACCGATCACGCGCCGCACGATTTAGCTTCAAAAGAAAAACCTTTGTCAGAAGCAACTTTCGGAATTGTTGGTGTTGAGACAATGCTACCACTTTCGCTAAATCTTGTACATCGAGGCGTGTTGAGCCTTCGCGATCTACTTGCGAAAATGACTTGCAACGCGGCAGAGATAATTAACTACGACGGCGGAGTTATTAAAAAGGGTGCGCGCGCTGATTTGGTCTTGATTGATCTTGATGTTGAATGGGAAATCGATTCGCAAAAATTTTACAGCAAATCCAAAAATTCTCCGTTTGACGGATTTAAGGTGAAAGGTCGCGCGATTAGAACTGTAGTGGCTGGAAAGGTAGTTTACGAACTTTAATTATTCTGTGAAGAAAGCAATTCCGCGAAATCATTTTCCTTGGTTCCAAGTCAGATTTTACTCGGCTTCTCGCAATGAAATGAAGAATCCTTATCGCGCTGATGAGGGGGATGAAATGCAAAGCAAATACAGAGTTTTACTTTTTCGCTCATTGGACTCTGAAAATCTTCAATACCAAAAATTGAGTGGCCCAGCTACTGCCTTATTTCCCGGCTTGCCGATCATGCCCTACCAAACACAAAGAGGCGGAATATTATCCTTAGAAAGTTTGGGAAAAGGTTTTAGAGCATATCCCGTTGATGGCCGAACCAACCTGCCTCACAACGATTTGCATTGTGATCAATTTCCGCTAGTTCCAATTCCCGCCTTGTTCAAACTTAAATTAAAGATTTTCCAGAGAAGAGGATTTCAAGACGCGGCCAAAATCTTTCCTTACAATGAAACTTGGACTGATGCCACGGAAGAGAACACTGTCGCAGCTCTCTCAAATTATTCTAAATTCATCGGTGACGTTCCTAAAATGAATTTAGATTATTTTTCTTCAGATCACTCATTCCAAGAGGGAAATCCAAATCTGCTAAAAAGATTTGGCGAGGTAGCAATTTACCATCCAAGTTCTGGTCAGATTTTTTCAATAAATAGTGAAGTGATTGAGGAGTATCGGGCGAAATACGGCTCCGATTTTACTAATGCCATGAACGAAGCTGAAGTTGCAAAATTAATAAGTGGCGAGCCAATTAATTTCCCGAGCGACGTTTTGACGGTTGAAAATATTCAGAATAATCGCGAAATGCGACAGGCCGTAGATGCATCCTACGAAAGCGTTACAAGAGAGGTTGCCTGCTATTTAATCAATCGTCCGGATGGATATTTTGCTCGGATGCAAGAAGGCAAATCGGATGCTCAAAATAGTAAATTTAAAACTCGCTACATTCCTTCGGTTGTTGATGTTCTGGTAGAAGACGCTTTGAAGATTACCGAAAAAGAAGGGGAGGAAAATATTCGAATGCTTGGTAAAAAAATGTTGGATACCTCTCCCAGAAATAGTTTGAAAGCGATGTCACTTGGCTTTCTGGACCAAAAAAAGACTAAGACAAGGCAGACTGACATCTAGAGCCATAAGGATTATTAAGCGATTACCACTTCACCTTTTTTCTTAAATAATGACTCCAAAAATTTTAATAATTGCCGGTTCCGACCCATCTGGTGGCGCTGGTATTCAGGCTGACATCAAAACCGCCACCGCGCACAAAGTTTATTCCGCCGCGGCAATCACTTGCCTAACTGCACAAAATACTAAAAAAGTTTTTGCGATTCACAATTCTCCAATCGAATTTTTACGTGAGCAAATCGCAGTTGTTTTGGAAGACATCCAGTTCGACGCGATTAAAATTGGCATGCTTGGAACCGCTGAAATCATTGATTGCGTTGCTGATCTCTTACGAAAGAAGGCAAAAAATATTCCGCTAATTTTAGACACCGTAATGGTTGCAACTTCTGGCGATTTACTTCTCAAAAAAAATGCCATTGCGGCATTAAAATTAAAATTAATTAACGGTGCTTACATCGTTACGCCCAACATTGATGAAGCAGAAGTTTTAGCGGAAATGGAGATTAAAAATATTTTCAACATGCAGCAAGCAGCCTTGAAAATAAAGGCTCTAGGATGCGAAGCGGTTTTGATTAAAGGTGGTCATTTAAATTTCTCTGACGGAAGAATTCACAATATTTTGCTCGACGAAAAAAATAATTTTCACCGCATCAGCAGCAAAAAAATTGAAAATATTCAACTGCACGGAACCGGCTGCACCTTGGCTTCGGCCCTTGCTTGTAATATTGCAAAAAAAATGGATCTGCTCAGTGCGACAAAAAAAGCTAATCGCTACGTTTTTCGTTCGGCGGTAAAAAATCTTTCAGTGGGGAAGGGTAGCGCTGTTTTGTCTCACTTCTAATTAAGCTTTTTTATCTCAATTGTCGCCACCGGTGGCGACAAACCTCCCCATTAAAACCCTTGGCGCTGTTGGGCTCGCAAAAATATTTTATTTTTTAACTTCATTATTTGGACAGTTCTTTGAGATCATTCATTCCTTTGTCGTAGTCACCTCTTCTGTCCTGCAAATCATTTTCGAGTTTCGCGACTTGACCTTCCAATTCTCGAATTTTTTCAGCGTCGCCAGAACTTTTAGCTTGCTCTAAGTCTATTTGCTTCACCTGTAAGTTGAGTCGAGTGAGCTGAACCTGTGCGTAAAGTTGATTATTGTTTAATTTTAATAGGTTGATTTGTGCTTCTTTAGGTGCATCAACAAGCGGCTGACCATCTGCGCCAAGCATTACGTTGCCGCCCGGAATAAGAACCCCAGATGCTCCTGCACCAAAAATATCTTGAAGTGAAGTGCCCTCAGGAATAATGGAAGGTATTTTGGCAACTAGCTCTTCAGCAGAATTAGTTAAAGATTGTCTTCTTTCTTCTTCATTTCTCGCATCTGCAGATTCTTTTTGTGACCTAGCAAAAATCTCGTCTAATTCAGCTTTTTCTGACATCGCACCTTTTTCTGGATCAGCTCTAAAGCTAGAAATCTCTGCGAGTTTTTCTCTGACAGATTGTTGTCGTCTTTCCAATTCAGCGTCGATTTCTTTTTGATTTTCCTTTTCGATTACTTCCTGCCCCTGCCTTTTAGCTAATTCTTTCGCCATGAAAGCATCCAGCGTTTCTCTGTCTAACCTAGTGGCATACATTCCATCTTTTGCCATTCTTTTGAGATCTTGTTCTGCTTTTTTATCGCCTTTTTTGGCCTCTCTGGCGAGTAAATTTGCTCTATTATCCATCATTTTAGCTAGTCTGGTTTGTGCACTTTCTCCGCCGAAGCCGTTGTGTTTATTAAGCTGATCTAGAGCTACAGCTTTTTCAAAAATAGTTCTGCCATCATCACGACCAAAAACTCCTAATAATTCCGCTCTCTTGGCATGATCGGGATGCGATCCCGCATATTCTGAAGCTGATTTACGCAGCTGATCTTTGAAAAATTGATTTCTTTCATTTTGTCTTTCGGCCGCTCTTCTTGAGCTTGCATTCATTCCCGTTGTATCGATTGGAGCACCAGATTCTCTCAAATAAGAACGCATCGCGCCAAGATTTCCTGTATCAGAGTCCAGACGTCCTTTTTCAAAAGATTTTAAGACCATTCCAGGATTGTGGAATGGGTCTCCAACCGATCTGCGGTAAGCGTTTTTAAGCAATCTTTTTAGACCTACGGAGACCGGATTCTTCCAAGCATTATCCCCTTTTTGTTTTTCTGCGAATTGACGGTTGGCGAGATCGGCTCGGAATTTGTCTTCCAAAGCTTTATTGCCCGCAAAGGCTTCTTTGGCTTCTTTGGCATTTAGAGTTCCTTGATTTCTCATGAGCTCTCTTATGCCTTTCTCTCTCATGATTTCGGAAGCTCTTTTTGCAGATGATTGGGATAAGTTCTTTTTAGTCCATTCATCAGCTTTACGCTTTAAGTAATCAGAGACATCGGCCTCACCAATTGGAATTTGGTCGGCGGGCATTTTTTTCATTCTTTTTGTCTCTTCTTTCAGGAAATTTCTTAGAGGATCTCTGATTAGTTTTTCATCCAAGAATTCGGAGATTGATCTTTCATTGATGCCGACAGCAGCCATTTTTAATGGATCTGTTTTTAACAAATCTCTCATCTCAGAATTGAAGGCGTCTCTTGCCCCATCTTCATTACCAGAATTTTTTTCCAATGCGGCTTTGAATTTGTCGTCCATAAAGTTACCAGCAATTCCGCCTCGATATGTCGTCGATTTGTAAACAGAGTTGAATCCAGTGATGTCTCCTAAAGCATTTATTGCTCTTAGTCCGCCGTAGAATACACCACTTCCGACGCGTCCAAACAAAGATGTCGAAGTCGCTAAGGCAAAATCTTGAACTGGCTTAAAGTCTGCAGCAATCGAGCCGGCAATACTTTTTGAGGCATATCCCTTATTATCAGTATAGAAATCAGCACCACCATAACCGTAACCACCGTCAGCTTTTTCATCGCCAATATTAATGGTGAAGAGTGAGCCAGAAAGGCGCGGAACCTGCTCTATCACTTGCAGCATGATAAAAATAAGCCCGAATATTGTGACAAAATAAAGAAGCCATTGAGCGAGGCCGCGATCAACATCAGATTTCAAAACCATCATCTTCAAAGGCCCCAATCCCCAAGGTTCAGCGCAGGCATTGTAGAGCAACATTTCGTTAAAGTTTTTGTCGATGATCGTCACGAATAAATAAAGCACGATGAAAAGCACCAGCATCTCAAAAGATCTCGCGGCGATGTAACTGAGCCAATTACGGAAATATCCCGATGTTTTTTTGAAGAGAGAAAAAATTATAAATATTGGCCCAATCGACATCACAAAAACAATCTTCATCAGGTAGTTAACAACGTAGATCAGTGCTACGTAGAGCATTACGCTGATGAAGAAAAATATGAGTAGGTAGATGGCGATGATGTAGAACCAGCCAAAGAAGTTGGTAAAGAAGAGGGATATTATTTTCTTCGAAACCGCTTCCGACATTAGATTGCGAATGATGAGATCTACGTAAGCAAAACGCGTGGCACTGCTGCTATCGGTGACTCGATCCATTTGAGAGACCTTAATCATCGAGGTCTGCTCGATGTTTGAGTCGGTTAAAGTCATGAATATTCCAACTAGGTAATCTAAGCCATCTTTGAAGAATCCGACGATAAAAGTGTTGTAAAATTCCCAACTTGTGGGGCTAACAAAAAGCATGATCAGACCAATCTTTATCACCCGACCAAAGATTTCTTTTTTATTCATTTCGGCCAATCCCCAAATATGGGCAGCACCAAAGATCGCGATGTATAAAGCGAGAGAGATTTGTAATATTTGTGCGAAGCCAGAATCGGTAACGATTGATTGATACATCGAGCGTAAAATTCCGCCCTCTCTTTTGCCATCATCACCAACTTTACCAAGAATAGAGTCTTCAACCAAACCCACCAAACTTTCCAGAATGCCGGAAAACTTAGATTTGCCTACTCCACCAAAAATCTGCACATTGTAGCTACCGTAATTATCGCGATAATATTGGTCATACATGATCGTTTTAAGCTGCTCATTGGCTGAGTGATAAACGTCATCTACGGTGTTTAAATCAATGTCTGTATTTCCGCTATTATCATCCTTCATGAAAGGAAGTCTGTTGGCGCTGCGGAAGATCCAGCGAGTTCTGTCTCTGCCCTGCGAATCAATACACTCTCCATCGGAGTTAAGCGTGATGTTACAAACCGACTCTTCCGAATATAAGTGATAAGCTCTTAAAGGAGTTGTAACGCCATTAGATCCCCACAAAGACATGTAGGCGCCTAAACCTCGATCGTATTTACAGTTATTTTGTTGATCCGGAAGTTTGACCGTTTCGTCTTTATTGAGAAGGTCTCGCGGAAAGTGATACAAGCCATAATCAGTCGCCTTCCCATGTTGTTTTGTGCAAGTGCATCTCAGCGCGTCATCTTGGTGATCTGCATTACTGGCGCAGTTGAGGGTGTTTCCATCAGCATCCAAGGTGTAAGGATTTCCGGAGGGAGCGAGTTCTGGCTCTGGTTCTTGATCCCAGCGGCATATGCAATTATCCGCCGGATCTCTTTTTGTACATATGTTGCAGCGAGGTAGTCTATCGAGGATACCCTGACTTCCACTGCTGCCACCCTGCAAAGAAGACCATGATCCCGAGATCTGCATCAATAAAGGCAAGCCGTTAACTCTTAATTCAGTATTTTTCCAATCGACTCTTTGGCCGCCATTAATCGGATCGTAACTTCCGTATATTTGATCAGGGAGTGATTCGATTGTTATTGACTGGGAGTCAAATTCATCAGCGGCAACACAACCTTCCTTGCAGGAAAAAAGTGGTAAGGCCAAAAAAATCAGCGCTAAAAACTGTGCTATTTTTTTGGTAAAACTCATGCAGTTACTGAACTATTGGGAGAGCTGGTACCTGCGGCCGGACTTGAACCGGCAAGAGCGATAAAGCTCCACGGATTTTAAGTCCGTTATGTCTACCATTCCATCACGCAGGCGGGGGAGTTTTTTTGAAAGATTTTCGCGAAAATTATTTTTTTAAATTCTTTAACTCCAGACCTAATTCGCGTAATTGTTTCAAAGAAACTTCAGCTGGCGCATTCATCATCAAATCTTGCGCTCTGCCATTCATCGGGAATGGAATTACTTCGCGAATATTTGGTTCATCGGCAAGAAGCATGACTATTCGATCAATTCCTGGAGCTATACCACCGTGTGGCGGAGCGCCATATTTGAAAGCGTTAAGCATCGCGCCGAATTTTTCTTCAACCACTTCGCGACCATATCCCGCAAGCTCGAAGGCTCTGTACATGATTTCTGGTTTGTGATTGCGAATTGCGCCTGAAGACAATTCAACACCGTTACAAACGATGTCATATTGGAAAGCTTTAATGGTGAGTGGATCCTGTGAATTCAAGGCTTCAAGACCTCCTTGTGGCATTGAGAAAGGATTGTGCGAGAAGTCAACTTTTCCATTTTCTTCATCCATTTCATACATCGGGAAGTCGACGATCCAGCAGAATTTGTAAACTGATTCGTCGATCAATTTTAAATCATTACCGAGTTTTATACGCACTTGGCCGGCGATTTTCGCGGCTTCGGATTTTTTTCCACATGAGAAAAAAACCGCATCGCCATTTTCTAAGCCGGCAGTTTTTTTCAATTCAGCTAATTTTTCTGCTGATAAAAATTTCGCGATCGGACCTTTTCCTTCGCCATTCTCATCAAAAATAATGTAAGCCAAACCCTTGGCGCCGTTGCCTTGCGCGAATTCGATCATTTTATCAAAGAATGATCTAGCTTGCGCCGCACATTTCGGAGCAGGAATCGCGCGAATAGTTGCGCCTTGCTCGATTTGTTTAGCAAAAATCGAAAAATCTGAGCCGCGGAAAATTTCAGTCGCGTCAGAAATTAAAATTGGATTACGCAAATCAGGCTTGTCGATGCCGTATTTCAACATCGCGTCTTCATACTTGATGCGAACAAACTTCTCATCCGAGGCTTTTTTTACGCCGTATTTTTTGAAGATGGTTTTAAGAACTGGCTCGATTGCTTCGAAGACATCTTCTTGCTCAACAAAAGACATTTCCATGTCGAGCTGATAAAATTCTGGCGTGCGATCTGCGCGCAAATCTTCATCACGAAAACATGGCGCGATTTGGAAATAACGGTTAAATCCAGAAACCATCAAAAGCTGCTTGAACTGCTGTGGCGCTTGCGGAAGAGCATAAAACTTTCCGTGATGCAAGCGGGCAGGGACCAAATAATCGCGCGCACCTTCTGGAGATGAGGCGGTTAAGATTGGAGTTTGAATTTCCAAAAATCCTTGCGCAGTCATTTCGGCGCGAATGCTTGAGATCACTTGGCTGCGCAGAACAATATTCTTGTGAGTTTTTTCGCGACGAAGATCAAGGAAGCGATACTTCAAACGCAGCTCTTCGGGATATTCGTTATTGTCGTTGATTTGGAATGGGATTTGTTCAGCGGCAGATTCAACAATTAATTCACTAATTTTTACTTCGATTTCGCCGGTTTTGATATTTGGATTAACTGCTTCGGCAGCGCGCGCAACGACTTGTCCGGTAACGGTGATTACTGATTCCAATTTGATGCTTTCAAGTGAATCAGTAACAAGTTGCGTAATGCCAAAATGGTCACGCAGATCAATGAAGATCAAGCTCCCGTGATCACGTTTCGAGTGAACCCAACCGGAAAGTTTTACTGTTTGTCCGACATGCGATTTGCTTAGCTCGGAACAATTATGTGAGCGATATTTGTGCATTAATAAACGTCGTAGGAGTTGGTGCCGCTGTGGTAATATCTGTTGCGGCAAACATTGCATTTTGACATGCGGGCGATGAAGAGTTCGATGGCGCGAGGCTCTTTTAAACAGATGAACCAGCCGATCATGTGAAGGCCGGGAAGCAAGATTAAAAGGTAGAAAAACTTACCCGTAATTACGAAGGCGAGCAAAGAAAAAATTCCATTAAGTGCAGCAAAAGTATAACTCACACCAAACAGCATTGATGGTCGAGTAAGACCCAGAAACAGTGGATCGGTACCGAGTTGGCCGGACATTTTTAAATTGAATATTGAATTGGAAGAATGCGGCGCATAAAACGCGCCGCCCCCTGAAAAGTCAACCGAACTATCGCCATATTTAGACAGGCTCAATATGACTCTTTCGACAGGTTCAATATGACTCGGTCTTGTCACCCTGAGCTTGTCGAAGGGTGACTAAATTTAATCTAGAATTCATGTCATTTCTCGCTTCCTCTCTCGCCAATATCAAACCATCGCCAACAATCGCCATCTCAATGAAAGCCTCTGAATTAAAGGCTTCAGGCAAGGATATTATTTCTCTTGGGATGGGCGAACCAGATTTTGATACTCCAGAAAATATCAAAAATGCAGCGATCGAAGCGATCAAAAAAGGTGATACAAAATATACTGCCGTTGATGGAACTGCCGCTCTGAAAAAAGCGATCATCAATAAATTCAAACGCGAAAATAATCTGGAATATAAAGCTTCCGAGATCTGCGTATCTACTGGTGCGAAACAGGTTATTTACAACGCTTTGATGGCTTCACTTAATCTGGGCGATGAAGTTATCATTCCTGCACCTTATTGGGTTTCTTATCCAGACATGGTTCTACTTGCGGGCGGAACTCCGGTGATCGTCGAATCTTCCGAAAAAAATAATTTCAAAATCTCGCCAAAAGCTCTCGAAGAAAAAATTACCCCAAAAACCAAATGGATAATTTTCAACTCACCAAGCAACCCAACCGGCGCGTGCTATTCAGCTGATGATATTAAAGGTTTGACCGAGGTTTTATTGCGTCACCCGCAAGTTCACATCATGGCCGACGACATTTACGAACATCTGATTTTCGACGATTTGAAATTCGCAACAATCGCCGAAATTGAGCCAAAACTCAAAGAGCGTACTCTTGTAGTTAACGGCGTTTCTAAGGCTTACGCGATGACTGGCTGGAGAATTGGCTACGGCGCCGGTCCAGAAAAATTGATCAAAGCAATGTCGATGATTCAATCACAAAGCACTTCTAGCCCATCTTCAATTTCTCAAGCAGCCTCGGTTGAAGCTTTGAACGGTGTGCAAGATTACATCAAAACCAACGCCAAACTTTTCCAATCACGTCGCGACATGGTTGTAGAAATGTTGAACAAAATTGACGGCATTAATTGCAATGTTCCAAATGGCGCCTTCTACGTATTTCCATCGTGCAGGGGCTTATTCGGTAAAAAAACTCCGAGCGGAAAAGTGATCGAAAATGACAATGATTTCGCTGCTTACTTACTCGAAGCAGCATTGGTTGCAGTTGTTCCGGGAGTTGCCTTTGGCGCTCCAGATTTCTTCAGAATTTCTTACGCGGCCTCCGAAGAATTTTTAAGAAACGCGATGAACCGAATCGCCGAAGCTTGCGCCAAATGCTCTTAGCCTTCGACGTCGGAAACACCAACATCGTCATCGGTCTTTTTGAAGACAATAAATTGACGAAAAAATGGCGCTTACCAAGCAGCACTAAAAAATCTGCAGATGATTATGCAGTCGATTTAATTGAACTTTTTTTAACCGATAAAATCGACTGTCTAAAAATCGATGGATGCATTATTGGATCAGTCGTATCAGTGCTTACTGGACTTGTTAACGAGGCGGTAAAAAAATTTCTTCCCGAAGAAATCGCTAAAAAAATTGTTATTCTTGGCGCTGAAAAAACTCACCTTCCAATCGAAATCAAAGTCAAAAATAAAAATGAAGTTGGGCATGATCGCCTGATCAACGCAATCGCCGGATTCAAGAAATTCGGTGGCAATTTGATCATTGTTGATTTTGGCACTGCGACCACATTTGACGTGGTGGGAGAGGGTGGAGAATATCTAGGTGGTGTAATCGCACCCGGCATCAATCTCTCGCTTAAAGCCTTACACGACATGACGGCGCAACTTCCAAGAATTTCGGTTAAGCCACAAAAAAATGTCATCGGCACTACAACAATCGAAGCAATGAATTCTGGTGTTTACTTCGGATACATCTCGCTAATTGAAGGAATGATCGAGAAGATCGAAAAAGAACTTAATCACAAAACAACTCACCTCATCACCGGCGGTCTCGCCGAAATTTTTAAAGATGTTTTGACAAACTCGGTCAAGCATCACGAACCCGATTTAACCTTGGAAGGACTGAGGCTTATTTACGAAAATAATCGTGCTTAGTGCTTAGTGCATCGTGCCTCGTAGTGTGTAAATACACCGCGACTCACGAAGTACGAAGCGCGAAGCACCAAGCACTAAAAAATGGAACTTAATCTAAAAAAACATCACTCCGACCTTCTCTTTCTTCCCCTTGGCGGCGCTAATGAAATTGGGATGAATCTCAATCTTTACCATCTCGATGGTAAGTGGTTAATGGTCGATTGCGGCGTTGGCTTCGCCTACGACATTCCTGGTGTCGACATGATGACTGCCGATATTTCCTTCATTAAACAACATCGTCACAACCTTCTTGGAATCGTATTAACCCACATCCACGAAGACCACATGGGCGCGGTTCAATATTTGTGGGAAGAATTACGCGTGCCAGTTTACGCAACAAATTTTGGCGCACATTTTTTACGCACAAAGCTGGATGAATACAAACTCGATAAAGTTGTGCCAATCCGCATCATTGATGGCTCAAAGCAACTTGATCTTCATCCGTTTAAAATCGATTTTATCGGCCTAACTCATTCAGTTCCTGAGATGAAAGCGCTGATGATCCGCACTCACAAAGGCAATGTTTTGCACACGGGAGATTGGAAATTCGATCCAAATCCAGTAGTTGGCGAAGTTTCTGAAAAAGAAAAAATTCGTGCTTTAGGCGATGCTGGCGAAATTACCGCGATGATCTGCGACTCAACAAACTCGCTATCTCCCGGCCATTCCCGTTCTGAAGGCGAACTTTACGATTCACTAAAAAGTTTAATTGCGGGAAGAAGTGGATTGGTTGGCGTTACAACTTTTGCGTCAAACATTGCTCGTATTCACACCATCGCTCGCATCGCTCGTGACGTGGGTCGCAAGGTTGTACTTGCAGGATTTTCTCTGCACCGTCTTCACGAAGTTGGTAAAAAAAGCGGATTTTTTACCGAAGATTTTGAGTTTATTTCCGATCGCGAAATGAAGTTTTACGACAAAAAAGAAATTCTCGTAATCGCCACTGGATGCCAAGGCGAGCCTAGAGCCGCAACACGCAAAATCGCGACTAATCTTCACCCAAGCATTCATTTTGCACGCGGTGATTTGATGATTTTTTCTTCAAAAATTATTCCCGGAAACGAGAAAAAAATCTTCGAACTTTTTGCCGAACTCGCCAAAAAACAAATCGACGTAATGACTGAAAAAGATCATTTCGTCCACGTTTCAGGGCATCCTTCGCAAGATGAGTTGCGCGAAATGTACGCACTGGCAAGACCAAAAATTGCCATTCCCGTTCACGGAGAATTCCTTCACACTAAATCTCACTGCGAGCTTGCAGATGAAGCGGGAGTAGGGCGCGTTATTCAAATTGAAAATGGTCTAGCGGTAAAAATTGACGGAGAAAATCCTTCAAACTCAGTTGCAGTTGGTTCGGTAAAAGTTGGTTATTTCGGCGTCGACGGCAAGCAATTGCTTGATCTAAAAGGCGAAGTGATTCGTGAACGCAAGAAACTGCAAATGGCGGGAATAGTAATGATCTCATTCGCAGTGAATGGCTCATTGGTTCCAATGTCGAAAATTAACTTAACAGCGGTTGGTTCTTACGATTTTAGATCAGACAGAGATGCCGAAGAAATCATCAAAAAAGAAATCGCATTTTTCCTAAAACAAAGAGCCAAAGAGCTTGATTTACATGACGGCTTCGGACTTCGCTTTTTGAAAAAGAAGAAAAATAAAAAACTTCAAGAGGCAAAAATTTTCTCCGAAATTGAAAAAGCATTGCGCTCAAGATTATTGAAAATTCTTGAAGATTTGATGGGCAAAAGGCCAGCACTAGAGATCGCAATTCACCTAATAAATTAACTCCTCTCTCATCCCACCATCCCCGCGAAGGCGCGGATCTAAGAGGAGTTGGCAACTTACTTCCGAGCATGAAAGCAGAATTCAAAATCATCGCTGATCATCTACGTTCTTCATCTTTTTTAATCGCCGACGGTGTGATGCCAAGCAACGAAGGACGTGGTTATGTTCTGCGTCGTATCATGCGTCGTGCCATGCGCCAATTGCACAAACTCGGCGCGAAAGAAGTTTCGATGTACAAACTTGTTGAAGCGCTAATTAACGAAATGGGTGTTGCCTATCCAGAGCTGGGGCGGGCTCGTGATACGATCGTCGAAACACTAAAAAACGAAGAAGAGAAATTCCGCGAAACTTTGGAGAAGGGTTTAAAAATTTTGGAAGAGGAAATCAAAGTCATGCCGAGCTTGTCGAAGCATGATTCTGGGCAAGAAAAATCACCCTTCGACAAGCTCAGGGTGACGCCGAAATTCTCCGGAGCTACTGCCTTCAAACTCTACGATACTTACGGCTTCCCGCTTGATCTCACGCAAGATATTTTGAAGGAAAAAAATCTCGAAGTTGATGTCGAAGAATTCAATCGCGAGATGGAATTGCAGCGTGAACGCGCAAGAAAAAATTGGGTTGGTTCAGGCGAAGAAAAAGAGGAAAAAATCTTTTTTGATCTCAAAGAAAAATACGGTGAAACAAAATTTTTGGGTTACGAAAACTTGAGCGCAAAAGCGACAGTTTTGGCGATTTTAGACGATGCGATAATTCTCGATAAAACCCCATTCTACGCTACTTCCGGCGGTCAAAAAGGTGATGATGGAAAAATTGCTGGAGTAGAAATTTTCGAGACCAAAAAATTCGCCGGAAATTTATTTGTTCACTTTTTTGCCAAGCAGAAAATTGATCTAAAAGTTGGTGATGAGGTTACTGCTGAAGTAAATCAAACAACTCGTGCAGCCCGCGCAGCGAATCACTCGGCGACACATTTGATGCACAAGGCTTTGAAAGAAGTTTTAGGTAATTCGATCTCGCAAAAAGGCTCAAATGTTGATGCCGAATATTTCACTTTTGACTTCAATTTTAATCGCCAAATGACGGCGGAAGAAATCAAAAAAGTTGAAGAATTGGTGAATGGTTGGATCGCAAATAAGTCGGAAGTAAATACCAATTTAATGGCTCTAGAAGCAGCTCGCGACAGTGGAGCAGAAGCCTTGTTTGGTGAGAAATATGATGCAGAAGTTCGTGTCGTAAAAATGGGATCTTCGGTTGAATTATGCGGCGGAACTCACGTGAAAAACACTTCAGAAATTGAAGTTTTTAAAATTATTTCTGAAAAGTCTGTGGCCTCTGGGATTAGAAGAATCGAGGCTAGAAGTGGTGATGAAGTAAAAAAATATTTAGCCCAACAAGCCGAAAAATCGCAGAATTTTATTTCTGAACTCTACGAAAAAATTAACAAAAAGAATCAGGAAATTTTTGATTTAGGTGGCGCAAAGCCAGATAATTCACACGCTGACGAAGGTGATGCAAAAATCCTCGAAGAAATTTTGAAGAAAAAAGACAAGGAAATCGAGCGTCTGAAAAAACAAGCTCTTCTCGCCAATTTGGACAATCTGAAAGCTGAAAAAATCGGTGACGTAACTTTGGTTTCTCATCTTTTTGAAAATGCAGAAGCGAAAGATGTACGCGAAATTTTGAGCGACGTTAAGTCAAAAAAAGAATTCCAAGATTCTTGTGTTTTTGCACTTTTTGGATTTAAGGATGGGAAGGTTGCGGTCTCCGTGGCTGTAAGCGCTAATCTGCAATTTGATGCGGCAAAATTAATCGCGCCCGTTGTTGAAGCGGTCGGTGGAAAAGGCGGCGGCGGAAAAAAAGATTTAGCGATGGGCGGTGGCGCGAATAAAGAGGGAATTGCGCAAGCGATTGAAGTTCTGAAGAATCTGCTGAGCTAGAATTCATCGCTCGAGCACAGTCGATACCTCTAAAGGCTTTATTCGCCAAGTCTTAACTCCGCTCGACCGACGAAAGTTTTTAACTCCGATTAAAAATTAAAAATAAAATGCTCCCCATCCCAAACGCCACGACTCATCGCCTCAAATCAAAAATTAATGCCGTTGAATACGAGCTTTTTGTAGTCGTTCCAGCTGGGTATAGTGGTAGCAAGGAGCGTTTTCCGGTTATTTTTACGACTGATCCAGATTTCATTTTTCTGATTTTGCTGGGCGTTGCAAAGTCGCTCGCGACAATGATCCCCGAGGCAATTATTGTCGGAATTGGTCACGCAGATTTAGATTTTAAAGAATTAGATGAATCAACCCGCAACGCTCGCGCCGAGATTCACAGAGCTCGGGATTTGTTGCCTTGGAAGTTCGACAAATTCACCAAATTTTTTACGCACGCTGATTTGGAGCTTGAGGCTAAAATCGTAAAACATTCAGGTCGCGCTGAAGAATTTAAAAATTTTATCGCGTCAGAAGTAATCCCATTCATTGATAAGAGCTACAGAACAAAGGCTGAGCGAACCTTGATTGGCCATTCATTTGGCGGACTATTCGCATCTTGGATCGCACTAAATCATCCAGAAATTTTTCAAAATTACCTCGTTATCAGTCCAATTTTTCATTACGAAGATGGACGAATTTTTGAGGAAATTTCAAATCTTTCCAAAGTCATTCCTGCAAAAATTTATCTTAGCGCCGGCGCTTGCGAAAACTTTCATCCCGACTTTTTTAAGAACCTAAAAAGATTCCACGCAGAGATTAGTGCGCTAGAAAACATCAGCACAAAACTAGAAATTTTCGAAGGAGAATATCATTGCTCAACCTTGCCGCTAGCGATCTCAAAAGGACTTAGGTTTGTCTTTTCATCGAAACCTTAATTATCGAAACGGATTCATTAATCTTTGTTCTCGATAATGAATTGTTGACGGGTCGAAAGTAAGTGCGCGGAAAATCTAGAATTTATTTCCGCGATTTCCGTCAGTTCTGTTTCCGCCACTTCTAGGTCCTGGAGATGTTCTACCGGATGAAGGTCTTCCAGAAGATAATCTGCTACCAAATCCGCCTGAGCGAGGACGCTCACTTCTTTCCGGCCTGTCTGAAGAAGATCTTCTGCTATCGCTACCAAATCCGCTTGAGCGAAAACGATCATTTTTCCCCCCTCTTTCTCTGTCTCCGCGCTGAGCTGCTCTTTCTCTATTGCCGAAAGAATCAGGTCTCGATTCGCTTCTTTCGCCTCTTGGCGCCGAATCGCGTGAATCTGATTTTTTGAACCAGCCGAAACCAGAGCCGCTTCGGCTTGATTGAGGACTTCTGCTTCTTGGTTGATCAGATTTTTCAAACCTCTTTTTGCCCAATCCGATGAAGTCAAGTAATCCGCCAGACTTATGTTTTCTGTCAGAAGAGCGAGGTCTGTCGGTGTTGCCGAAAGAATCGTCCCTTTCTCTTGGTGCTCTGCGCTCAGAAGATGAGTCTCTTCTGTCGTCGCGATCACGTGATGGTCGAGAAGAAGAGGAAGATCTGCGCTCTTTACTTACTGAATAGCCAAAAGTTCTTTTACCGCGACTTGAGTCGAAATCGCGATCGTCACGCCTTGAATCACGTGCAGTTGGAGCCGCATCAACATTGTGAAATGGATGAGTTTGATCGACTGGAATTTTGTAATTTATCACTTTTTCGACGGCTTGCAAAAGTTTAACTTCCGTTGGATCGCAAAAAGAAATCGCAATGCCTTGTCTGCCAGCGCGAGCAGTACGACCGATACGGTGAACGTAACTTTCAGGATCCATCGGGATGTCGTAGTTAATTACGTGGCTGATCGCAGGAATATCGATACCGCGTGCGGCAATATCAGTGGCGATTAGAACTTGCACAGTCCCATCACGAAAACTGCCCAAAGCCTTTTCGCGTGCGCCTTGTGATTTATTGCCATGAATTGCGGCAACTTTGACTCCTCCGCGTTCCAAAAATTCTTCAACACGATCTGAGCCGTGCTTTGTTCTGCAAAATACCAGAACACTTGTCGCACCTTCGTCTTTTACGATGCGTTTTAAAAGCGCTAATTTGTTCGATTTTTCGACGTAGTTAATTCTTTGTTTAATGCGCTCGACCGTTGTTGATTGAGGAGTTACTTCGATTTTTATTGGATCTTTAAGAATCGAATCCGCCAAGCCGCTAATCACTGAAGGCATGGTAGCCGAGAAGAAAAGTGTTTGTTTTTTTGCCGGAAGCTTGGCGATGATTTTTTTGATGTCGTTGATGAATCCCATGTCGAGCATGCGATCTGCCTCATCCAAAACAAAAATTTCTAGATTCATGAAGCGAATGTGGCCTTGGCTCGCAAGGTCAAGAAGGCGCCCTGGAGTTGCGATCAAAATATCAACGCCGCGCTGCAAGTTGGTGATTTGCGGACGTTCAGAAACACCACCAAAAATAACAGCATGACGGAGATTTAAGTCTTTACCGTAAAGCTCGACATTTTCTGCGATTTGCGAAGCGAGCTCTCTTGTTGGAGTTAAAATCAAAGTACGTACGCAGCCGCTTTTAACGGGTGAGTTACTTTTTACGAGATTGTGAATTATTGGCAGAGAAAAAGCGGCTGTTTTACCGGTTCCAGTTTGAGCGATTCCTAGGATATCTTTACCCTCGAGTAAATGTGGGATTGCTTGAAGTTGTATTGGTGTTGGAGTTGTGTATCCCTTGGCATCAAGTGCTGAAAGGATTTTTGGATTTAGTCCGAGGTCTTGGAAAGTAGTCATTTTTTGTTTAGTAAATTTTTAAAGAACATCTGGGTAAAGAGAGGTTAGCAGCATCCTGTTGTTACCCCCTAAATAACATCTTGTCATCCCCGCAAAGGAGCGGGGATCTGGGATTTGTTTTTTGGATGATATCTGGATTTCCGACTTCAGTGGTGAAGACAAACAAGAAGTCGGAATGGGGGGTAATGTCTTAACGAGCAGATGATTGTGAAGAGCGAGAAGGGCGAGAAGATCTATTTCCCCCATCTCTGTAAGAACTGTTGTGAGGTTTGTGTTTAAAAGATTTTTTAACGGAGACTGCAACAAAGAAGATGAATGCTGCATTTATGGCAAAGATTCCTAATGCCAATTTTTCTGAACCTGATTTTGCTAAGTCATAAACGAGATAAAGCAGAACTAGATTGTAGATTAAGCCAAAAATTTGCCCAATTAATTTTGATGAATTTTTTCTTGGTTTAAATGAGTTGCGTGAGTCTGGACGAGTTTGGCGAGGGCGATCAGATGAGTATTCTCTAGGAGAGTTTTCTTGGCGAGTGTGATGATGTTCTTGGTCTTTCATTGTTGTTTGTAAATTTTTTAGGGAAGGATCTGTTTGAGTTTGGTTTGAATGATGGTGGTTTAGTGCCAATCAGGCCTAATGTTGGAACCGAAACAAATCCAAAAAGAAATTGGCGTAATTCGAATGATTTAAGCATTGGATTTAGTCGAAAATTAAGTGAAGGGCGCGGCTTTGTAGAGCTGGAAATCTTAAAGGCAAATTTAAGGTTTAATCGCGACTGACTTGGTTTGATCTTCGCGAAACTTTCTTAATTTTTTTGCCAGTTTTTCATCAGACAAAGCTAGAATCGCGATTGCTAAAAGTGCCGCGTTTTTGGCTCCAGCTTCGCCAATCGCTAGACATCCAACCGGAATTCCTGCTGGCATTTGGGCGATTGAAAGAAGCGAATCTAGACCTTTAAGCGCACGACTTTCAACGGGAACGCCAAGAACAGGAAGATCAGTCATTGATGCAGTCATTCCTGGAAGATGAGCCGCGCCGCCAGCGCCAGCAATAATTACTTTTACGCCTCGTTCTTTTGCCGATTCACAAAATTCATATAAACGCTTTGGGGTGCGATGAGCAGAGACAATTTTTGTTTCGTAGGAAATTTTAAACTCATCGAGAATTGCACAGGCATTTTGCATTGTCGCAAAGTCTGATTTACTGCCCATTATTATTGAGATTGGGATCATATTTCAAAAATTAAATTATCGTCGTTCACAAATATTATTGGTTGCTCCGCTGCAGGCGCTGGCATTTGTATCTGGCACATATACCCCGTCCGAACAAACTAAATCAAAATAAGCATTGGTGTCAGTGTGGCGAGTTTGACCAGCGCTATTGCGACAAGATTGGCCTCTAGTAAAGCCCATTCTAACGCATTGACCATGAGAAAGGCTGAACCAACTACTAGTCGAGCACTTGTTTGTTATGAAGTCGGTTATGTCTCTTGCATCATCGTTGCTACCACAGTTTTCCTGGCCGCTGCTATAAAAATGAACGATTTTTTCACCAGAGAATACTTTGCTTTGTGAAGGGGCGCTATCTCCATTACCAACACTATTATTGTTTGGTATTATGCTGGAAGTAGCTCTACTACAGCTTCTACATAGGCTGCAATCATTTAAAATTGTACTCCATGAAGCGCTTCCATCGCTATTTAGCGTGCATAATGTGTAAGGTTGATTAGGGCTACGGTCGCTTGTTGCGCCGTAATTGCTTCTATTACAGCTATTGTAAGAGTTATTAACCGATGATCCAGAAATTATGGTGCTACCATAACCGTCTCTACAGTTAAGATTTAACCGACTGTTGGCTACGTAATATTTGTAATTAACCCCACTTGTAGCGTCAGTTGATCCATTTCCGTAGTTATCGCCGCTTCTACTTCTGCACATCGGATTACATTTTTTTACGCTACCGGTATCGAAATAAGTTTCGTCAATTCTGTTATTGGCATTGGCATCTTTGTAAGAACATGTTGCGGCAGAGGCCGATATGCTTCCATTTGCATCAGAATAAGATCCTGACAAACAAGTTCCCGTTCCAGTTGTTGATCCAACGGCAACGCGCGGAGTTGGGGAATTGTAGGTTGCTAAAGCATCGGCAATATTTGATGGGCCAACCTTGATTTGTCCATTATTCGTAGCGCAGTAAGGAGTAGGATTTTCCCACTTATGAGTATTTGGATTGCAATATCTCGACAAAGAATAATAGCCGTTGGTTCTACCATAATAATAGTGAGAACCGTTATGGGTATTAATATCACTAGGCGAATTAATGTAAGCAGTTTGACCGAAAGCTGTAGTTGGCCAATTGATTGTTAGTGTTCCATTAAAACTTCCATCTGCATTATTACTGGCTGGGTGCTCCGTTTTTCCGACATTGATTCTAGGATCAACATCATATCCAGGACAGCTATTTACGCAGCTTGATGAGGTTGAAGTCCAAACATTTACTTCGCTGCTTGCACTACTAACTACGTTAATTGATTTGCAATAACGCTCGGGATTGCCGACAGCTCTAGTGTCATTATTTACGTCCTTAGGAATTGTTCCGGCTGGACAAGTTTCTGTTTTACAATTTCCAAGCGTGTAGGCTGTTCCGTAAGCGTTACGAAGTGGTGGATAAGGATATGTAAAATAGCCATCAACGCAGCCATTAAAAGCGTTAGTCTTGCATACTCCGTTATCGGTGAATTGCGGATTTGGCGGATTTGATGGAGAAGAACAGCCATTTGATGTACTTAGTAATTCTCCAGGAACGGGAATGTTTATGGCTTCATACCAATAAGCATGACCGTTGCCTTCGCTGGAGGCTAATGTCGAAGTAGAAATTGCGTTACATTTTGTTATACAAGGATTTTCTACCGCACTCCAGTTTCCTAAATAATCACAAACTCTTGTTGGCGCTGGTCCACCGGAAATTTGAAAAAATCCTAAATCATTATTACAGGTGCCAGTTGAAGTGGCGGATAATTTAACTATTGATCCATCGACCAAAGTTTCGCTGCGAGCTGCATTAACGGAAGGGAAGGTGGCGCCACCGGAATTGCTCCAAAGTTCCCAACTTGCAGTATCGTCAGATCCAGAAGGCGTTGGTGGGTTGATTGCCGGACAAGAAATTCTTTGGCAGTAGTTTTCTGGAGTTTGCCAAGATCCAGTCTGATTACATTTTCTGGTTGGTGAAGCGCCTCCGCTATAACCACTAATGCAGGAATAAAGAGCGGCTCGGTTTGCATTTCCATAATCTCCCGCACAGCTATGATTAGAGGATATTGGCGATGAGGAGTTAGATATAATAATGCTTGAGTTAGCTTTCTTGAATCCGGTAACGCAGCTTGTCGCCGAAGAGTCTACGGCAAAATCGCTAGTTAATGAAGTTTCTGGCCAATTAGCAAAGCCGTGGCTTGAGCCCTTATTTTCTCCAGTTTCAGAAGCTCCGTAACCATTTGGATAAGATCCATTTGGGTCAATTTGTGAGGCATCAACCAAAGGACAAGAGTAACGAACACAAGGATTGCTCACTTCTCCCCATATTGCCGATCCTGCAGAATATAAGCAGCTCATTGTTGGAGGAACTTTAACTCCTTCACTATTTGTAATTTCGTCCCAGAAGCCCTCACATCTTCCTGTTACATCGTTAAAGCCGAAAATTGCTTGAGGAAACTCGGCATGTCCGGCGATTGGAATCACCACTCCATCATTAGTTAATAAGCCTTCGGTCCGATATCTATGAGAAATGTGAACCACATTGGTAGATTGCGAAGTATCGTTGCCGTAATGTTCTTGAAGTAGAGAGCTGTAAATATAATTTTCATCACCCTCAATAGTATTTGGTATCAGGTTGTGATTGATGGCCGGACAAACTTGCGGCAAAGGTATGTCGATGCAAAGACCAGCTTCATGGCTTGTTTCTAGTCGATCGTATTGATCTGCGGCAAGAGATGTGCCGTTTACATATTCAAGACAAGGGCAGTCTGGCTTTTTACCGCCAGCACTACAATCGGCAGCGGTTACTCCATCGATGACGCATTTTCCCATAACACCATTATCGGTTAGCTTCGCCACAACTCGCTTTTTTTGCTGCTCAAAACCTTGGGTGATACAAAGTTCATTAAACCATCCGTAAGCATCATTATCACCAGTGGCTCCGGATGGGTTTGGATTGTAGACTGTGGCCTGATTTGAAGTGTTAATGCCAAATTTATTGTTACAGATAGGAAGCAGGGTTCTATTGCAATAATTCTGGATGGTTAGAAGGGAGTCTATTGATTGATTAGTTGCTCTAGCGTTGTGGAGATTAATTTCATTTTGAATGCACTCATTATTGAGCTTATTACACTCATCGCGCCTGACGCATATTTTATTTTGTTCGACCGAGATTGAATTGCTTTGCTGAGTTGGTGGATCGCAAGTTTCGAGAGACGGATCGTCATTTCCTAAAATTATGGGAGTGCTACAAGAAGAAGGGTTTGATTCGCAGCTAGCATTAGCAAGCGAACTGCTTAAATATCGAATAACAATTTTTGAGCTCGAATAGCTGTTATTTGTATCTGATGAAAGGACGAGTTTGTAGTAGTTATCTGAAGAGAGTCTTGTTCTGGAATTGTCTATTTCTGGATATTTTCTGTAAACGCAGCCAATTCTTTGCGGAGTTAAGTAAGTCTGATTCTCATCCTTGATTTTTTGATAAAGGCAAAAAGTTGGGCGGTTGGATGCGTTTTCAAATTCTTTGCGCACCATCACTTCCGCAGATAAAGATTCTGTGATGTCGCCATCGATAGCCGTAGAAATAGTTGCATTAGAAAGCGGATCGATATCAGTAGAACTTTCTTCGTAACCAGTTTTTCCAAAACCAAGGCTGAGCTTTTGCGTGCTGGAACCAAAATTTATTGTTATTTCTGGGTAGTGAAAATCAGTGTCCCCAAATGTTTGTGAGCCCGAAGGAATAGAGATGGCGCCACCTCTTTTTGTTGAGGCGTTTAGTATGTAAAGAGGAGGCGTAAATATCCGCGGTGAATTTTCTATATTAGCAAGGTTGTAAAGGCGTGGAACCGTTATGCGATGACCAATTTTGATACAACCTTGCTCAGGAAATAATCTGCCATTCTTATCCAAATAACCCCTAGGTTCGCCACTTGGCTGATTATTTTGAATGTAAGGAATTTGCATTATGGCTCTCCATCTTTGATCGGAAGATACTGCGTCATTGCTGTTTTTGCTGTTATTGCAATTTCTGGTGCTTTCGTCGTAAGTCCCAGAGAAGCAGTAAGTTTTATCGTCCGCTGTATCAGGAGTTTCGCCGCCTAAAGTGATTTTTTCCGATCCATCAAAATAGATCGGACTATACGCAAATGTTCCTCTGATATCGAGAAAGGTGCAGATGTAATCATCGAATCTTACAGCTCTTATTCTGATTTTTTCGTCTATTGTTTTCATGCATTCGCGAGTTGTTCCATCTAGCTCCACCGAATCTCCCTCAGGCATTGCGCTGAGAGAGTTGGTCATGGTGCATTCATCGGCATCTTCCTCTTTAACAACCAAAGTAACGCATTCATCAGAACCGCAAATCTGATTACACTCGCCAAAGGCGCAGCTAACTTGGCACTCTCTCTTGCCACAGCTTCTTCCTATTGCGCCACCAGCATCAAATCTCAAACAAACTGAAACGATACTTGTTCCACCTATGTCGTTGAAAGTGGTCTCGGTATAGCCGCTGTGATATCCAGCGTAACTATTGGGTTTGTTGTAAATATTGAGGTTCATCCCGCACAAATATTCAGGTCCTACTCCGCGAACCCCGATATTGTTAGCGCTACACTTTCCTGGCGATCTCGGATCTTCCCAAAATGGATGCCAATAGCCTAATGGAATTCTTCCGAAGATCGTAGTTATGTAAGCATCTTCTCCCCAGTTATTATCAAGCATGTTATCTTTGCTGTAGCAAAATCTGTCGGCGTCAAAATTGCGAGGAACTCCAGATCCATTGGTGGCGCTATCCATTGGTTTTGGACGATAAAACCAAGATTTAACCGAGCTATCTTCAGTAGATCCGACTGTCGCTGTGCTAGAAGATTGGCAAAGAGAGTTATTTGTTTCCGAATTGCAGTCGATCGTTTTGTAGCAATATCCACCACTGCATATTCCGCCTGGGGTTGATGGATCATCACACTGTTCGTTACGAATTGTTGCTTCAGGGTTATTTTCTGGAAAACAGTGTAGAGGATTTTTAATCACAGGCTGACAAAAAGTTCTTTGGCACAAAGTGTCTGACTCGGTACCAATCTGATAATTTGAGTTGATGTAGTTCTGATAATCGTTGGTGTAGGAAACTCCCTTATCCTTAATTTTTTGCACATCGTCAGTGGCATTATCTATGCAACTGACTCGGCAATTATGCATTTTGCAGCTCTTATTTGGGATTAGGTAAGGCAATTGAGTTTGTGCGAAATCGAGGCATTTATTTTCGTTTTTGCAATACTCGTAATTGATCGTGGCCTCGTTTGTAAACTTGGCTTCATTCAATTCGTTCGTAGTCAACAAATTGCATGGCAAAAGATTACAATTATTTGTTGGATTCGGAGCGATACTGGCTGAAGGATTTCCAGCATTATATTCTATTTGATGACAATTCTTCGCTACGCAATTTTGATCGCCGCCTGAGGTGGTAACTCCCTCCTCAACATCTCCACAAAATCTAATGCAATCACGATTGTGAACGGCATAATCAATGCCGCGATTTCCACTTCCTGTAATATCAGAGCATTCTTTAACGCAATTTTTTAGTGGATAAGCGGTTACTCCGTTATCCTCGAGCTGATTACAAAGCGGTAAATCAGCGAGATCGGCGCAGTTAACTCGGTGATTTGGATTAGTTGTGGCTTCAAGAATGGAGCTCGAAGGAATAATCCAGCCAGCTCGAGGAACAGCTGAGCACAAAGGCAAAGGATAAAAATAGAGACAATTATCTCCAGCTTGAGGCGTACCAATAACGGCACTACAGTCTTGATTGGGAGGGGAGGAGGAAGTTTTTGGTGCAAAAAAAATCGCTAAAAACACCAAAAGTAAGACAACGAAAGCGGTTGAGTTTTTTACGGTTATTTTTGTTGTTTCAGGATTTCCAAAATTCATCAACTAGCTTGCAGAAATAATCGCCACGTTGTTCAAAATTTTTCCATTGATCAAGCGATGCGCAGGCAGGCGAAAGTAAGAGCACTTTTTCTGTTAGGCTAGATTTTTTTGCGTCGAAATAAGCTGCTCTGAAGGCGTTTTTCAGATCGCCACACTTTTCAAAATTTACAGAATTTTCCTCCAAAATTTTCGCAAATTCTTCAGTCGCTTCTCCGATCAAATAAGCTTTGGCAATTTTGTTGAAATAGGGCGCAAGGATTGAAATTCCGCCTTCTTTTGGCCTGCCGCCAAGAATCCAAAAAATATTTTCAAAAGCCTTAAGCGCTGGCTCTGTTGATTCTGCATTTGTTGCTTTGCTGTCATTAACAAATTTTATTCCATCTTTTTGTCCAACAATTTTACAGCGATGTGGAAGGCCTTCAAATTTTTGAATCGCAGAAATTATTTTTTTCTCATCAGAAATTCCAAAGCAGTAAGTAATCGCAAAGGCGAAAGCCATGTTTTGATCATTGTGCTGGCCGCTTAGAAATTCCGAGCTCAATTCGAGATGCGAATCAGCGCCGGCAATTTTATTAACTAATTTTCCTGCAATTAACGAAACGCCATTTTCCTGAATTTTTCTCGTCGAGATCGGAATCAATTTAGCGCGGAAATTTTTGTTATTTTTTAATTCTTCAAAAACCTTTCGTGAATTTTCATTGTCGACGTCAATCAAAGCGAAGTCTTGTTCGGTTTGGTTTTGGAAGATTTTTTTCTTCGCCTCAATGTAAGCTTCCATCGATCCATGGTGATCGAGGTGATCGGGCGTAATATTTAAAAGTGCGGCGATTTTGAAGTGAGTTTTGGTGAGAAGATCGAGTTGGTAAGAAGAGGTTTCGAAGATGTAAGTCATCTCATCATCCATCGGTAAATCGAAGCAAGGAATGCCGATATTTCCACCAATCGCAGAAGAAATATTCAGCTCTTTAAAAACAAAGCCGGTGAGGGCGGTTGTAGTTGATTTGCCGTTCGTTCCAGTGATTGCGATGAAGTTATTTTGATGATTTAGGCGATAAAAAATTTCGATGTCGCAAGCAATTTCTGCTCCAGATTTTTTAGCAAAATCAAAAATTTTATGCGTAGGAAAAATTCCGGGAGAAAGACTGATTATGGTTTTGGAGTCGTAGGAAATTTGATCTGGCTTGGCCGAAGCCTCGGGATTATTTAGACTATCGTCAGTTGTAATCACTTCATTGCCAGCTTGTTTCAAATATTTTGCAGCTGAGAGGCCTGAAATTCCAAGGCCGTAGACAACATATTTCATTAAGAGCGCAGCTTTAAAATTGCTTCTGAGTAATTTTTTGAACCAAAGATGTAGGAGCCAGAAACCAAAACATCTGCACCAGCTGAGACTACCATTTTAGAGGTTTCTTCGTTGATGCCACCATCAACTTCGAGTTCAATTTTTCTGCCCGATTTTTCGATTTTTTTTCTGATATTTTCGATTTTCTTTAGCTGCGATGACAAAAACTTTTGCCCACCAAAACCCGGATTTACAGTCATCACTAAAATCAAATCGAGTTTCTCCAAAACATAATCCAAAACATCTTCGTGAGTTGAAGGAACTAGAGAAACACCGGCTTTTTTGTTGAAAGATTTGATTAGATCTAAGCTGCGATCGAGATGAATTGAGGCCTCGGCATGAATCGTAATAATATCCGAACCAGCTTCGGCAAAATTTTTAATGTGATTGTCGGGATTGTTGATCATCAAATGCACATCGTAAGGCAGGTTGGAAACCTTCCTAATCGCCTTCACCACTTCATTGCCAATCGTTAAATTCGGCACAAAACTTCCGTCCATCACATCAATGTGGATGTAGTCTGCGCCGGCTTTTTCGATATTTTTTATTTCTTCGCCAAGTCGTGAAAAGTCGGCGGAAAGAATTGAAGGGGAAATTTTTAACATTGGTTACTTATTTTTGCAGCCCACGGCTACGATGTCGTAAATTGGATGTTCCAATCCAGAAAGGGAGGGGCTTGATGCAAAAATCCAGCCGTAGAAAATTCGTACTTTTCGCTCTTCTTTTTTTTCATCAATTTTGATCTCAGAAACATCAATCAGAATTTTACTTTCTGGCCTTTGATCTAAAGGCGCCTGCCAACATTTACGAACAGAAATATCGATGCCGCTAAAATTGGCTTTTTCACCAACTTTGATTTCGAGCAAGGATGTTTTGGCGGTAGTTTTGTTTAGAACCTGAAGGTTAGCGACCTTGTAAGAATTAGCGGCTTCAGGATCTTCCACCTCAATTTCTTGAGCAAAAGAGTTGCTGGCAAGCAATAAAAAAATTCCGAACAGAAAATTACTTTTTCTCATTTTTGCCTTTTTCTTTGTCGCTGAAAATGAACTTACCAAGAAGGTCTTCAAGATTTACTGAAGATTGAGTGAACTGAATTTCTTCGCCATCTTTCAAATTTTCTTCATCTCCACCTGGAGTGATCGAAAGATATTTTGATCCAAGCAAGCCTTCCGAAGCAATTTTGGCGGAAGAATCGGAAGACAGCTTAACTGAGTTTTTGATATTAAGTTTTAAGGCTGCGCGAAAATCTTTCTCGTCAAGAAATTGTTCTTCGACTGTACCTATTTTTACTCCAGAAATTTTTACGTCGCTGCCAGCGCTGATGCCGTCAATATTGTCGAATTTAGCGATTAAATAATAGCCGCTTGATTCGCCAACTTGGGCGCTTCGAAAAGAGGTAAAAAAGAAAAAAATCGCACAAAAAAGAACAAAAGTTCCAACGATAATTTCGAAATAATTACTAGTTTTGGTCATTGTTTTACTCCGGTTTCCAAGCTTGATATTGCTGGTTAGTTGAGTTTTTTGGGGTGTGAGCATTTTTTGTTCCGGTTAAATTAGGCAAATGAATTTTTTGCCAAGAAAACCGGTGAGTATTGATTGAAGCTGGAACTGAATTAATAGTGTA
Organism: Pseudomonadota bacterium; assembly: GCA_018970485.1. Taxonomy (GTDB): domain Bacteria; phylum Pseudomonadota; class Alphaproteobacteria; order Rickettsiales; family UBA1997; genus UBA2645. The sequence goes on along the minus strand of JAGWWH010000001.1, from coordinate 109,909 downwards.
ATGCAGCCAACTTCTCCACTCCATCGGGACCTTCGAAGGTTCTGCCAATCCTTTGTAGATGACGAATCTTTTTTCGTCTTTTTTGTGTTTGTAATATTGGTTTCCAAACTCGTCAGAGCCAACTTCGTTAGAAGAAATTCGGATTAGAAAATCGTTAATTAGGCGCATTGTTTTTAGTCAAAAATTGTTTTGGCGATTGTTAAGACCGTAACTTTTTCAACACCAGATTTTCTTAACGCTTTAGCACAATTTTCTACTGTCGCGCCTGTTGTCATTACATCATCAATCAACAAAATTTTTTTCCCACGAAGTTCTTTGCGATACTTTTTATTCACCAAAAAGGCGCGCTTTAAATTCTTTTCGCGCTCTTTTTTTCTAAGCGAAACTTGTGGTGCGGTGTCGTTTACTCGCCACAATAAATCGGGCATAAATTTTTCTTTCGACAAGTATTTTCCGATCAAAATCGCCTGATTAAATTTTCTTTTTCTTAATTTTTTTAAATGAAGCGGAACTGCGCAAATCAAGTCGCAATCGATAATTTCTTCTTTCGCTTTTTCGCTCAAAAGTTTTGCTAATTTTTTCGCTAAAAAAGTTTGATCTTGGTATTTTAAATCGCCGATCGCTTTACCGATTATTTTATTGTAACGAAAAATTGTTACCAACTTGTCGTAAGCTGGATGCTTGAGCAAACAAGCTGCACATGAAGGTTTCATGTGTTTGATTTCGATCTCAAAGGGATAAGAACAAATCTCGCATTTTGGCTCAGTGATGAATTGCAATTTTACCCAACAATCGCTACAAAAAAGACCTTCTGCGGTGATGATTTCTTGGCAATACAGGCAGTGATTTGGAAAAATAATTTCCAAAATTTTCTTTAAAAATTTCATTTCTTTGGTGATGTCAGAAATTTTATTCGATCTTGATTTGCTTCGCCAGAACAGGGCGCGAGCGTTCAAAAATTTTGCTCAGCATAATTTTTTATATCACGAAGTTGCAAATAGAATTGCCGAGAATCTTGAATTGTTGAATCGCAAGTTTGAGAGAATTTTAGAGTTAGATGCGATGGATGATTATTTACAAAAGCTAGTCACCATGAGCCTGTCGAAGGGCGATGAGATAATCTTCGACATGCTCAGCGAGACACCGAGTGAAGGTTCTTACGATCTGATCATCAGCAACCTCAACTTCCACTACATCAACGAAATCCCGCAATATTTACTCCAAATCAAAAACCTTCTCACGCCTGACGGAATCTTCATCGCTAGCTTTTTTGGTGAAGAAAATCTCTCTCAACTCGCTCATGTTTTGCACAAAACTGAAAATGAAATTTACGACGGAATTTCGCCGCGCATGCCACCGACAATCGATGTGAAGACAGCTGCAGCATTGCTTCACAAGGCAGGATTTCAAAATCCAATTTCTGTTTTTGACAGAATCGAAGTCGATTACTCGAGTCCACTTGATCTCCTCAAAGATTTAAAAATGATGGGGCAGGGCAATATTTTGACTCAACGCTCGCGCCGCTTCTTTACCAAAAATTTTCTCAACAAAATTTCAGAAAATTATCGCGAAATGTACGGAATTTTCGAAAGTAAAGTTTTGGCGACTTTTGAAATCGTCACAATCATGGGAGCGAAATAAACACAACCGCTATTCTGAGTAAAACAACTGTCATCCCGAATCTAGTGAGTGATCTTGGAAGCCTTAATTCACAAAATCCTTCACTGCTTTCACGACAAAAAATCATGGTCACAAACAAGGATAATCAAATGAAATTTTTTCTATTAATTCTCTTCTTTCCTTTCTTAGCAAATGCACAACAGGCCAACAGGTTTTGGGAAAACCCAGCTGCATTTTCTACTGAACTAAATCGCGCTTGGATCGAAACACAGGGAAACTGCTCATCAGAAAACTCGGTACCTGTGACGATAGTCAAATCTCGTTCAAGCACTTTGTCGCTTAAAGATCGTGGCCTCACTCTTTCTGAGATGCTGAAATTCATTCAGACCACACCATTCTTTCCGCAGGTAAATAGCCTAGATTTACGCAATACTGAATTGAGTGCGGACGATCTAATCCAGTTTAACAAACTCGTTTCACGCATGACTACAGTCACTGATTTCTACTTCGGCGGTAGCTCAATTGGGGACAAAAGAGTATTGATGAATTTTATTCTAATAAATTTGGCGAGCAAAATCGAAATTCTTGATCTCAGCAATATTAAACTCAGCGCTGAAGATTGCGTAATGCTGGCCAGCTCTCTTCATAACATGAAAAATCTGCGCATACTTTATTTGGGAAATAACAACATCGGTGACGAAGGTTTTAATCGCTTAATGAATGGCGCTTTCACCAATCTTCCTAATCTCCAAATCTTAAGCCTTACTGCCAACAACCTTACAGACGCTTCTCTCAAACGCTTCGCCATGTTTTCAATGCCACTGATGAAAAACCTGCAAATTCTTGATTTAAAATCGAATAATTTTGGCAAAAACACTGTCGCTCTTTTAATGAGAAATTCCTTTTATTTACCACAGCTTGCCGTGCTCGATCTTGGAGACGGCAATGGAATTAGCCGCGATTCTCCTTCTGCTTTGGTGCGCTGCAGCACAATTTCGAGTCAATCTTTCGTCGATCCTAAATAATGAAAAAGTTACACATTAAAACCTACGGCTGCCAAATGAACGTTTACGACTCTGATCGCATGCAAGATCTCATGGAAAATGTTGGCTACGAAACAATCGATTCTCCCGAAGGCGCCGACATGGTCATCATTAACACCTGTCACATTCGCGAAAAAGCGAGCGAAAAACTTTTTTCAGATCTCGGCCGAATCCGTCCACACAAAAATAAAAAAGCCGAAAGCGGAAGTCAGATGATCGTTGCCGTTGCTGGCTGCGTGGCGCAAGCGGAAGGCGAAGAAATTTTCAAACGCTCGAAAGTTGTCGACATTATTGTTGGTCCCGAAAGCTACCAAACCTTGCCAGATTTGGTCGGAAAGATGATCCGCGACAAGAAGAAACAGATTAATTTAGATTTCATTCCCGACAATAAATTTGACATTCTTCCCGAGAGCAGAACTGGAGTAGGGGCCTCGGCCTTTGTTACTGTACAAGAAGGTTGCGACAAATTCTGCACCTTCTGCGTCGTTCCTTACACCAGAGGCGCGGAATATTCGCGCGAAGTTTCTAAAATTGTCGATGACGCAAAACGCCTTGTAGATCAAGGTGTGGTCGAGATTTATTTCTTGGGACAAAACGTTAATGCCTACCACGGATTAGACAGCAAAGGCGCACCCGCAAGCCTCGCCAAATTAATCGAAGAAGTCGCTAAAATTGACGCCGTAAAACGTATTCGTTACACCACCTCACACCCTCGCGACATGTCCGATGACCTAATCTCCGCTCACCGCGACATCGAAAAATTAATGCCTTTCTTACACCTCCCAATCCAATCCGGTGCCAACGCTGTCTTAAAAGGAATGAACCGCAAACACACCAGACAAGACTATTTCAAAATCATCGAAAAACTCCGCGCTGCCAGATCAGACATGGGCTTGTCTTCTGACTTCATCGTCGGCTTTCCAGGAGAAACTGACAAAGATTTTGAGGACACAATGGATCTAGTCCGCCAAATAAAATTCACGCAATGCTACTCCTTCAAATATTCCCCAAGACCAGGAACGCCTGCGGCAGACGCTAAAATCCAAGTCGAAGAAAAAGTAAAAGAAGAAAGATTGGCCGAGTTACAAAAACTTCTCACCGACCAACAAATCGAATTCAACCAACGCTCAGAAGGCCAAACCATGCCCGTCTTGTTCGAGCGCAAAGCCCCAAGCTCCGGTAAATCGAAAGCCCGCGCCGCCACCCAACTCTGGGGCAAATCGCCTTACCTCCAATCCGTAATCGTCGACGTCGCCAACGAAGAAGAAGCCAAAAAATATTTCGGAAAAATCGCGGATGTAAAAATTTTGAAGAGCCGTCCAAGTAGCTTGGTGGGCGAACTATCTCTCTTAACCTAAAGAAAAAACTCTCGCAGGACGTGGTCTCTGACTCCGTTCCTACTTTCATGTCAAAATGGAAACGAACATGTGGATTGAGTCAGAGAGTCATTTTAGCTGGGGAATTAAAACAGTTATTAATTTCCACCCATTCTCATCGCGTCATTACGAGCGCAGCGCGGCAATCTATTAGCACGAGTACGAGTGAGTGTGGATTGCCGCGCTGCCCTCGCAATGACGGCTTAAAGCACGGAGTAAAACAAAAGCAAATCGGAAAAACAAAAAATCGGGAAAATTTATGCCTCAACAACCTGCTATTTTCTTCGGTCACGGCAGTCCAATGAATGCGATTGAAGACAATCAATTCACGCAGAAGTGGCGGGAGATTGCATCTGGCTTGCCTGAGGCGAAAATGATTTTGATTATTTCGGCGCATTACGAGACTAACGGGGTGAAGGTTGCCTGCTCAAAAAATCAAAAAACGATTCACGATTTTTACGGATTTCCTGACGAATTATTTGCGGTGCAATATCCGGCGCGCGGCGATTCTGCTTGGGCACAAAGGGTTCTGGAAGTTTTGGGAGAAGGAGAGATTGACGAAAATTGGGGGCTGGATCACGGGGCTTGGTCGATTCTTTTGCACACGCATCCGAAGCCGCAAATACCAGTTTTGCAATTGAGTTTGGATCGCGCCAAATCAGCGCGCGAGCATTTTGAACTGGCAAAAAAACTTTCGGTTTTGTGCAACGAAGGCGTGCTAATTCTTGGAAGTGGCAATATTGTTCACAACCTGCGTCTTCTTAATTGGGGAGGTGGAAGCTACGATTGGGCGGAGCAATTTAATCAAGAAATTGTAGCGGCGATTTTGGCGAAGGATGACGAGAAGGTAATAAATTTTACGAAGATTGCGCAGTCCAAATTAGCGGTTCCAACCTCGGAACATTTTCTTCCGCTGCTCTACATTTTGGCTTTGCGACGCGAAAGTGATCGTCTTGAGTTATTTAATAACGCGATTGACTTAGGTTCGATTTCGATGGTCGGAGTAATGTTTCTGTGAAAAAAAAGTTACTAGCTTTAAGTCTCGTCAATACTGCTTAAAATAAGATTTTTGCTGGCAACGAAAATTCATTAATTTTGCTCTAATCCACTAAAATCAAGGATTGGGGGGCGCTTTCGCCAGTTTAGCCTTAGATTGAGTGGCGAAAATGTTAGTCTAGTGAGCAATTAGAATTTTAAGTTCAATGACCCCTAAAACAACAAAACAACAAATCGAAATCGCCGGGGTGAAAATTCTGCTCACTCAAAAAAGAATCAGAAATTTGCATTTAAGAATTTGTTCGCCGGATGGGGAGGTGAGGGTGTCAGCGCCTCTGCTTTACAGTTTCGCGCAAGTTCGTGAATTCGTTTTACAGAAAATTGAGTGGATTAAAAAAGGCCAGAATCAGATTAGGAACTTACTAGACGAAGGAAAAATCAGAATGCCTTCCAAGTTTGTTTCGGGAGAAGGGCATTATTTTTTTGGGGAGAAGTTTCGGCTCGAAGTAATCAAAAATAGTAGCAAAAATGAGGTCATGCTGAGCTTGTCGAAGCATGACTTACAAGGGCCCAAATCACCCTTCGACAAGCTCAGGGTGACATCTTCGTTAGATGAAAATGTGATTAAACTTCACGTCAAAGGACAATCAAACTTTAAGCAGAGAGAGAAGCTGTTGGACGATTTTTACCGCAAAAATTTGAAGGAAATTATTCCTCAATTAATCGCGAAATACGAAGAAAAGATGAATGTAAAAGTTGCAGAATTTGGGGTAAAAAAAATGAAAACGCGCTGGGGAACTTGTAACGTGAGAGCTCGTCGGATCTGGCTTAGTTTGGAATTAGCGAAAAAATCGATTAAACATTTGGAGTCTACGGTCGTGCACGAAATGGTTCACTTGTTGGAGCGAAAACACAGTAAAAGATTTTACAATTTGATGGATCAATTCATGCCAGAATGGCGTAATCTTGAAGCTAAAGCTATTGATTAAAATTGTTTACGAAGAACTTTGGAGGGGCTCAAGTCTAATCACGACACGATCTCAAAAAATATTAAAATCATGGAAATCTACATTGGAATAGTCGGAAGCGTATTGTGTATTTTAGCCCTAGCAATCGCCCTTCTTAAAAACGGCTTTGGAGATTCTAAGCAATATCAATTACTAAACCTATTTGGCGGTGCTTTTCTGCTCTATTACGCAATAGCCGAGCATGCTGTTCCATTTATTTTTTTAGAGGCAATCTGGGTTTTATTGCCGCTTTCTACCCTAGTTATCTCTTGGAAAAAAAAGCACTAATGAGTATTAAACTAAAAAAATATCCGCAGTGGTTATTGATCGCTTTATTGTCAATATTTGCGGCCTTGATTGTTGTTACTCCAATTACCGTTAAGTTTTACCAAGGATCTTTTGTTACTGCTCATGAGAATTTTGGTGGATTTCAAATTGCTGTCGAGGTTTTAACTGCTTTTATTGTTCAATATTTTATCGCTTTTGGCTTACTTTCGCTTGGTCTCTTTGGATTGGTTATTTGGACAATTCTATTTTTAGCATCGTTACTGGTTACCTATTTTTTTGTTTTCTTAGGTAAGAATATTGATGCTTGGGTGGTTAACGATATCTTTGAAAATATCGGCGGCCTCACTTTTGAATATTTAAGTATCAAGACAGCGGTCTTGGCTTTAGGGCTAACGATTATTTTTGGATTTTTGGCGCGACTAACTTGGAGCGGAAGAAGATCTTTCAACTCAAAATCATTTTTAATTCTTCACTCGATTCTGATTTTGACGATTCTGTTGGTGGCAATTTTTGATGAATTCACTGTAAAAAAAATACGCTACAACTACCCTCCGGTGAGCATATTTACTAGCATCTTCAAATATGCTAAAATCAAAAAAGATTCCGACATCAAAATACGAAAAAGCCAAAGTTCAGAAATAATCAGTCGTCACAAAATCTCTTACACTAACGACAAAAAACCTAGAACCGTAGTATTCATAATTGGTGAAAGTCTTCGTAACGACTACTTCTACGAGATGCTTCCAGCAAAATTAAAAGAAGAAAAAAACATCACCTTTTTTAATGAAGTTTATTCTTGCGGCACCTTAACCCGTAAGTCGATTCCATGCCTACTAACAAACGTTAAACACAGCCATTGGGAAGATTTTCCAAATTCGGTTAACATGATTGATGTGTTTAAAAAACTGAACTTCGGCACTTACTGGATCGACAATCAAAATCTCTACGGATACTTCGATTCAACTTACTCATTCTTGGCAAAATCTTCAGACGTAATCATCGAGGGAAAATTCATTAGCGCAGATTTAGGCAAAAGTAATCGCTACGACGAGTTCCTTCTTCCTTACATCAAAAAGGCAATTGGCGACGAAACCGAAGCTAAGAAAGACAAATTTATTTTGATCCATCTGCTCGGAAGCCATTGGAATCTCGACCTGCGCTACCCCGAAGAATATGCAAAATTCTCACCACGTTGCTTGGTTACAAAAAGTGTTTCTGATTGCTCAAAAGAAGAATTGATCAATTCCTACAAAAACTCAGTGGTTTACAGCTTCAAGGTCTTGGAAGATATTCTTGAGCTTTTTTCCAGAGAAAATGCGGTGGTATTTTTTACACCAGATCACGGATTTTCTCTGCAGGATGAAGGTAGAATTGGCAATGGCGCAAATAATAAGCCTTTTGAACAAATTTCAGTGCCACTTTTCGTTTGGCATTCCGACCAATACAAAAAAGAAAATCCTGATTTACTAAAGAATCTACTCAAAAACTCTCACAAGAAAATCACTCACGAATATGTCTTTCATTCAATCTTAGGCTGCTCAGGAGTTGGTGCTGATTTTATTGACGAAGATTTGAATTTGTGTCGGTAAAAATAGCCAAAAACAAAAAAATCCGATGAAATCAAAAATTTTCTCTTTCAGTTTTTTAGCCCTACCTCTGTCTTTTGTTGGCATTCCGATCTACCTCAACATCAGCGACTTCTACGCCAGAAATTTTGACCTCAGTCTAACGTTAATCGGCATCTTACTGATCTTCGTTCGCAGCTTCGATGCCTTGCAAGATCCTTTGCTTGGTTACTTCTCGGACAGTTTGGCTCACAAGAAAATTAGTCGTAAAAAAATCATCAACGTCGCATCAATCTTTCTGGTCGTTGGATTTTATTTAACCTTCAACCCGCCACAAAATCTTGGTAAATTATTGGCAGTAATTTGGTTTGTTGCATCTCTGAGCCTTACTTACACATGCTTTAACCTCGCCATCATTAATTTTGAATCTTTAGCAGCGATTATTGCTCAAAACGATCGAGAAAGAATTTTTATTAATTCCAGCAAAGAGCTATTTGGTTTGTTCGGAATGATTTTAGCTTTCATTTTACCAACTATTTGTGAGCAATTTTTCGATTTAAATCTCAACCAAAGCTATCTTTGCTTAAGCCTTGTCTTTGCTGCTTTAATCCTGTTAGCAACTCTTGTTTTTTTGCCGCGCGTAAAAGTTATTTTTGAGGAGGTTCCTCAAGAAAAAAGTCGCGACATTAGTTTTTTTCGCGTTCTGAAAAATCGAAAATTTTTAATTTTTCTGATCATCTTTCTTGTAAACTCAATAGCAGTAAGCCTTCCCGCTGCTAATCTAAATTTTTACATTCGAGATGTTTTGTCTGCCGAAAAAAATTACGGCTGGTTTTTGTCGATTTATTTTATTTCAGCATGTTTAGCGATTCCGTTGTGGAAGGCCTGTTTTAATCGTTTTGGCATCATTCAATCTTGGATAATTTCAATCATTGGATCGGTTTTAACTTTCTTTCTGGCCTACTTTTTGAGCGCTGAAAATTCTGAGTATTTTTATTTAGTTTGTCTTTTTTCAGGAGCTTTTTTGGGTGCGGATTTAATAGCTCCACCAAGCCTATTGGCGCAAATTACTTCAAAGCAAAAAGATCTAACCTCTTCCTATTTTTCACTTTGGAATTTTACCGCAAAACTGGGTTTAATGATCGCCGCTTCCGGTAGTTTAATTATCTTGGGATTGTTGGACTATCACCCTAGCAATCTCGATTCAGGGCACATAAATTTAATTTCCTTTTTCTATGCCGCCCTACCGTGTTTGCTAAAAATTTTAGTGATCGTCCTTCTTTTAAAATGGAAAAAATATGAAACTTAAAAAAATCTCAATCCTTATGTCTCTAGGCTTCTTACTCGGTTGCTCGTCAATTAATCCTAAAATCTACAGCAACAATTCACCAAAAATGGATATCCGCAATTACCTCAATGGACCACTTGAGGCGCAGGGAATTTTGCAAGATCGCAGCGGCAAAATGATCAAAAGTTTTACTGTAAAAATGACAGGAACTTGGCAAGGAAATGAAGGAACTTTGAAAGAAAATTTTACTTTTTCTGACGGCAAAACTGATCAAAGAACTTGGGAAATTAAATTCTCTGATGACAACAATTTTACTGCTAAAGCCCATGACACTGTAGGAATCGCAACGGGTCAACAATATGGCAATGCTTTCAAAATGGATTACGTTTTAAAGATTGATGTCGATGGCAAAAAATATGACATCAAGTTGGTGGATTGGATTTATTTGGTTGACGAAAAAACTGCGATTAACGTTTCAAAAATGACAAAATTTGGCTTCACCGTCGGCACTTTAACAATCTCTTTTAAGAAACTTTAGATGGGCAAAAAAACCTGCTGGATCATTGGCGCTAGCCACGGAATAGGGGAGGCGTTGGTTAAAAATTATTACGACCAAGGCTATAATTTAGCAATTTCAGCCCGTGATTTGGAAAAATTAGAGCAGATTAAAACTCAACTAATTTCACCAAATCGCGGACAAATTTTGGTCAGCAAAATTGATGTTTGCGATCACCAATCTTTGCAAAAATCTTGTGACGAAATTTTACAAAATTTTCAAAAAATCGATTTAGTAATTTTTTGCTCAGCGCTTTACCAGCCAAGCTTGGCAATTGGTTTTGATTTAGCTTTAGCGCGTCAAACAATTGAAGTAAATTTAATCGGCGCACTCAATTTGTTTGACGTGATAATTCCAAAAATGGCGGCGCAAAAATCTGGCCAAATTGGCGTTGTCGCCAGTGTTGCTGGTTACGTTGGATTGCCAAAATCATTTGCTTACGGCGCCTCTAAAGCCGCGCTAATCAACCTTTGCGAAGGAATTTATCCCGAATTAAAAAAACAAGGAATTGCAATTTCGGTGATAAATCCGGGATTTGTCAAAACGCGCTTGACCGACCAAAATCCTTTTTCGATGCCGTTTATAATTTCGCCAGAAAACGCTGCGAAGCAGATTTCTGAAGGCTTGGCAGCACAAAAATTTGAAATTCACTTTCCTAAAAAATTCACTTTCTTCTTAAAGATTTTACGAATTTTGCCTTACCGATTATTCTTTTTTCTAACCAAAAAAATTGTCTGAAGAATGAATCTTCCAAAAATTGCAATCATCGGTTCAGGCATATCTGGCCTATCTTGCGCCTATTTTCTCTCTGAAAAATATCAAATTAAAATTTTTGAAAAAAACGATTATTTAGGCGGACATTCCAACACTGTTGAAGTCAATTACGCTGACAAAAAAATTGCGGTAGATACCGGTTTCATCGTTTTTAACCACCAAACCTATCCCAATCTTAAAGCTTTTTTTGAGTTGATGAACGTTACTTGCCTCAAAAGCAAAATGTCTTTTGCAGCCAAAATTGACGGGGGTCGAATTGAATATGCAGGCACAAATTTAGCTTCAGTTTTTGCTCAATTTAAAAACGCTTTTAATCCAAAATTTTTGCGCATGTTAAGCGACATCATGCGCTTCAATAAAAAAGCGGAAGAAATTTTGGCGCGCGATTTTGATGTCAATTACACGCTAAAAAATCTGCTCGATGATTTGGGTGTTAAAGATTATTTTCGCGAATTTTATTTATTGCCGATGTCAGGCGCCATCTGGAGTTGTCCAGTTGAAACGATGTTGGCTTATCCCGCCCAAAGTTTTGTTCGTTTTTTTAAAAATCACGGATTGCTAACGGTGGCTAATCAGCCGCAATGGTACACAGTTGCGGGCGGCTCCAAAGAATATGTCAAAAAAATTGTCACAAAAATTGGTGCAGAATCAATCTCGCTAAATGATGAAGTAATCAGCGTTGAGCGCTTGGCGGACAAGGTTTTACTGCGTTCAAAAAAAGGTGAAGAATTTTTCGATGCAGTTTTTTTTGCTTGTCACGGCGATCAAGTTTTAGGTGCGCTAAAAAATCCAACGCCGCAAGAAAAAGCAGTTTTTTCTAACTTCAAATACCAGCCAAATTTAGCAGTTTTGCATCGCGATTCTTCATTAATGCCAAAGTCAAAGAAAGCTTGGGCAAGTTGGGTTTACGCCAAAAATAGCCAGAACAAAAATCAGCAAATTTCTGTCACTTACTGGATGAACAATCTGCAAAATATCGATCAAAAATATCCGCTTTTTGTGACGCTAAATCCGTCAGAAAAAATCTTAGAAGAAAAAATTTTTGCGCGTTTTAATTACGACCATCCGATCTTTGATTCAGAAGCTGTAAAGGCTCAGGAAGAAATTTCAGCTCTTCAAGGAGTTGATAAAATTTACTTTTGTGGCGCTTACCAAAAATATGGTTTTCACGAAGATGGAATTTCTTCAGCGCTTGCTGCCATCAATAAAATCAACGTTTTTGCGCCATGGCAGTAATGGCGCCGTCGCGAATTCTAAAATCAGATGTCTTTTTTTGCCCCGCAATCGTCACTCACAAAAGATTAAAACCGGTAGTAAATCAGTTCGTCTACCGAGTTTTTTATTTGTGTTTTGACATCGCAAAAAAACAAAAAATTGCTTCGAAATTTTTGTCGCTGAATCGCTTCAATTTATTTTCTTTTTACGATCGTGATCACGGCAAGCGAGATGGATCAAGTCTTGAGACTTGGATTAGAGAAATTCTTCACAGCAAAAATTTAGAAAAAAAAGTTAAGAAAATTTTTTTACTAACTTACCCGCGCGTTTTGAACTACGTCTTCAGCCCAGTCAGTTTTTGGTTTTGTTTGGATGAAGCAGAAAATTTGATCGCGGTTTTGTGCGAGGTGAAAAACACTTTTGGCGAAAATCACAATTATTTAATTTTTAATTCCGATCATTCGCCAATTGAGGAAAATCAATGGTTTGATGCCAAAAAAGAATTTCACGTTTCGCCATTTTTTCATGTGCGCGGCGCTTACAAATTTCGCTTTGTTTTTAATCAAAAAAATATCGCAGCTTGGATTGATTACTTTGATGAAGGTGTACAAAAATCTTTACTAACCAATGTTGTTTGTCGCAAAGAAAAACTCTCTGACGCCTCTCTAATCAAGGCTTTTTTCGCAATTCCTTTGATGACTTTTAAGGTCACTTTTTTGATTCATTGGCAAGCAATAAAGATTTTGCTGAAAAAAATTAAATACGTTCCAAAGCCAAAAAAATTGGCGCATAATCTTACCTCAAATCATGAATAAAAATTACGACTTTATCTGGCAGGCTTTAAGTGGCATCAGCTGCGGATCCTTAAAAATCAAACTTCCAGACGGACAAACAAAAGAATTTTACGGAAAAATTTCTGGCGTTAATGCCGAAATGGAAATCAAAGATTATAACTTCATCGATTCGGTAATTACCGGCGGCGACGTTGCGCTTGGCGAAGGCTACATGCAAAATTTGTGGGACAGCAACGACTTGGCAGAATTGCTTACTTTTTTCACTCTCAATTCGCATGCCTTAGAAGAATTTTTTCACGCTAGAAAATTTCAGGCTTTCATGCTTTTTATTAAAAGTTTGCTCACGAAAAATACCAAGAAAGGAAGTAAGAAAAACATCGAAGCTCATTACGACTTAGGAAACGATTTCTACCAGCTCTGGCTTGATGAAACCATGACTTATTCCAGCGCTCTTTTTGACGGAAAAAATTGCGATTTGGCAACGGCGCAACACAAAAAATATCACAATATTTTAGAAAAATTAAACTCGGGATCGATCCTAGAAATTGGCTGTGGCTGGGGTGGATTTGCGGCAGAAGCGGTACAGAAAAATCATCAGCTAACTTGCCTGACAATCTCGCCCAAACAGCGCGTTTTTGCTTTGGAGCGAATGGCTAAAATCAATGCGCAAAATGCCGTAAATATTAAGCTGCAAGATTATCGCGAAGAAAAAGGCATTTACGACAATGTGGTTTCAATCGAAATGTTCGAAGCGGTAGGAAAAGAATATTGGAGCCAATATTTTCAGGTTGTCAGTAGAGCCTTGAAACAAGGCGGCAAAGCGGTTTTGCAAATTATCACAATCGATGAACAGGTTTTTAAAGATTACGTCAATCGTGTCGATTTCATTCAAAAACATATTTTTCCGGGTGGATTTTTACCCTCAAAAACCGCGATTCGTAAGCTTGCGCAAGAAAGTGGCTTTTCCTTAAAAAGCGAAACTGCTTTTGGTCTTGATTACGCCAAAACTCTATTGATCTGGCTCGAGCGCTTTGATCAAAAATATAACGAGATTAAATCTTTAGGATTTTCTGAAGAATTTATCCGCAAATGGCGCTTTTATTTGTGCTACTGCGCCGCGGGTTTTAACGCCAAAAGAACCGATGTTGTGCAATTTGAATTAGAAAAAATTTAGATGAAAAAAATCCGCTACAGCTTTTTGTTTTTTTGGTTTTTTGCGGCGCAAATTCAGGCGGCGGAAATGTCGTCAACAGTTTCGCAAAACCTTGAGCCGGCTTATTTAATTGGCGATTCTGATTTGAATTTTTTGGGCTTAAAAGTTTATCACCTCGCTTTGTGGTCGGAGGCGCAAAAATTTTCTTACGACAAAAAATTCGCCATTCAAATTCGCTACAACATGAATTTTTCTAAAGAAGATCTAGCAAAAAAATCGATTGAAGAAATCGAGCGGCTTCATGTTTTAAGCGCTCAAGACAAAGAAAATTTTTTGGCGGAACTAAAAAAAATTTTCAGCTCAGTAAAAAAAGGCGATGAAAAAGTTGCGATTTTTACTCCCAATCAAGGCGTTGAAATGTTCTACAACGGCAAGCTCAACGGCAAAATTTCTGATCAAAAATTAGCGCGTCTTTTTGTTGATATTTGGCTCGATGAACGCGGTTCTTACCCAAAAGTGACTAAGAAAATTTTGGGCAAAAAGATCTAATTTCTACAAACTTACTTAAACGTTAAGGAATCGACATGCCTCTAAAAGATAAAGTAATCAACAAAGCAAATCCCGGTCCATTCGGCTCAACAGTAACAAATTTTGCTGCTGTGAGAAAAGCGGGAAGTGAGCTTGATTCAGCTGGCGAGAAGGATTTTACAAAATCCACGCCGGAAAAAGTCACTGGCTCGACCATGTTTTGCGAAGGTTCAATCGGCAAAGTTCGTTACGCCGGATTGGCTTACATGTTGGATGAAGAAGGGGTGATGGATCTGCAAACTCCAGCAGGAGAATTTTTTGCGAGTGAAGGAGTCGGAAAATTTTTCGAAAAAAAATACCCGGGCCAAGGCGAGACGCTGCAAACTGAAATCGGAAAATTATTTTCTGGAGATTCAGCTCAGGCAACACTTGCTGACCTCACAACTCATCGCAGTGGAGTTGGAGATCTAACCAGAGATCAGGCGCGTTTGACGAAGGCGGAAGGAGTCGAGCGAGAATTTTCTGTTCCTGATTTGCTACTAATTCCAGAAGAGCATCGGGGCATTCCAAGAGATAGTTTCGGCAAGCCGAGAGCGCAAAGTAGTCCGCAAACTCCAGACGAAGATCTTCCTGACGCAAAGTACGGCGCACATCAGTACAGCAATTTGGGCTACGTGTTACTTGGCCTGGCGATGGAAGCCTCCTACGACGCGAAAAAAAATCCAACCGGCGAAAAGGAAATCAAAGACTACAAGCAGCTAACTCGCGACTACATGCTTCATCCGGCGGAGGGTCGAGCATTTAGAGAAGGCCTGGAGCCATTCAATCAAACAAAATTTCCGAAAGATTTAGAAAAAACTGACGACGTAGCCCGTAGTTCTTGGCTTGAGAATGGAAGATTGGTTGACGCAACTCAATTTTCTGGAGCCAATGCGGCCGGCGGAATTTTGTCTTCCGCAGACGATTCAGAAAGATTTTTCGCTGAATTTTTTAAGGGATTTTCTGGAGAAGCCGATGTCGAAAACAAATTTTTCTCCAAAGAAACGATTCAGAAAATGAAAGCAGAAGGCGACAAATTTCCTGTGTGCGGAGTCAACAAAGATAATGGGAATCAAGATTTTCAGCTGCCGGGTTTTGTTGCTGAAAAAACTCCAGAGGGCGAGTTGGCGTGCTACAAAAAAGGCGGCGGAACTTTTGGTTACGCTTCGTTTTTACGTTTTGACGCCAAAACAAATCACGCCGTAATCGACATGTGCGCGCAAGAAAATTTAACTGGTGAAGTTGGAAAAAAATGGGGAGTCGAAAGAGGCGAGGTTTTTGTTGGCCAATCTCAAAAAGAAGTTTGTGAGCAAAGAGCGGCACCAGTTCTTGCAAAGTATCGAGATCCTATTTCTGGCGAGTTTAACAGAAGAGAAATGATTGATTCCGAACTGCCGGTGGTCGCGACTCAAATCGTGGCGAAAGAGTTTGTGGAAAGTGGGGTGAGTGATGCAATTAGTTCGGTTGAAAACAATTCGAAAATTCCTGCTGCAGATGTTGGCGCGAAAGGTCGTTACTGATTAATCCCCATTCTTTTTTCCCTTCTCCGTCATTCCCGCGTCGTTCTTTCCTCCCTCATTCCCTTCTCCCTCACTCCCTTCTCCGTCATTCCCGCGTAGGCGGGAATCCAGGAGGGTTAGTTGTTTTCTGGAAGCGCGTTGTTCTGGATCCCAGCCTGCGCGGGGATGACTAGGAAAGGGCGGAGAGACTAGGAAAGGTCGGGGATGGGTAGAGAAGGGGCGTGGAGACTAAGGGAAAGTCCAGGAGTGATTAGAGAAGCAGAAGGATGACCAGAGAAGAGTGGGCACGATGTTTTGAACCACAGCTTGTAAAAGGAAGTTTGGAAATTATTTAGACGCCCCTGTTGCACTCACTCTTCGACAAGCTGAGAGTGACACCGCGCTGTCGTGCTGAGCTTGTCGAGGCATGATCTAATTCAATCCACTTCTCATTAAAAAATGTCCAAACGTGATTTTTACGAAATTCTTGGCGTCGGTAAAAGAGCGACGGCTGACGAAATAAAAAAGGCTTACCGCAAGTTGGCGATGCAACACCATCCCGATCGCAATCCCGGCAACAAAGAAGCAGAAAAGAAATTTAAAGAAGCGACAGAGGCCTACGAAAATTTGCGCGATGATCAAAAAAGAGCGGCTTATGATCAATATGGTCACGATGCTTTTGGACAAGGTGGGGGCGGTGGACATGGCTTTGGACAAGGTGCAGAAGGTTTCGATTTTAACGATATTTTCAGTAATTTTTCAGATATTTTTGGTGATTTTGGCGGCGGACGTCAAACCAAAAAAAGAAGCACATCACCTCGCGGCAGTGACGTTCGCTACAATTTAGAAATCTCACTCGAAGAAGCTTTTAACGGGGTGACGCAAAAAATTTCATTCACGATTCCATCAGTTTGCGAGCCTTGTGGAGGTAAGGGAGGAGAGAGTTTAGAGACCTGCGCAACTTGCAAAGGCCAAGGCAAAATTCGTGCTCAGCAAGGTTTTTTTATTGTCGAGAGAGCTTGTACAACTTGCAGTGGAACCGGACAAGTGATCAAAAATCCTTGTAAAACCTGTCGTGGAGAAGGTCGAGTTAATAAAGAAAAAACTCTTTCCGTTAAAATTCCTGCGGGTGTTGAAGATGAAAATCGTATTCGACTCTCGGGAGAAGGTGAGGCGGGGGCTCGTGGTGGTAAAGCAGGAGATCTCTACGTCTACATTTCAATTCGTAAGCACCAATTCTTCACGCGCAAAGGCGACGACATTTACTTTGAAATGCCGATCAAGTTTACAACTGCAGCGCTCGGCGGCTCGATGGAGATCCCAACAATTGACGGCACGAAGGCTAAATTACAGATCAATGAAGGTTCGCAAAATGGTGATCAATTGCGTTTGAAGTCGAAGGGAATGAGCGTCATCAACTCAGGTGGCCGTAGGGGCGACATGTATGTGAAAATCAACATTGAAACTCCGGTAAAACTTTCGAGTGACGAGCGTGACTTGTTGATGAAGTTGGATAAGTTGATGCAGAACAAATCAAGCAATCCGAAGTCAGAAAGTTTTTTTAAAAAAGTCGGCGATTTTTTTGGCTAGATGTTACTAGTCACGTCATCCCCGCGCAGGCGGGGATCCAGGAGGTTTTGCCAGGTGTTGGACTTTTTCTGGATCCCCGCCTGCGCGGGGATGACGAGTTAAAAATCGAGTTCAAAAATTCTTTGCTTCTTTCTTTCCTTTCACAATTTTTCGCGCCTCAATTTTCTCTCCTCATTTTAGAATAAATCATGCTTCTCAAACTAACGGTTTTCCTACCTCTTTTTGGTTTTTTGTTTTCCGGAATTTTCTCGCGAATTGTTGAGAAAAAATTTTCTGACAAATTCGCGGAATATTTTTCGACCGCTTTGCTTCTTACCTCCGCGATCTGCGCTGCTCTTACTTTTGCTGATGTTTACCAAAACAAAATTAACACAAATGTTGTCCTGATTAACTGGATTTCTTCCGGAGATTTTGTCGCTAATTGGTCGCTGAAGCTTGATTCTCTTACGGCAATCATGCTCGTTGTTGTCACCTTCGTTTCGAGTTTAGTTCACATCTACTCAATCGGCTACATGCATGAAGACGAGTCGATCGCGCGTTTCATGTCTTACCTTTCGCTCTTCACTTTTTTCATGTTGGCTTTGGTTACTGCCGACAATTTCGTGCAGCTTTTCTTTGGTTGGGAAGGTGTTGGTGTTGCTTCTTACTTGCTGATTGGATTCTGGTTCAAAAAACAATCTGCTAACGCCGCGGCGATCAAAGCTTTCGTTGCAAATCGCGTTGGTGATTTTGGTTTGATACTTGCCATCGCCTTGATTTACATGACTTTCGGCTCTGTTGAGTTTTCTAAAGTTTTTGCAGTGGCGACTAAATCTGGCACGCTTGATTGGATCTGCATTTTGCTTTTCATCGGTGCGATGGGTAAGTCGGCGCAAATCGGATTACACGTTTGGCTTGCTGATGCGATGGAAGGTCCAACTCCGGTTTCTGCCTTGATTCACGCGGCTACGATGGTGACCGCTGGCGTGTTTTTAGTTGCGCGCTGTTCACCGCTTTTTGAACTTTCTGAAATCGCTTTGACGGTTGTGACATTGGTTGGTGCCACGACAGCACTATTTGCAGCGACAATCGCTCTCACGCAAAACGACATCAAAAAAATCATCGCCTACTCAACTTGCTCGCAACTTGGTTACATGTTTTTTGCTTGCGGAGTTTCTGCTTACTCGGCGGCGATCTTTCACTTAGCAACCCACGCTTTCTTCAAAGCTTTGTTGTTCCTCGGTGCGGGTTCTGTGATTCACGCAATGCATCACGAGCAAGACATTCAAAAAATGGGCGGCTTGTGGAGAAAAATTCCAATCACTTACGCAATGTTTTGGATTGGCTCTCTTGCTCTTGCTGGCTTTCCACCATTCGCCGGATTCTACTCAAAAGATGTGATTCTTGAAGCTGCTTTCATGTCGCACTCACACTTCGGAAAATTGGCTTACGCAATGGGAATCACCGCGGCATTTCTGACCGCTTTCTATTCTTGGAGATTGCTGTTTTTGACTTTCCACGGCAAGACTCGTGCGGACAAACACACGTTTGATCACGCTCATGAATCTCCTCTTTCAATGTTGATCCCGCTTTTTGTTTTGGCGATTGGATCAATATTTGCCGGGATGCTCGGCGCAAAAGTTTTTCACATGGTTTCAGCCGAAGAAAATTTCTTCGCTGGCGTGATTTCGCAAAATTTAGAATTGCTGGAAGAAATTCATCATTCTCCGTTTTTGGTTAAAATCTCTCCGCTCCTTGTTGGTGTTGTTGCGATCGCTTTGGCTTACGTTTTTTACTTGGTTAAAACTAATCTGCCAAAAAAATTGGCGAATGCCCTGAAGCCTCTCTACAAGCTGTCTCTTAACAAGTGGTACTTCGACGAAATTTACCAAGTTGCCTTCGTTAGTCCGACCAAAAAAATCGGCAATTTTTTGTGGAGAATTATTGATGTGAAATTTGTTGATGGTCTTCCGAATGGTGCCGCTACGCTTTGTAGAATTGCTTCCAGCCGTGTTTCTAAGTTGCAAACTGGTTACATTTTTAGTTACTCATTTTGGATGGTGATTGGAGTGATTGTGATTTCTTTCTTCCTGATTTCTTCGTTCAAACAAATCGGCATTCTTAACTAGCACGCTCATGAAACTCTTAGCTCTCAAAGAAACTCACCAAGCAGAAAACCGCGTTGCTCTTACTCCTGATTTAGTTGTCAAATATCAAAAACTTGGATTTGAAGTTTTGGTTGAAGAAAAAGCTGGAGAGAAGTCAGCGATTCCTGATACAGAATTTTCTAAAGCTGGAGCGCAAATCGTTTCTGACATTTCGCAAGTTCTAGCGGATGTTGATGTGATTATTTCTGTGCAAAGAGTTGATGTTGATTTCAGTAAAACCAAGACGGGCGTTCTTTTCGTCACCAAAGAAAAATTGGTTCAAGGCAATGTTTTTGCTTTCGCTCTCGATTTCATTCCGCGCATCACTCGTGCGCAAAGCATGGATGCCCTTTCTTCGCAAAGCAATTTAGCGGGATACCGCGCCGTGATTGACGCCGCTTATGAAATGCCGAAAATTCTTCCAATGATGATGACTGCAGCCGGAACAATCTCCGCTGCGAAGTTCATGATCATTGGCGCTGGCGTTGCTGGCTTACAGGCAATCGCGACTGCAAAAAGATTAGGTGCGGTGGTTTGTGCTTTTGATGTTCGCGCTGCGGCGAAAGAGCAGGTGCAAAGCCTTGGCGCGAAATTTATCGAAGTTAAATCCGAAGAAAAAAATGACGGAGTTTACGCAAAAGAAGTGAGTGAGGAATATAAAAAACTTCAGGAACAGCTGCTTAAAGACACGATCAAAAATCAAGATGTGGTAATTACGACCGCATTAATTCCAGGCAAAAAAGCACCAATTTTAATTTCAGAAGAAATGGTGAGATCAATGAAGTCAGGCTCGATCATTGTTGATCTCGCAGCTGTTAATGGTGGAAATTGCGCACTGACTCAGCCAGGAAAAATCATCGAAATAAATGGCGTGAAAATCATCGGTCACGAAAATTTTCCTTCCAGAGTTGCTGCTGATGCGAGCAAAGTTTTTGCTAAAAATATTTTTAATTTCGTTGATCTTTTGATCGACAAAGAAAAGAAAATAATCTCAATCAATCGCGAAGACGAAATAATCAAATCTACCCTTTCATGCTAGAAAATCCTACTCCGACAAAACGCAGAGCAAAATCTATTCCTAGCGTTTCTCTCAATATCGACTCTCCTGAATCAGACAATCTTAAGCCAAGAATTACAATTTTTGGTGTTGGAGGTGCCGGAGGTAATGCGATCAACAATATGATGCGCTCAAAGCTCGAGGGAGTTGAGTTTGTTGCGGCAAATACCGACGCACAAGCTCTGAATAATTCTCTTACCCCAAATAGAATTCAGCTTGGATTGAAAGCTACAAAAGGTCTTGGAGCTGGATCTTTTCCAGATCGTGGAAGAGCCGCAGCTGAAGAAAATCTCGATGAAATCGCACAATTTCTTGAAGGAAATAATATGGTTTTCATTGCCGCTGGAATGGGCGGTGGAACAGGAACTGGCGGAGCCCCAGTTATTGCGAAACTTGCTCGCGAGCGCGATATTTTGACAGTTGGCGTTGTTACTAAACCTTTTCATTTTGAAGGAAAATACCGCATGGAAATCGCTGAAGCGGGAATTGAAGAGTTAAAAAAATACGTCGACACTTTGATCATCATTCCGAATCAAAATCTTTTCAGAATTGCTAACGAACACACAACCTTTGAATCAGCATTTAAAATGGCTGACGATGTCTTGCAGGCGGGGGTTCGCGGCATTACTGATTTGATAACCATGCCAGGTTTAGTTAATTTAGATTTTGCCGATATTCGCACAATTATGACTAAAATGGGCAAAGCGATGATGGGAACGGGCGAAGCAGAAGGCGAAAACCGCGCTATTGTTGCTTGCGAAGCTGCGGTTTCAAATCCACTTCTTGATGATATTTCAATAAAAGGCGCAAAGGGCGTTCTTGTGAATATGACTGGCGGCCCAGATATGACGCTATTTGAGGCTGATATGGCTGTAAACGCAATTCGCAAAGAAGTTGATTCTAATGCCAACATTATTTTTGGATCTGCTTTCAACGAAAATATGAAGGGAAAGATTCGTATTTCTGTCGTGGCAACTGGCATCGACGGAGAAGACTTCAGGCGTGAGTCTGTTAAAACAAATTTCGAGCCTTCTCGTTTTAAAGTTGAATCCGAGGAAAAACCTTCAGCAAAAAATTTCTTTGATCCTGGTATTTCGGTAATGCCAGAAGAGGAGGAGGTTGAGGAGATCAGCGAAGTCGACTTCAAGCCAAAAAAATCTGACTACAAAAAAAGCGAACCTTTCTTTGAAATGGTTGAAGAAGTTTCTGTTCAAGAGGAAGGGTTTTTTGAAGTTGAAAAAGAAGATCCAGCAGAAGAAATCAAATCAGTCGCTAAACCAATAAAATCAAAGCCAAAAGCTAAAAAAGAAAACTCAGGATTCAGTCTTTTTAGCTTTATGAACCCGTCAAAAAATACTGACGACTCTGTTAAAAACGAAGAAAAGGATGAGCCGGAAAATCAAGTTTTTGCAGAAGAATTTGCGATTGAGGAAACTCCAATCAAAAAATCTCCTTCGGCAAAAAAAGAAGATTTAGAGAAAAAGCGTCAACAATTTTTTGGATCAACAGTTTTTGACGAAGGCGAAGAAGAGAAAACCGAAGTAAGGTTTGATGACGATATCTTGAACGTTCCTGCATTTTTTAGACGCAAGAAATAGTGAGTTTATCCAAGCTAATCAAAGCTGAGTAGCGGATTATCTCGGAACAAATTTACAATATTTACGATCGCCCCAAGACAAAATTTTGCTGCCCAAGATGACAAAAATTTATCTAATTTCTCCTGAAAAAATCGATTTAAAAAACTTCTCACCGCGCTTGGAAAAAGTTTTAAAAACCGGCCTCGTTCCAGTTTTTCAGATGCGAGCAAAGGGTTCTGAAAAAAAAGAAATTATTAAAACCGCGCGCGAGTTACAAAAGATTTGTAATCAGAATAATTGTCTTTTTTTACTTAATGATTCTTACCAAATCGCTCTGGAATTGAATGCAGGCGGCGTTCATCTTGGAGTTGATGATGGCTCAATCCTTGAAGCGCGTAAAAATTGTCCAGAAAATTTTGTTATTGGTGCGAGTTGTTACGACTCACGACATTTAGCCATGGAGGCCGGAGAGCAGGGAGCAGATTATATTTCTTTTGGCGCATTTTTCCCAAGCAAAACTAAAGTTTCGCGTGGTAAGCCAAAATTAGAAATTATCGAATGGGCCAATGAAATGACTAATCTGCCGGTGGTGACGATTGGTGGAATTACCGATAAAAATTGTGAATACTTAGTAAGGGCTGGCGCTGATTTTGTATCAGTTATTTCTTACGTTTGGGATCATCCTGAAGGAGAAGAAGTGGCGGTAAAAAACTTAAACTACGCCATCGATAAATCTTTAGGGTCTGTCCGAGCAAATTCTTTCAAAGAGTAATAAAAAAATCTTAGAGTAGTTGGGATAGAATATTTTTAGGATCTTTTCTTAGAGCTATTTCCAAACCTCTCTACAGCAAAGAATTTTTCTATTCTCCGCCACCAAGCGAGTGAACGTAAAGCGCGAGTTGTTTAATCGTATTCTCGTCCAATCTTCCTGTCCAATAAGGCATTACTCCTGCATAGGCATAATAAACTGAGAAGGTAATTTCTGATTTTTCTTTGCCATAAAGCCAAATTGCATCAGACAAGTTCGGTGCGCCTACGGATCTATTTCCTTCGCCTTTTAAACCATGACAAGATGCGCAGTTTGAAGCAAATATTTTTGCACCATTTTCATTGCCGACTTTATCAGTTTGGGCTAGAGATATTACGTGATCTACGACATCGGAAATTTCTTTCTTGGTTAAAATTTTATCGAGGCCAAAAGAAGGCATTTGGCTAGTACGAGCTTTATCATGTCCAGATCTGATGCCGTAATAGAGGGTTTGTTGAATTTGATCGAGCGTTCCGCCCCAGAGCCAGTCATCATCATTTAAGTTGGGAAATCCTTTTGAACCTTGAGCCCCAGATCCGTGACATCCTGCGCAGTTTTCTTTGAATGAAGCTCTTCCGCCATTAAGAGCAAACTCCATTAAATTTGGATCCTTCTGGATTTCTTGCAGACTCATTTTTGAAATTTTCTCGAGATAAGTCGATTTTTTCTCAGTTATCTCCATTTGAGACTCGTTTAATTGAGACTGCTGCGACCAGTTTAAGATTCCTTTTGAGTGTCCACCAGGAACTGGCCAAGTTGGATAAAATACCCAATAAATTAAGGCCCAAACGATGCATACGATCCAAACAATGAGCCACCAACGAGGGGCGGGAATATTATATTCAGAAATTCCATCCCATTCGTGACCAGTAGTTTTTGAAGTGTTTTTGTTTTCTTTATTTTTCTCGATCATTGAAGGGAATTTTTGAGTATTGATCAAATTTCTTGCCGGAATCCTTTTTAAAAACTGAATAAATCACGTAACAAAAAGTGAGGAAGAAAAAAATTGTTCCGATTGTTGGGGCTAAGCGAATCAGGTTTTCGATCATTTTTCTTTTTTCTTTAAAATTGGATCAAATTTAGCGAAATCAACGAAAGTTCCTAAGGTTTGTAGATAGGATACAAGAGCATCCATTTCGGAAACTTTGTTTGGATTACCATCGAAATCCCGTGTATTAACTTTTTTACCGTAGCGATTAATTAGCCCAGTCGATTCGCGCTCAGAAGAGGCCTGAACCATAGCGTCAGAGACCGCGTTTTGAATCATTTCATCGGTGTAGGGCACGCCAATTTTACGCAGAACTTCCATGTCTGTGGCTAGATCAGAGATTTTTGCATCACGCTCAATTAAAAATTTGTATCCAGGCATTATCGATTCTGGAACGAGGTTTCTCGGATTAATCAAGTGACGCGTGTGCCATTGATCGGAATATTTACCACCAACCCTCGCCAAATCAGGGCCAGTGCGTTTTGATCCCCACTGAAATGGGTAATCATACATGCTTTCAGCGGCGAGAGAGTAGTGTCCGTAGCGCTCAACTTCATCTCTTAATACCCGGACTTGTTGCGAGTGACAACCATAGCAGCCCTCACGTTTGTAGATTTTTGCGCCCGCCAATTCTAACGGAGTGTAAGGCCTCATTCCCTCTACTTTTTCGATAGTTTGTTCGATGCGGAAGAGTGGAACGATTTCAACCAAACCACCGATTGAAATAACGATTACAGTTAGAATTAGAAGTAAGACCGAATTACGTTCGATTTTGTCGTGATGCTTAAGCATTTTTTGAATTAATCGTTTTGTAGAAATTGTAAGCCATCACACAAGCGCCGGCAAGGAAGAGAATGCCGCCGAGAGCGCGAGTGACGTAAAGAGGATGAAGTGCGACCAAGGTTTCAACGAAAGAATATTGTAGGAAGCCCATTTTATCGTAGGCGCGCCACATCAGACCTTGAGTAATTCCCGAAATCCACATTGCCACGATATAAAGAACGATACCGGTTGAGGCGAGCCAGAAGTGGATCGAAACGAGCTTTATTGAGTAGAGATCTTTCTTTTTCCAAAGGATCGGAACCATGTGATAAAGAGCTCCAAAGCTGATTAAAGCAACCCATCCAAGAGCACCTGAGTGGACGTGACCAACTGTCCAATCGGTGTAATGAGAGAGAGCATTGACTGATTTTATTGCCATTAGTGGACCTTCAAAAGTGCTCATTCCGTAGAAAGCAACTGCGGTTATTAAGAAGCGCAAAACCGGATCAGTGCGCAATTTATCCCAAGCGCCAGAGAGCGTCATGATCCCGTTGATCATACCGCCCCAAGATGGCATCCAAAGCATAATCGAGAATGTCATGCCAAGAGTTTGTACCCAATCAGGGAGGGAGGTGTAGTGCAAGTGGTGAGGGCCAGCCCAGATGTAGATGAAGATCAAAGACCAGAAGTGCAGAATGGAAAGGCGATAAGAATAAACTGGACGCTCTGCGCGCTTTGGAACGAAGTAATACATCATCCCGATAAAGCCCGCAGTTAGGAAAAATCCGACGGCATTGTGACCATACCACCATTGAATCATCGCGCTTTGCACTCCGCCAAAAATTGGATAACTTTCTGCACCATCTAAACGTAAAGGAATGGCAAGATTATTGACGATGTGAAGAACTGCGACAGTAACGATGAAGCCTAGATAGAACCAGTTTGCGACGTAAATATGCGGCTCGCGACGGCTTTTGAGAGTCATGACGTAAACCAAGAAATAGCAAACCCAAATGATGGTTAGCAATAAATCCGCATACCATTCTGGTTCGGCATATTCCTTGGCCTGAGTTATTCCGTTTAAGTATCCATAAGCTGCTATGACGATGAAAGTTTGATATCCAAAAAAGATAAATTTGTGCAAATTGTCAGATCCCCAAAGCCTTGCTTGAGAAGTGCGTTGAACAACGAAAAAGCTAGTCGCAAAAAGCGCATTTCCGCCAAAAGCAAAAATTACCGCTGAAGTGTGGAGTGGGCGCACGCGACCAAAACTCAACCACTCAATGTCAAAATTTAAAGCAGGAAATGCGAGCTGCGAGGCAATCAAAACTCCGGCGCTCATCCCAACAATCGCCCAGAAAGTTGCGGCAATAGTGAATAGTTTGAGAATATCATAATTGTAAGAAACCGGAGCGTTGCTGCTAGTCGAAGACATGATTGATCTAATTAATTAACTTTATTGCCATTAGCAAAAGCATGATTGCGTTGAGCAAAATCAAGGCTTTGGCAACAATTTTAAATTCAGGAATTCTTTGTAAAATATTTCCGCCGCAAGCTGTTAGAAATAATGACGGAAATGTTGCGAGACCAAAAACAAACATTCCAAATGCAGCTAAAAATGGATTAAAAATTGCTGCTGAAATCAGGAATGCTCCGTAAAGAAGTCCACAAGGAATAAACCCCAAAATTATACCAAGAAAATATCCCCTAAATCCACGTGGATTAAGGAATAAGAGGCTAAGTATTTTTCGAGGAAAAAACCTCACTCCTTCTAAAATTGGTGATTTAAATGACAATTTTAATTTCCCTTCAAAGGCGAGATTAAAAAAAAACAAAGAAGCCAAAAGCAGTAAAATTATTGAGACGATTTTAAACCCAAATTCCTCGCGAATATTTTCACTCAATAGGGAGGAAAAAAATCCAATCAAAGAGTAAGTGGTGATCCGACCAGATTGATAAGGCAGAAGTGCGAGGTTTTTTAAACGCTCAATTCCGTAAAATTTTTCGAGAGGAATTTGTTGGAGACGATTTGAATTTTGAGTAATTACGAATGGTCCACACATGCCAATGCAATGAGTAAATCCGCCGAAAAAACCAAGTGTGAGTAGAGAGAAAATTAACGTAAAATCGTTTGGCATTTTGATAGTCACTCCTAGTTTGACTCGCGTTTTCCAAATTCAATTTCCAATAAAAACATGAAAATCAACTTCGCTTCGCAAGCCGGTAATTCCTTGTCTAAAGTTTTAGTTTTAACTGAAGAAGAGGTTAAGAAATCTAGCTCTAAAATAGTTAAATTCGCCAAAGAAAATTTCGGTTTTGAGGGAAAAATTAATCAGGCCGCTTTGGTTTCAGAAAATATTTTGATTGGCGCCGGACCAATAAAGAAGATGGATGAACTCGTTTTGCAAAAAGTGGGCTCAAGCATTGTTGCCTTTTTAAATTCATCAAAAATCAAACAAGCTGCAGTTTTGTTCGAGTCAGAAAACCTTGCGCAAGTCGCTTTTGGCGGGCTTTTGCAGTCTTATCGCTTTAACAAATATTTTGAAAATAAGAAGAAAAGCAAAGAGCTAAAGTTGGAATCTCTCACTTTCGTTACCTCAGATGTTTCTAAGGTTAGCAAAGATTTTGCGCCGCTAAAAATTCTCGCTGACAATATTTTCTTCACTCGTGATTTAGTCTCTGAACCTTCGAATGTATTGAATCCAGAGAGCTACGCAGAAATCTGCCAAGCCTTAAAAAAAGATGGCTTAGAAGTGCAAGTTTTTGGCGAAGCGGAAATGGAAAAATTAGGTATGCACGCCTTGCTTGGAGTCGGTCAAGGAAGTTACAAAGAATCAAAAATGGTCATCATCAAATGGAATGGTGGCAAAAAAGGCGAAGCTCCTTTGGCCTTTGTTGGCAAGGGTGTAACCTTCGATACTGGCGGAATTTCGATCAAACCTTCAGCTAACATGGAAGACATGAAAACTGACATGGCCGGTTCTGCTGTTGTAGTTGGTTTGCTGCGTAACCTCGCGCAACGTAAAGCGAAAGTTAATGTTGTTGGCGCGATTGGATTGGTTGAAAATATGCCATCGGGAAATGCGCAAAGACCGGGAGATGTCGTGCGCTCAATGTCTGGCCAAACCATCGAAGTGATCAATACTGACGCTGAAGGAAGATTAGTTTTATCCGATGTCCTTCACTACACTAACACAAAATTCAAACCGAAATTTATCGTTGATTTAGCGACCTTAACTGGCGCGATCATTGTCGCCCTCGCCGATGTTTACGCGGGATTATTTTCTAACGATGACGATCTAGCTAAAAAAATCGAAAGCTGCGGAGCCAAAGTGGGAGAGCGCGCGTGGCGTTTACCACTTGGCGAAGAATATGATGAAATGATCAATTCAGACATCGCTGATATGAAAAACGTCGGCTCTGGCCGCGGTGCGGGAAGCACAACTGCTGCTCAATTTTTACATCGTTTTGTCGGTGAAACTAAATGGGCACACCTTGATATTGCTGGAGTTGCTTGGAGAGGAAAGGGTGATGCGATGGCGGTTAAAGGTGCTTCGGGATATGGTGTGAGGCTCTTGAATGAGTTGGTAAAAATTTACGAAAAATAAATATCTAAATGAAAAAACTTTTAATCCGCGGCGGCAAAAAAATCGAAGGCGTGGTCGACATTACCGGAGCAAAAAATGCCGCTCTGCCTTTGATGGTGGCTTCGATTCTAACGGATGAAGGACTTACTCTTACCAACGTTCCGCAAGTTTCAGACATCGCAACCATGGCAAATTTGCTCGAAAATTTGGGCATCGAAATTTCTTTTGATGGATCTGATCCGGAGTTTGGAGAGCAGGGCCGTGCGATTGTTTTAAACGCAAAAAATATTTCTAGCGATCCGGTCGCGCCTTACGATTTGGTAAGAAAAATGCGCGCCTCAATTTTTGCTCTCGGGCCTCTTCTCGCGAGATGTGGCAAAGCAAGAATTTCTCTTCCAGGAGGTTGTGCGATCGGCACTCGTCCTGTTGATCTGCATTTAAAAGCGATGGAAAGACTCGGCGCAAAAATCGAGTTAACCGCTGGCTACATTGACGCGAAAGTCGATGGTCGTTTACGCGGCGCTGAAATTCATTTTGAAAAAGTAACAGTTGGCGCAACCGAAAGTGCTATGATGGCGGCAACTTTGGCGGAAGGAGAGACGGTTTTAAGCAACGCCGCTTGCGAGCCAGAAGTTGTAGATTTGGCAAAATGTTTGCGCGCGATGGGTGCAAAAATCGAAGGCGAAGGAACTCCACGTATCGTAATTCAAGGTGTCGAGAAGCTTCACGCTGCACGTCACAGAATAATTACCGATCGAATCGAAGCTGGAACTTACGCAATCGCCGCTGGAATCACTGGCGGAAAAATCAGGATGCGAGGCGTTGAGCCTTGGGTTATTTCGAGTTTTAAAGGCGAATTAGAACAAGCGGGACTTAGCCTGAAAGAAGTCGCACCAAATGAAATTGAAGTAACTCGAGCTTCTGAAGTGATCCACTCAGTTAATATTTCCACCCAACCTTTCCCCGGTTTTCCAACCGACATGCAAGCGCAATTCATGGCCTTGATGGTTGTTGCCGATGGCACTTCAACCATCGAAGAAAATATCTTCGAAAATCGCTTCATGCATGTGATGGAATTACAACGCATGAGCTCAAACATTGAATCTCACGGCAATCTTGCGGTGGTCAAAGGTGTTAAAAAACTTACTGGCGCAGAAGTGATGGCAACTGATCTTCGTGCTTCTGTTTGTTTGGTTTTGGCGGGCTTGGTTGCTGAAGGAGAAACAGTAATTAATCGTCTTTACCACCTCGAACGCGGCTACGAAAGACTAGCTGAAAAACTAATCGCCTGTGGCGCTGACATCAAAATTCTCTATTAAAATTTTAAGTTAGTTTGCAGTTTTTATGTCCAAAAAACCTTTTACCGAACAATTTCCATCAAAAAATCCATCACAAACTAATGCTCCGATAGTTTTTTTAGTTGGAACTTCGACCGCTGGAAAAAGCACAATTTGTGATAAGATTTTGCTTCAAGACGCTGGTGCTCATACATGCAAAATCTGGGGAAATGATTCGCAATTTGATCGCAACTTAAATGCATGCAGAGAGCTTTTGAGCGGCAATCAAAAGTTTGAAGAAGTTAAACAATATCTCGGTGAGACGCTGAATGAATTTGATGTATTCGTGCCAATGATTGGTGGATCCTTTATTGGCAGGTCAAAAGACGGCAACCAGACTTTACACTTACTAAGAGAGGGCGATTTAGCTCCGCTTGAGGAGGAAGAATTTGAGAGAAATCTTGCTGATTTCATGGAGAAAACTGAAGGACGCTACGATCCCAAAGCCTTAAGAATTATCAGAGAATTGGCGCAAGAAAATCCCAGAGATTTTAGAGAAGTCGCCAGTTTCGGAGGCCTAAGTTTGAATGATCAGATCGTCGAGGAGGCGATAAGAAATTCTCAACAAGGTGTCGCAACCATCCTCGACGTTATTCCACCAATTGAATCTTTTACTGATCGCTTGAGAGAAATGGGACATGAATGCCCCGTTCACATTGCCCTCATACATGTTCCACTCGATAAGCTAACCAAGCGCATGGAGAAAAGAAATGAAGATGCGATGTCTGAAGGTGGCAATCCCAACAATAGAAGAGACGGCCTTTTTCCGCATGATCAATATGGTCAGCTATTTGGTGCCAGCGATGATGGTGAGCAAGTTGGTCGCTTATCAGCAAAGTCAATTCACGAAGCAGTTGAAAAGTTTGGTGAAGAAAATGGTGTCAAAATTCGCGATATGAAAAGCGATTCAAGTTTAGAGGAAGAAAAACATAAATCTGCCATGGCTCCAATATTTTCAACCTTGCGCGAGGGAAAAAAGTTACGAGATCATTTGGGCTTTGAAGATGGGGGCACAACTCTTGAAGTTAAAACAAAAGTTTCTGCTGATTCTGTTTACGAGAACGGCGAGGGGGAAGCGGCTAAAATCGCTGGTAAGATTTACGATTGGATTTCGCAAAAAATGGAGAAAACAAAAGAGCCGTCGTGGAAAATTATTTTGAACAGAACCAGCGAGAGTAAGGACGACTCAACAATCACAAGGTAAATAAAAATAACGTTTAAATGAAGATCGCAAAAAACTTCCCCCTTTCAGAGTTAAAAACAGCGGCGCCGAATTTTTTTGGTGATCATCTCAAAACAATAGCGTAAATGCGCTCTAATCAGGAAATCGATCAAGTAATGACGGAAAATTTTCAGCACAAAGAGTTGGCGCAAGGTCGTTGGTTTTCTTTCGATCTAATGGGACAGCTTGGCAACATTGGAAGCGAGGTAAGTCGCGCTATTAACTGCAAAAACAAAGGTAATCATAAAATTTCGATTGCCGCTTTTTATCGTGCTCTAGAGCTAACTTATCTTACTGTTGATGATCAAAAAAATAGTCAAAGACTGCGTGAAATTTTGCTGATGCGCGAAGCTTTGTGCGATTTTTTTGTCGGAGAAAATCAATTCAAATCAACCGACAAATCTTGGCAAAAATACTTTCTACAATTCAGTTACGCTGCGCGTAAATCTGTTCAATAACTATCTCTAATGTTTCAACTAATCGCAAAAAAAATCTTTGGCTCGGTTAATGAGCGCGTCATTAAATCTTTACTTCCTGAGGTGGAAAAAATTAATGCTTTTGAGGCGAAATTTTCTGCACTTTCTGATCAAGAATTAAGAGCAAAAACTGATGAATTTAGAAGTCGCTTACAAGCTGGCGCGCCTTTGGATTCTTTGTTGCATGAGGCTTTCGCGGTTGTACGAGAAGCGTCAAAACGCACGCTCAACATGCGTCATTTTGATGTACAAATGATTGGTGGGATGGTTTTGCATCATGGCAAAATTTCCGAGATGAGAACAGGTGAGGGCAAGACTCTAGTTGCTACTTTGCCTTGCTATCTCAACGCTTTAACTGGCAAGGGTGTTCATGTTGTAACAGTTAACGATTACCTCGCGAAACGTGACTCTGAATGGATGGGAAAGGTTCATGAGTTTTTAGGATTAACGGTGGGCTGCATAACTAACGATCTAGATGATGATGCTCGTAGTGCCGCTTACGCTTGTGATATCACTTATGCCACTAACAACGAGCTCGGTTTTGATTACCTTCGTGACAACATGAAATTCGCTCGTGAGGAAATGGTTCAACGTCCGCAGAACTTTGCGATTGTTGACGAAGTTGATTCGATATTAATAGACGAAGCTCGCACGCCGCTAATTATTTCGGGCCCAACCAACGATAATTCGAAATTTTACGAAGAGATTAACCGCCTAATCCCATCTCTTTCCGCGACAGACTTTCAACTCGAAGAAAAAGATCGCGGAGTATTTTTAACCGAATCAGGAATTGAGACGGTAGAAAAAATGCTAAAAAATTCTGGCACAATTCCCTCTGATTCAACTCTTTACGATCCAGAAAATATCCAGCTTGTTCATCACGTTAATCAGGCTTTGAAAGCGCATAAAATTTTCAAAGTTGATTCTGATTACATCGTGAAAGATGGCTCAATTATTATCATTGATGAATTCACTGGGCGTATGCAAGAAGGCCGTCGTTTCTCAGATGGATTGCATCAAGCTCTTGAAGCAAAAGAAGGCGTTAAGGTTCGTAATGAAAACCAAACCTTGGCTTCAATCACCTTTCAAAATTATTTCCGTCTCTACAAAAAATTAGCTGGAATGACTGGTACTGCCTCAACTGAAGCAGTTGAATTTGAAGAAATTTACGGCTTACGCGTGGTTGAAATTCCAACAAATCGTACAGTTGCTCGTAAGGATGAGGATGATGAAATTTATAAAAACGAGGCGGGAAAATATAAGGCGATCATCAAATCAATCGAAGAAGCACATGCCAAAAAACAGCCGATTCTTGTTGGCACTGTTAGTATTGAGAAGTCTGAATATCTCTCAAAACTTTTGAAGACTCACAAACTTCCACATCAAGTTTTGAACGCAAAGTATCACGAACAAGAAGCGGAAATTATTGCTGAAGCCGGCAAGCCCGGTGCGATCACGATCGCAACTAACATGGCGGGACGCGGCACAGACATTAAGCTGGGTGGTCACGATGAAAATGAAGAAGCTAAAAAAGCCGTTATTGCTGCGGGAGGACTTTACGTTTTAGGAACTGAACGTCACGAATCTCGTCGTATCGACAATCAGTTAAGAGGACGCTCCGGACGCCAAGGCGATCCAGGAAAATCAAAATTTTTCTTATCGCTTGAGGATGATTTAATGCGCATTTTTGGCTCAGAAAAATTACAATCTTTGCTGACAACTTTTGGTTTAAAAGAAGACGAAGCGATCTTTCATCCTTGGATTACAAAGACTCTCGCCGGCGCTCAGCAAAAGGTTGAAATGCGCAATTACGAGATCAGAAAAAATCTTCTGAAATATGACGACGTAGTAAATCACCAGCGCAAAAATATTTTTGGACTGCGCGCTGAAATCATGGATCTACAAGATTGTTCAAAAAAAATTAGATCTTTCATAACCCAGATAAATCAAGAGCTCGTCGAAGATTGTATTCCGAAAAATTCTTATGTTGAGCAGTGGGAGTTGGATCTTTTGGAGAATGAACTTTTTCGCATCTACGGTTTAAAACTAGACATGAAATCCGAAGGCGCGCGCGACGGAGTTACGGAAAAGGAAATTCTAGATTTTATCGAGAAAAGTGTTTCTGAACTTTTTGCTCATAAAGAAGATTCATACGGCCCAGATGTTGTGCGCCAAGTCGAGAAACAAATTTTTCTATTTACTCTGGACTCAGAATGGAAAGATCACCTACTTTCACTCGATAAGTTACGTAATGGCATAAATCTTCGCGCTTACGCACAGAAAGATCCGTTGATGGAATATAAAAAAGATGCCTTCGTCTTGTTCGAAGAAATGATGCTTAGAATCGAAGAACAAGTTGTGACTAGACTAGCACATGTTCACATCGGCGTTAATTCTGACGAGCAGGTTTTGAATCTTACTACAAAAGCTCAAAAACAAAAAATGTTTGAGACTAGAATTGATCCAGCCTCCGTACAAAGCGAAGCAAAACCTACGGCTTCTAAGTCTCCAATAAAAGCTAACGTAAACCCAGAAGATCGCGATCCACGTGATGAGACAACTTGGGGAAATGTTGGGAGAAATGAGTCTTGCCCTTGTGGAAGTGGAAAGAAATTTAAGCAATGTCACGGAAAAGACTGAATCGCGTAAATATCATTTACTTGAAGTTGCCCCAGAGACTTCTTTAGCTCATGAAAAAAATCCCACTCTATTTTCAAGTCTTAATTGCTATTATTTTTGCAGTAATTTTTGGAGTAATCTTTCCCGAGCAAGCCCAAGCGATGAAGCCACTTGGCGATGGTTTCATCAAGCTTATTAAGATGTGTATTACGCCACTGATTTTCACAACAATTGTTGCTGGAATTGTCAGTTCGATTGATCTCAAAAAAATTGGCAAACTTGGCTTAAAAACACTGATTTATTTTGAAGTTGTTACCACTTTTGCATTATTCATTGGTCTGCTTGTTACTTATTTCCTAAAGCCGGGAAGTGGTATGAATATTGATCCGAGCAGCCTCGATATTGAATCGATAAAATCTTACACCGCGCAAAGTTCGCACCAAAATTTTACTGATTTTCTGCTCAATATTATTCCAAATTCAATTTTTCAGCCTTTTGTTTCTGGTGATATTTTATCGGTTTTGTTGGTTGCGATTATTTTTGCTGTGGCACTCGTTTCAATGCAGGATAGGGCGAAATCGATTATTATCGTAGTTCATGAGTTGAAGGAGGTTATTTTCAAAATCATCACCTTCGTCATTAAACTCGCCCCAATTGGCGCTTTTGGAGCTATGAGTTTTACGATCGGAAAATATGGAACGGTGATTTTATGGCCAATGTTGAAATTGATGATCTGCTTCTACACAACCTGCATTTTATTCGTTTTGCTAGTTTTTGGATTATTACTAAAACTCTGCGGACACAGCATTTTCAAGCTCTTATCTTACCTCAAAGAAGAAATATTTTTAGTCTTTGGCGCCTCATCTTCTGAAGTCGCATTGCCAAATCTGATGAAAAAAATGGAAGAATTGGGCTGCAAGAAATCAGTGGTGAGTCTGGTGGTTCCAACTGGTTATTCGTTTAATCTCGATGGAACCTGTATTTACTTCACAATGGCCATCACCTTCATCGCGCAAGCTTTCAACATCGATCTTTCGCTTGGTCATTTTGTTGGAATTATTCTCGTTTTGCTCATTACTTCAAAAGGCGCTGCTGGTGTTGTTGGAACTGCGTTCATTACTCTTGCTACAACGCTAACTTTAATTCCCCAGATTCCACTTTCTGGCTTAGTTTTAGTTTTAGGAATTGATCGCTTTATGTCTGAAGCCAGAGCCGTTACCAACTTTATTGGCAATGCAACTGCTGTTTTGGTGATCGATAAGTTAGAAAAATAATCAGTTTTTACGAAAGATTTAAAAATATGAATTCCCGAAAAATTACTTTTTTATTACTGCTATTTTTTGCTGCTTGCTCAGTAAAGAAGGACCTTGGAAGAGATATTCAAAAAGATGTCAGTGCAGAATTTATCACTAAAAATCGAAATATTTTATCTACCGCGCCCAGCGATAAATGGTGGATGGAGTTCAATGATGAAACCTTGAATAAATTGGTTGAGCTCGGTTTAGAAAATAACAAAGACATCCAAAGCGCCAGTCTTGCGATCGCCACCTCTCGTCAGTTAAACAACGTTAGTATTACTAAACTTTTACCAACAGGAACTGCCGGAATAGGTCGCCAAAGGTTTGCTTCGCCGGGATTCGGGCCAAATGGTGTTAGTTATGATCTTTATCAATCAACTTTTGACGCCGCTTGGGAGTTGGATTTTTTTGGTAAAAATCTCGATCGCTATCGTGCCGGAAAATTGCGTTTCTTGAAAGAAGCTCAGCTCTACAAAGCCATTGCGCTTAGAATCACAAGTGAGATTGCTCACAACTACATCGAGTTAAAACGGGCGAAAAAACAGATCGAAAATCTGCAAAAAATTTCTGATCTAAAAAAACAACTGATCGAAATCAGCGAGAAAAAACAAAAAACAGGAATGTTCTCTAAGTCTGATTTTCACAGGGCGGAGATTGATTTTGATTCTGCTTCTTCTGCATTAATCGAGGCACAAACTGAAGAAAAAGTTTTGACTTATCGCCTCGCTGTTTTGATCGGATTCATGCCAGAAAAAATGGCGGAATTTTTTGCTCAAGAAAATCAGAAAAATATTTTCCAGAAAAAGATTTTTGATTATTCCTCGGGCCTTGTTCCTGTTGGTCTGAAGTCTGATATTCTAAAACGTCGTCCAGATATTCTTGCTGCTGAATATGAAATCGATGCCGCTGATTTTGATCGCAGCGCTCAGTTTAAAGAATTTTTTCCAAGCTTTAATTTAACCGCGAAAATCGGTGGCGGCTCCAAGAGTTTAGGAGATGTTTTGAAGGACGGCGCGAATGTAAAAGATATTAGCGGAAGAATTTCTGTGCCAATTTTTTCGATCGGTCAGCTGATGGCGGAATATAAAATCAGCAAAGCCAAAGCGAGAAGCGCGATTATTGATTATGAAAAAACTGTTCTAGCTGCGATTGAAGAGTGCGAGTCTCAGATCGTTAGATATGCCAACGCTTTGCAGATTGAAAATAACTCTAGTCATTCACTCAGTGCGCAGAAAAAAATATTTAGAATCGATAAAAATAAGAAATCTTTCGGGGTAATTTCGAGAGAGGATTTAATTCACAGCGAAGTAACACTTTTGATCAGCGAGAATGAAATGGCGCAAAAAAAATCAAGCAGCCTAATTAATCTAATCGCTCTACACAAAGCCATCGGCGGCGGTTTTGATGGCTACGAAATACGTTTTAAGAAAGATCGCGTTTTTATGTCCGAAGTAGGAAAGGGTGTTAAATGATAAATTCCGTCTTCCTTTAAAGATAAAATTCCCGACATCGATATTTTCTAATCCAGTTAATTGAAGCCCAAATCTGGGTAATTCGCTTTTAGCAAAGGCAATATTTTCTCTAACCTTGCTGGTTGGACTTTCCGGGACGGTCTTTCTTTTGGGATGAGCCATCTCTGCCTGCAACTTTTCACTAAGTTTTTCACTATCACAGTTTAAGAATTACAAAATTTAGCCAGGCCTCCCAAGTCTGTGTCGAAGTTCCGACATTGGCATTAGGTGGCATTTTTATCCTTAGATTCAAAACTACTTAAAGCACATAAGGCATATTATGTAACTTAAACAGATTCTTAAAAAGACCTTACTCACAAAATGACTTACGTCTTAGTGCGAGTAAGGCCTGCTTGGTATTTTATTCGAGTCTAAAAACTTAAGAGGAAGCCTTTAGAGATCCGCCGACCAATCTGTCGCAGCTGCCTTCTGGCAATAGAATCCACTCGTTTTTGTCAGCATTTGCTGTTGCTGATCCAGCACATGAGTGACCACCCTTCTTTGCAGATGAGCAGTCGTTTTTTCCAGCTTTTACAACGCCGTAGCATTTTTCCATTTTAGCGTCTTTCGCCAAAGCTTGTGTGGATGATGCGATAGCTAATCCAGAGATTGTTAAAGCTACAGATTTCAAGAATTTAGATTTTTTAGACATGTTTTAAGTAATGAAGTTGAGAAAATTGCGGCAACAAATGTCGCCAACTTCTTATTCGCAAGTGCTAGTCAAAAAGTTACAACTTCGGTTATAAATCAGATTCGCGAATCACTTTTTTCCAAGAAAGACTCGAACCTTATTTGTGATTGGCGACCCTTTCAAACTAATTAAGAAATAATTAACAATTTTTAACTCAAGAAATATGCCTTTTTTAATTCACAAGCCGCTTAACAATCTTTCTAAAGTTACCGATGAAAAGGGAAATCGCGCTAGACACCCTTACACTGGCGAACCAAAAAAGCCCCATAAAGGAATTGATTTAGTTCCAGGAACTGGCGAAGTATCTCTAGATGTTTTTGCTGCTCATGATGGAAAGGTTATTTTTGCAGGGCAGGAATTTGCTAAAGATAAAAACGGAAAATTTAAGTTAGATGAAAATGGCAATCGAATACTTGGTGGCTATGGAAATTACATAACAATTGAATCCCGCGACGGAAGTGGAAGGCAAACTCTATATGCACATTTAGCAGAAATATTGGTAAGGGTTAATCAAATAATCGTCACTAATAACAACCAGCCAACTAAGATAGGTGTTGCTGGGAATACAGGCGGTAGCACCGGGGTTCATCTTCATTTTGAAGTTAGGGAAGCGGGCGGCTTAATTGCAAACCCTCGTCAATACCTCGCAGAAGCATTCCCAGAAGATTTTACCACAACAGTTAGAGCAGGAAGTTTAGAAGGAGAAATTTTAGGCGACTATCGTAGTAACGAGATGATTGCTAATTCTCGTGCGAACACTTTAGAAGGACTCGCAGGAGCAGACACCTACTCTTTTCCTGCACTTTTGGGCGCGGATGAAATAATCGATTCTGATGATGATGGAAAAATATTTATTGGCGGTGTTGAAATTTTCGGAAAAGCACACTCCAAGCGGGATATTTCTACTGACGAAATAATTCCAGATCAATGGACACTTGGTTCTTTTAACCTAGCTCGCGTTGGGGATAATTTAGAAATTTATCAATCAGGAAAATCGCGTGAAAATACAGCTTTAGCTAAAGTTGTAGTTAAGAATTACCCATTCAACTCTGCCAGCACTAAAACCGCATTTGGAATTAATCTAAACCAACATGTGGCATATCTTGGTTTAGAGCAAACCATGTATGATGAGGATTTTTTTGGCGGCCTAGTTTTTCCCTCTACAGATACTAGGGGAAGATTTTTTGCGGAATTCTTAAAGGGAGCTGTCTACGAGGGAGTTAATTATGGGATAAAAATTTACGACACCAAAGGATCTGAAGTTTCAAAACTATTTTTTACCAATTTATCTACCAATTTAAGCCCACAGTTAAATATTTATCGTAGAGCCCACAATGGTCAGGGCTGTATCTTGGATAGTGGTGATGTAGTTTTTATCTACACAACTAGCGAGATATCTATGGGAGAGTTTAGTCAATTTGTTGCAGGCAAATCCGCAGCTTTTGTTGCTAGGGTGAATTCTAGAGGAGAGCTAGTTTCAAACAGCATGGTTGATGAAGTTACCAGTGCTAACCAACCTGATTTTGATCGTAATTTCTACAGCACTGCTCTTCTCACTAGAAAAGGCGCCTGTTTTGTGAGAGGAGGAAATAAATTTTATTGCGGAGATTTTAATGCAAAAAATATCGCGCTAGTTGAGGTTGACTCCGTTGTTCCATATTATGACGTGCAACCGTCAACTATTGCAAACCTGCCAACTGGACATCGAATTAGATCGGTTAGGCCTTACATATTTACAATAACCTCGCCAATTTATGCTCCAGACTCTCCGGAGCAAACAGCTTATAACTACGACGTCACAAAATCTTATACCACAAACCAGGAACAAAAAAAGTCATGCTGTCTTTATCTAGAGACGAAGCAGTTGATTTAAAAGTTTTGTCAAATCCAAACTCATTCCTCGCGTTAACTGGTCTTGACTCTAACCCAAACGCCAGAGTGAGTTTACCAATTGACCACTACTCACAAATTTGTCTCTACTCCTCAAATAATCACGATTACACCATCGATCAATTATTTGATGGAGAGCTCGACTTCAGTACTACAGCACCCTTATCAATTAGTGACCCAATAAGTCTCGGACAGCTTTCACTTGAAGAAGAAAATAAAATTCTTGCCGATCCAAAAAGCGATTCAAAATCAATTGATGAAATTTGGACTAGAAAACTTGGAGGCGGAAAGGCGATTAATGATTTATTGTTGCAATCAGAAAGATACTTGGAAGTTGCAAATTTTACCAATTCTACCGAAGAAGATGATACCTACGGATATTATGAAGAAGGTGATGACGATATAGCTGATGAACCTGAAATTTCTTTAGAAAACTCGCAATCCCCCTACACCATCATTTTACTACCTAACAACCAAACAATTATTTTAATTGGGGTTAACGCCACTGATGTTGCAAAAACACCTGAGGTTTATTTCTTGACGCAAAACCAACTGACCAATTTGCCAAGCCAGCAGCCTTCAACACCGCCTTCTGCGCAACCAACATATTTTCCATCGGTTGGCGATTTGATAATGCCAAGCGCTTTGCCAAGCTCGCAGCCATCAAATCAACCAAACGCAAAACCAAGCCTCAAACCATTTGCCAATCCAAGCTCAATTCCGTCTTATAAGCCAAGCACGATTCCGTCTTATGAATCACTGCATGAAACCAGCAAACCAAGTGCTTTTCCTAGCGGCTCTTCAACTTCAAGTCCAACTTCAAATCCAAATGCTTTAGGCAATTCAAACTCAAGCGCGCCATTAAACATTGTTGTACCAGTTGTTGGTGGAGTGACGACTTTGGTGGCTTTGGCTGCAGGAATTCGTAAGTTTTGCAGCAGAACAACCAACAGAGCTGTTCGGGTTGCAGCTTCGTCAGAAAGCAAAGATTCTAACTTTGAAAGGTGAGTTAAAATGCGCGTAGGTAGTAGCTAAAACTTAATCTTATACTCTGCATTTTTTGGGCCGAAATTTTTTAAATTAATTTCAGCTTTACAATTTTTTCTCTGGTTAAGAAATCGACAGAAAATTTGGTGAAGATTTTTTATTAACTAATTCCCCACTTCTTCTTCAAATATTTACCTAAATCCGCCCTTTCTTCATTCGATAATACTCTGCCGAAGATAATAATTTCTCCAATATCTCCACTAAAGGTTAAGTCTCCTCCAGTGTAGTTTCCACCAATATAATTTGATGGAAACATGTATGAAAAATTCTGCGCTCCCGAAGCTGCAACAAGCTTTTCATTCAGATAAAGAATTCCCGCCTTATTTCTAATTTGCATCTCGATCATATTTGTCCGGTCGCTCGAAATCATAGGTGTTGTATAAGAAAGAAAATCTCCCATACCACCGTTGGTATGAGAAGTGAAAGCAATTCTATTAATTCCAACTCTAATTCCAGTTGATGCTACAGAGGGGTAAGTTGGATAAGCTGCTGTCCCTTGTCTTGCATAAAAGAGCCATTGATTGTTGGTGCTAGTATTCGTTTTTAGAACAACAAAAATTGAATAATTATTCGAAAGAGTTGGCGCAGGTGATTTAAAAAAAGGTGCTGAAATAACGTAGTAAGAGGCAGCAAATCTCAGGGAGGGAAGATTGTTAATCCCCCTTTTTTGATATTGAGCTTTACTCCCAGCGGAAGCTGTTGACTTTATTATCGAAGGTCCAATCTCATACCAATTTTGTATTTGAGTTCCGCTTTCTATCCCATCGGCCCTGAAACTAGCTATTGAAGTGGTTTCAAGCCAAAGCTCTAGATCACTAATTCCATAAACTGGAGAACTTTCTGTTAAAGCTCTAGCCACTCTAATTCGAGATTTATCAACAACGACTGAAGCTCCCGTGGCCCCAGCAATCAAGACTCCAATCACTATAACTACTATGGATATCTCAATCAGAGAAAAGGCTTTGTGAGTTTTTTTGTTCATTTTCAGATAAAAAATTTTAGGTGATGCTAAATAACCAAAGGCGAACTAATCAAAGAAAAAAGTAAGCTTTCAAGAATTGGTTAAAAAAAATCTTCTCTTAACAACCCTAATCAAAGCCTGCAACTCTTGGTCAAAATCATCATTCAAATTTATCACTCTGTAACCAAATTTTTTTAAGTTTTGTTTCAATTCGAGCACCTTTTCTTTACTTGAAACATCAAGAGAAAATTTAGGAAAAATTCCAACGCCATTTTGCTCTAAAAATCTCCAATCGAATAAATACGAAGGATCTTGTTTGCGATCCGGCAAGCCAGTTTCTTTGCTGTAGGCGATATCGGAATGGCCTACTATATTTTCTGCGGCGATTTTGTATTTTGTGATCAGATATTGGCAGAGCTCAAGGCCGGCTTGCATCTGAGTGGTTTCGAACTTTTTTTCGAAGGGTGCAGAATTAATAAATTCGATGCCAATTGAAGTTTGATTTAAGCCGTCAACGCCGCGCCAGTAGCTGACTCCGGCATGATAAGCGACGTCATTTTCGTCGACCAATTCAAAGATATTTCCAATTTCATCGATCAAAAAATGCGAACTAACTTGATGCTCGCAAAGCTGCTCAATCGCATGCTCTAAAGATTTTGCCTCGATGTGATGAAGAACTAAAAATTCGATCTTTCTCGGCTTTATTTTTGACTCGAAAAACTCAGAAAATTTTTTACTGCGATCGATCAAAATCATTTTTTTGACATTACAATTTTAGAAAATACGTTTCCGCTTCAATACTGCCACGCTTCGACAGGCTCAGCGTGACGGTCACCATGAGCCTGTCGAATGGTGACACTCAATTTTATTTAACAAGCAATGGCTACAAAAAAAAACGCAGTAACAAGAACTTCAAAAGAACTTGAAGCATTGCAATTTCACATGCAAGGACAGCCAGGAAAGGTTGCTATGCATGCCACCAAGCCTCTTAATACTCAACGTGATTTGGCTTTGGCTTATTCCCCGGGAGTTGCAATTCCTTGCTTGGAGATTCAAAAAAATCCTGACCTCGCTTACGACTACACTGCAAAAGGAAATTACGTTGCGGTGATTTCAAACGGCACGGCAGTTCTTGGACTCGGAAATCTAGGTGCTCTTGCCGGCAAGCCAGTGATGGAAGGAAAATCAGTTTTGTTTAAACGCTTCGCCGACATCGATTCAGTCGATATTGAAGTTGCCACAGAAAATACCGATGAATTCATCAATGCCGTTAAATTTCTCGGGCCAACTTGGGGTGGCATTAACCTAGAAGACATCAAGGCTCCTGAGTGCTTCATCATCGAAAGCAAGTTGCGCGAAATCATGGATATTCCAGTTTTTCACGATGACCAACACGGAACTGCAATCATCTCTGCAGCCGGTATTATCAACGTTCTGCATCTCGCGAACAAAAAATTTAAAGACATTAAAGTTGTCGTAAATGGCGCTGGCGCTGCAGGTATCGCTTGCTTGGAGCTCTTAAAAGCAATGGGTCTTCCGCACAATAACGCCCTACTCTGCGACACTAAAGGCGTGATTTACAAAGGTCGTACAGACGGTATGAATCAATGGAAATCAGCTCACGCCGTTGACACAAAATTACGCACATTAGAAGAAGCGATGAAAGGTGCTGATGTGTTTTTAGGCCTTTCAGTTAAAGGTGCGGTGACAAAAGCGATGGTTAAATCAATGGCGAAAAATCCTGTGATTTTCGCCATGGCCAATCCAGATCCAGAAATCACTCCAGAAGAAGTTCACGCTACTCGTGATGACGCGATCGTTGCTACAGGCCGTTCGGATTACGAAAACCAAGTGAATAACGTAATGGGTTTTCCTTACATTTTCCGTGGCGCTCTTGATGTCCGCGCTTCAACGATCAACGAAGAAATGAAAATCGCCGCCGCAAAAGCAATCGCAGAACTAGCGCGCGAGCACGTTCCTGAAGAAGTGATCAAGGCTTACGGCCGCCAAGACATGAAGTTTGGCAAACATTACATTATCCCTACCCCGTTCGATTCACGATTGATTCACGTAGTTCCGATGGCGGTTGCCAAAGCTGCAGTTGAAACTGGCGTCGCACGTAAACCGATCAAAGATTGGGATGCTTACAAAAGAGAATTACAAGCCCGTCGCGATCCTACAGTAAACAGCCTTGGCATGATTTTCGAGAAACTCGAAAGATCTCCAAAAAAAGTAATTTTTGCTGAAGGTGAGCAACCTGAAATCATCCGTGTTGCTGCAATGTGGCGCGATTCTGGCTACGGCAAGCCAATCTTGATCGGTAAAGAAAAGCGTATTTTGGAAAACATGAAAGAAGCTAATGTCGATCCAAAAGGCATCGAGATTTACAACGCTTCGATCTCTGACGAAAACAGCAAATTCACCGATTACCTCTACAAGAAATTACAACGTAACGGCGTTCTTCGTTCTGATTGCGCGCGCATGATCAACAATGATCGCAACGTCTTTGCTGCTTCAATGCTTGCTTGCGGACATGGTGACGCGC
This sequence comes from Pseudomonadota bacterium, assembly GCA_018970485.1. Classification (GTDB taxonomy): domain Bacteria; phylum Pseudomonadota; class Alphaproteobacteria; order Rickettsiales; family UBA1997; genus UBA2645. The sequence continues at coordinate 66,076 of JAGWWH010000001.1, read as the reverse complement.
TGGTGACTGGCTTGACTCGTGGCTATCGCAAAACAATGACTGATGTGTGGCAAGTAATCAAAAATAAGAAGGATAAAATTCTTCTTGGTGTATCTATGGTGATTTCGAAAAATCGTACAATTTTTATCTCCGACACCGCCTGCTCTGAACTTTCTTCGTCCGAGCATCTCGTAAAAATCGCAATTCAAACCGCAGCGAAAGTACGCGGAATGGGCTACGAACCAAGAGTTGCCTTCCTTTCTTTTTCGAATTTTGGTTCAGCTCTAAAGGCAGAATCGTCACGAGTTAAATACGCGGTTGAACTTCTCGACGGTATGAAAGTTGATTTCGAATATGACGGCGAAATGACTGCTGACGTGGCTTTAAACATGGACAAAATGTCGAAATATCCTTTCTGCCGCTTAACCGCTCCAGCGAATATCTTGATCTGCCCAGGCTTACACTCAGCAAGCATCGCGACAAAACTTTTAGAAGAAGTCGGCAATTGCACCGTGATTGGCCCGATTTTGGATGGCTTCGAAAAATCTGTTCAAATCGTGACAATGAGATCTTCGATCAATGATATTTTGAACATGGCAGCAATCGCAGCTGTTGGTTCGCAAACTAAATAATTACCAAATTTATGGCTTCCGCCGAAGAGCTATTTGCAATGAGCGATAATCACCCGACTCAAGCCCAGGGAATTTCTGGAGGTCAACAAGGAAATGGAAAAATGTTACCATTTGAAGGTGCGAGTATTGACGGCGTTATTGCTAGCGAAGGAATTTCTACGCCACTACCAGCAGCAAGTGCCGATAGTCTGTTTAGATCATTAAATCCAGGGGCTTTGGGTCAAATACCAAATGAACAAATGGAGCAAGCTACTAACTACATGGTAACTCCTCAGGCTGAAAAGAATGGGTTGGGACCTTTACAAGATGTTACTGGCAGCGAAATCAAACAAACTAACCTATCAAACCTCACCAACGAAGCACGCTCGCAAGGTATCGGAGCTGGTCTTGGAGGTGGTGGACAAGGCCAAGGTGGTTAAAACTAACCAATCTCAATCTTCGACAAATCACCCATCTCATCAAACAAATCACGAATAGACGAAAGCAGCAACAGCCTATTATCGCGCAGATCCTTGTTTTCATCATTAACCATCACATTGGCAAAAAAATGCGTGAGGGGAATTTCTAAGATATCCAGTAATTGAAACGCTGAAGAGAATTCGCCCTTTGTTACCAGCTTATAGAAATCGCCAGAAATTTGCTTAACTCGTTTGTAAAGAGCTAATTCATATTTTGTTTTAAAGGATAGGCGCGAAGGCTTGCCGCTGTAAGTTTTTCCATCTTTTTTTTCCTCAATCATCAAAATATTTACCGATCTTCTATAAAGCGCGATCAGGTTTTTGTGATTCTCATCTTTCACAATCTCATCCAAAAATTTTATTTTTTTAGCAAGGTAGAGAATGTCTACCGACTTATGTGCATCAAGGTCTGAGAGATATTGATCGATTACAGTATTAACTACATCAGCTTTAAGTTTTTCGTTTTCTTTTAGATAAACTTTCAACCTTTCGACGATGAAAATAATTACCTCTTCAATGATTTTCTTCTTTTGAATGAAGAAACCCCGCTCTCCTTCTTCTAAAAGACTTTTTGTGAGTTTTATCGGATAAGAGGTAAAAGATTTCTCGACCAAAACCCGAATCGGAAAAGCAATATTGTTGGTGTGGCTAATTCTAATAATTCCCAAAACCGCACGACGCAAACCATATGGGTCTCGTGAACTTGTTGGCTTTTCGCCAGCCAAGAAAAATCCAACAATCAGATCAATTTTATCTGAGATCGAAAGTGAAATACCCAGCGCTGTTTTTGGTAAATCTGAATTAGGACCAAGTGGCAAATAATGTTCGTAAATTGCCGCGATTGTTTTTTTGTCTTCGCCTTGTTTTAGCGCATAAAAACTACCAATCTTTCCTTGAAGCTCCGGCAACTCTCCAACAGCTTTCGTAGCCAAATCAGCTTTACACAAATCTGCCGCTCTTTCAGAGAAATTTAAATCAGAATTCGGAACAAAAACGGCAAGAAACTTAGTTAGAGTTTTTAAGCGACTAACCCGATCAAAAACCGAACCTAATTTTTGGTGGAATATTATTTTCTTTAGTTCGTCGAGCCTTGATATCAAAGGCCTCTTCAAATCTTCCTGAATAAAAAATTCAACATCCGACAAGCGCGCACGAACTAACTTTTCATTGTCGCTAATAATTTTTTTTGCATCACCAGAGCCATTGGCAACAAAAATAAACTTAGTCGATAAATTACCATTTTTGTCATTCAGACAAAAATATTTTTGGTTATTACGTAAAGTTAAAATTAAGGCCTCATCAGGTAAATTTAAGAACCTCTCATCAATTGATCCAACCAACACTAGTGGCCATTCGCAAAGCCCATTAACCTCGTCAAAAAGTGAAGATTTTTCGGGATCATCAATCGTGATTAGATCTAAATCTTCGGTAACTTTTGCGATTTGCTCTAAAATTTTTTTCTTCCTTTTTTGCTGATCAACAATGATTAAATTTTCTTGAAGGATTTCTTTGTAATCCCACGCGGCCTTGATTTCAATGGATCCAGATAAATTACTCGCTTTGATTCCAGCAAATTCAACATCGATTATTTCTTGATCGAACAGAGATAAAATATTTCTAATCGGCCTAATCCATTTAACTCCAGAATCATCCCAGCGCATCAATTTTGGCCAAGTGCCGACCATTTTTTGCAAAATCTGCGGCAAGGAATTTTTGATAATTTCGTTGGTGGAAATTTCTGAAGCTTTACTCACAAAAACAAATGAGCCGTCAATTTGCTCGAGCTGCGACTCATCTTGCAATCCGGTTGATTTTAAAAAACCAGCAATCGCCTTTTTATCGGCATTAACTTTTGGGCCAACTCGCTTAACCGAAGGAAGAGTTTGGGTGAATCTTAAATCACCAACCAAAAGCGCCAAACGACGTGGTGTGACCAAAGCCTGAACATGCGCCGAGGTAAATTGAAGATTATTTTTAGTAAAAACTTCACAGGCAATTTTAATAAAATTTTCCGCTGCCGCTTTCTGCATTTTAGCAGGAACCTCTTCGCTGAAAATTTCAAAAATAAAATCTGACATTGGGGATAAAATTACGTCATGCTTCGACGGGCTCAGCATGACTCGTGTCACCCTGAGCTTGTCGAAGGGTGTTAAAAATTAGTTGTTTCAACTCGAATAAATTTTGCTGACTGAACCAGTGCTGGATCAAGATTTTTCAAGGCTTCATCGAGTTCACTTTCTTTTTGTTCGCCAGTTAGAAATCCACATAAAATTTCATCACCGCGCTCAAAAAATGCGGCCTGCTCTATTTTTATTTTGCCGTCAAAAATTTTCTCTGCGCCAGAATTTTTATTGATAAAGAGGCGTAAAAAATATTTACCAATACGCTGCGAAATATCGCCAATACTGCTTTCAACAAGATCTTCTCTTTTCACTCCAAACAAAAATGTTTGATTTTCTCGCGCAATATCAACTAGGTCCGAAACTATTGCTGAAGCTGTTGGAACGCTTCCAGCGCCGAGTCCTACGATCAAACTTTGTCCGGCATTTGATGCGTTAAAAAGAATTGCATTAAAGGCGCCGTCAACTTGCGCGACTTGCTCAGATTTTTTAATTAAAGCTGGATAAACCGTTTGCTGGCCTGACTTCGCAGTTGCGAGTAATTTGATTTTGTAACCGAATTCGTCAGCAAGTTTGATGTCGTCGATCGAAATTTCGTCAATGCCTTCGATGTAAGTTTTAGCAAAATTTGGCTTACTGCCAAAAGCAATTGCGGCGAGTAAAATAATTTTATGCGCAGTGTCTAATCCCTTGATATCAGAGGAAGGATCAGCTTCAGCGTAGCCTAACTCTTGCGCTTGTTTTAGCGCCAAAGAGAAATCCAAATTTTCTTCTTTCATCTTGGTTAAAATGAAGTTCGAAGTGCCGTTTAAAATAGCGTGAATTTCTTTGATTTGATTGCCGGCGAGATTTTCTTTTGCAGTTTTAATTGCTGGCGTAGCTCCTGCCACTGAGGCCTCAAAGCCAATGCAGCTTTGATATTTTTCGACTAATTTTGCCAATTCAAATCCGTGGATTGCGAGCAAAGCTTTGTTGGCGGTAACGATTTTTTTACCATTCTTGATTGCGGTTTCGATCAGATCTTTTGCGACTCCATCACCGCCGATCACTTCAACTATAACATCGATTTCTGGATCATTCGCGAGATCAATTGCGCTCGCATAAAACTTAATTTTTGGCTCAAGAAAATCTTTTTTCGTGCGCGCAGAAACGGCGACGATCTCAAGCTCTACTTGGGTTCGTAGAGTTAATAATTTTGAATCTTTTTGAATAATTTCATAAACGCCGCGACCGACAACGCCCAGTCCGGCAAGACCGATTCGTAATTTTTTCATTAGAAATCTGTAGCAAAATTGAGGGGCGCGCGTTGTAATTCTGGCCTAGCTGTAAGTCAATTTTTCCCCAAAGAAAAAAATAAAAATGAAACAAAAATATTACCCGGAAGCGAATCAAAATCTTGATTTCGCTAAGATGGAGGAAGAAATCCTGCGTTTTTGGCAAGAACAAAAAGTTTTCGAAAAATCTGTTGAGAGCAGAAATTTTTCTAACGATTTGGATGAAGACAACGTCTCCCCAATCCTTAATCCCTGCGCCCTCAAAGATCACACAAACTGTCGCCACGAAGCAGCAAACACCAAGCATGAATTCGTCTTCTACGACGGCCCTCCTTTCGCCAACGGCCTTCCACACTACGGCCACTTGCTTACGGGCTTCATCAAAGATTTAGTCGCGCGTTACCAAACCATGAAAGGCAAAAAAGTTGAACGTCGTTTCGGCTGGGATACGCACGGCTTGCCGGTGGAAATGGAAGTTGAAAAAGAACTCGGCGTTTCTGGGCAAATCGCGATTCAAGAATATGGCATCGAAAAATTTAACGATTCTTGCCGCAAGTCGGTGATGAAATATGCCGATGATTGGGAGAATTACGTCACGCGCCAAGGCCGTTTCGTCGATTTCAAAAATAGCTACAAAACGATGGATTTGAGCTACATGGAATCAGTGATTTGGGCGTTTAATCAGCTTTTTGAAAAAGGTTTGCTCTACGAAGATTTCCGCGTCGTGCCTTACTCTTGGGCTTGTCAGACACCTTTGTCGAACTTTGAAACGAGGATGGATAATTCTTACAGGCAGAAGGCTAGTAAGGCGGTGACGGTGAAGTTTGAATTAACTGAGGAAAGTGCAAAAAAACTTGGATACAACGGCAAAAAAGTTTTCTTAGTTGCGTGGACCACAACTCCTTGGACTTTGCCTTCAAACTTAGGTTTGGCGATTGGTGAAAACATATCTTATGCAGCCTTAGAAAAAGAGGATGAAGTTCTAATCCAATCTGTTTCTTCACTAAACAAAGGAATCAAAATTCCAGGATCTGGATGGTTAGATGCAGAAGAATTTAACGCGGAAAGAGAGCGAATGATCTCTGAATTAAAATCTTCAAAACTTTCTTCAGAATATTCTGGTTACGAAGCAATTAATGTTTTTGGCGGTAGGGTTTTACTAAATGAACTAAAATACAAACCCCTCTTCCCTTACCTTGTCGAAAAAACCAAAAATTCTTTCGTAGTTCTTCACGGCGATTTCGTTTCAACAGAAGAAGGAACTGGCATCGTTCACCTCGCTCCAGGTTTCGGTGAAGATGACCAATTACTTTGCAAAGCGAACGGAATTCCAACTCTTTGCCCGGTTGATGAAGGTGGCAAGTTCACGTCCGAGATTTTTGATTTAAATCACCCTTCCGACGCCAACGAGTCTCCTTCCCTCTTTTCCAAAGAGGGCCAAGTCTCCTTTGAAAAAGGAGGTGGCGCAGGAAGTGCGACGGAGGATTTAACTCTCGCACTCAAAGGTCGCCAAGTTTTTGAAACCAATGACGACATCATCAAATACCTCAAAGCAACATGCGCCTGGCTTAAAACTGAACAATATCTCCACAACTACCCACACTGCTGGCGCACAGACACTCCGCTAATCTACAAAGCCGTGTCTTCTTGGTATGTGCGCGTCACCGATTTCAAAGATCGTATGGTTGAGTTAAACCAAGGCGTAAACTGGATCCCGAACCACATCAAAGACGGACAATTTGGTAAATGGCTGGAAGGCGCTCGCGATTGGTCAATCACGCGCAACCGCTTCTGGGGCTGTCCGGTGCCGGTTTGGAAAAGTGAAACGGGGAAGATTCGTGTGTTTGGATCTGTCGCTGATTTAGAAAAAGTTTCCGGACAAAAAATCGAGAATCTGCATCGCCCTTTCATCGACAACATCACTTTTGTTGAAAATGGCGAAACTTACAAACGTGTCACCGATGTGCTTGATTGCTGGTTTGAATCGGGTTCGATGCCTTACGCGCAAGTGCACTACCCTTTCGAAAATAAAGAATGGTTTGAGGAAAATTTTCCGGCGGATTTCATCACCGAATATGTCGCGCAAACTCGCGGTTGGTTTTACACGCTCTTTGTTTTGTCGACCGCGCTTTTTGATCGCGCACCGTTTAAAAACGTCATTTGCCACGGCACAATCTTGGATGAGAAATCACAAAAACTTTCTAAGCGTTTGCGAAATTACGCAGATCCACTCGAAATTTTTTCAAGCCTCGGCTCAGACGCCATGCGCTTTTACATGATTTCGCAACCGGTGATGCGTGGACAAGAACTGCGCATCGACAAAGATGGAAAGGCAATTCGCGATTGCTTACGTTTGTCGATCAAGCCTTTGATCAACGCCTTCAACTTCTTCTGTCTTTACGCCAATGCCGATGGAATCAAAGCTCAGCGCATCGAATTTAAAAAAGATTTAAGCAGCATTTTGGATCGCTACATTTTAGCCAAGCTAAAGACAGCGGTTTCTAAGATTGATGAGGCAATGCAAAACTATGACACGGTAATTGCCTGCGAAGAGTTTAATCAATTTTTTGAAGCGCTGAATAATTGGTACATTCGTCGTAATCGTCAGCGTTTTTGGAAAGGCGAACTTGATCAAGATAAGCAAGAAGCTTACGACGTGCTTTACACTGTTTTAGTAAATATGTGCGAAACCGCGGCACCGCTACTTCCATTCACTACCGAATTTGTTTGGAAGAGTTTGAATGACCAAAAAATATCTAAAATTTAATCAACTAAATCACTTGTTATGAAAGTGGGGATTTTACTAACTCTTTTAGCTTTTTTCTCCTACGGAGCAAAGGCTCAAACTAGTCAAAAAAATGCTTATCAATTTTCTTTTTCTTCAGTTGAAGGCGAGGTTTTGAATTTATCTGACTACAGAGGAAAGGTGGTTCTGGTGGTTAATACCGCCTCAAAATGCGGCCTTACTCCACAATATAAATCTTTGCAGCAGCTTTACGAAAAATATCGAGAGCGCGGCTTGGTTGTAATCGGAGTTCCTTCAAACGACTTCGGCAATCAAGAGTTAAGTAGTGAAATGAAGGTGAAAGATTTTACTCAAAAAGAATTTAAAATTTCTTTTCCACTTACATCGATTAGCAAAGTTAGCGGCGAAAAAGCTCATCCATTTTATTCTTGGGCCAATAATCAAGCTGGCTTTCTGGGCTCGCCCAAATGGAACTTTCACAAATATTTGATCGACAAAAATGGTAATTTTGTCGCTTGGTTCTCATCATCGACCGATCCAATGTCGGAAAAAATCACGCAAAAAATTGAAGATTTGCTTGAATAATCAGAATTCTGTAAGCGCAAACTAGATTTGTCGTTTTTAATGACCTCAGCCAAACCAAGAAAAACACCTTCCATTCTCGAGTATAATTTAAACAGTTTTTTAACTAGCTGACCAATTATTTAGGCGGAAAAGGCTTGAAGGACTTTCTTTGGATTCACTTTTTTCATCTTCGAGAGATGAGGTATAATTTATTGTTACGCCACCACCTCCAACCTCTGCTGTGCTAGATGGATTCTCTGAGTTAGGCCCACCCCTTTCTTTTGCTTGAGTTTTTTTTCCTAAAAACACTCTTCTCTGAAATCAGCTCATTACCGACTTCCTCGTAATAAGTTTCATTCTAAGTTACCTTCTCCATCCATCTGATAATGTTAGTATGGCCTTTATAAACAGTGCCGTTTGCCCAAGTAATGGTGTCTTCTCCTATATTCTGCCTTCAATAAAATAACCTTCGTGACGCTCTCCACTTAGAAACGCGAGGGTACCTTCTCCTTCAATTTCTAACTAAATAGCTCGTGATTTCGATCTTTTATTCTCACGCCTCCGAAATAATAATTACCCTGAATATCTAGTAAGATAGCTTTGGCGTCTTCGCTATCTTCGTATAATTCATATAATATTCTACCAAGTGATATTATTGGATTTTTACAGCAATACTTCTGGGTACACTAAGAGATTTATCTACAGCAATATTTAGTGACTCTTTATCTTCTTTATCAATTCCACTTTCAGGATCTTCGATCTCTTGTCGTAGTAATGTATCGATTGAGTCTAAATTCCTCAAATAGAGGCCTAATCAGTTAGTATCTGAATCATTATAAATTCCACTTCTCCAGAATGAAAATGAGCTCTTAATCAAAGAAGAAGTTGCGAGACCGTTATCTGAGTTAATTCTTAGTGGTGCGGTTATAAGTGCTTTCTTTAAGGCTTCAGGATCGTCTTTAAAAGAAAAAATAACATACTTTGCAAATCCTTTAGAGAACTTTTCATTAAATTCTGGAGACTGAAGTTCTGATAATTCTATTAGACCCCTAGACATAATATTTTAAGTAAAAATTAGGTTTGCTATTGGTTGAAATATAATAATATTAAATGGTTTATATCTTATATTTTTACACTTACCTCACGCATAATAAAACATTCCTTCAACAAGGGGACAGAAAATAACTAAATAATCTTTAGAATAAAATTAATGAATTTTTTAGTTCTCGATCTCAATAAATGCCTTTTTGCGCAAATCCATTAAATACCCTTTGGCCAAAATCTGTAATTTACGATTGAAGATCATGTTCTTTGCAGCTTTTAGGTCTTGATCTGCGACATTGCTTTCAACCTTACTGTCTAAGACTTTGAATATGTGATAGCCGTTGGCCAGCTTAACTGACTCTGAATATTCCCCCTTCCCTAACTTTGAGATTGCGGCGTAAATTTTTGGATCGAGATCAGCTTGAGCTACCCAGCCTATTTCCCCACTTCCATCACCAATAACGCTGGAAGAAAATTGTTTGATTATTGCCTTGAAATCTGCGCCACGCTTGAGTTCAAGTGATAATTTTTCAGCAAATTGAGCGGCATTTTCGGACTGAGAAATCAAAACTTCGGCGAGAAAAAACTTTCTAACGTCTGAATTTAGCTGGTTCTGCTCAAAAAACTCCTTCACTTCAACATCACTGATTTTTACCCGACCACGCAAAACTTCAGAAATTATTTTTGACCAACAAATCTCTGCTTCAATTTGATTGGAGTAGCTTTCGAAAGATAAATTATTGCGTTGTAAGAGGGATTTAAATTGTGCCGGAGTTTGCTTACGTTGAGTTGCCACCAACTCGATTGCTTCTTTTAATTCTTTTTCGCTGATTTCTATTTTTAGATTCTTGGCATCTTGTCTAATCAGCTCTTCGTCAACCATTTTATTGATTACTTGCTCCCGTAAAATCTTTTTTTCATTCGCATCTTTTGTGGTTATTTTTGATGTAAGAATAACGAATCGATAACGATCGGAAACTTCAGAGTTGGTAATAGCCTTATTATTAACCTTAGCAGCTACAAAATCAGAGAATTCTAAAGAAAAGGATGGAGATGAAATCAGAGAAAAAGCTACAGCGAAGATTAGCCTCTTCATTTTGTAGCTGATTTATAAACATTAACGCCGCGAATCAAATCAAGAGCGCGAGCAAGTTGATAATCTTGACCGTAGGTATCCAAGTTATCTTCCCCGATCTTCTCTTTTTTAGCCTCTTCAATTGCCTGCTGTAGCTGAATGTGACCTTTAAGATCAGCTTCTGAATCGCGATCAGATTGTTCAGCTTTTTCAATTTTAGCATTAATAACTTCGATATCCGGCTCAATGCCATGAGCCTGAATCGATCTACCGCTTGGGGTGTAATAAAGTGCGGTAGTTAAACGCAAGGCGCCATGATTTTTCTCAAGAGGAATGACGGTTTGTACCGAACCTTTACCAAAAGATTTAACTCCCATGATTACTGCTCTTTTGTGATCTTGCAAAGCTCCAGCGACAATTTCAGAGGCAGAAGCCGATCCCTCATTAATCAATACAACAATTGGCAAGTTTGGCACAAGGGATTCATCAGATTCATCTAAATATTCCTTTGATTCAGAATCTCGACCCTTGATCGAAACCACTAACTTTCCTTTGTTTAAAAAGGCGTCACTAATCTTAACTGATTGATCAAGAAGGCCACCCGGATTGTTGCGTAAATCAAGCACTAAGCCCTTGAGATTTTTGTCTTTTAATTTTTTCAACTCCGATTCCAATCCAGCATAGGCCTGCTCGGAGAAGGTATTGATTTTAATGTAAGCGATATCTTTGAACTTGGCTGATTTAACGGCTCTAACTTTAATGATTTCGCGAGTAATAGTTTTTTCGAGAGGAGCTTTTTCACCTTTACGCAGAACGGTAATTTTAACGCTAGTTCCTGGCTTACCTCTTAGTTTTTTAACCACCTCTTCGATTGAAAGGCCAATTACATTTTTTCCATCAACCTTAGTGATATAATCACCAGTCTTTAGACCAACCTTGAAAGCTGGCGTACCTTCAATCGGAGATACAACTTTTACTACCGAGGCCTCGATTGTAATTTCAACACCTAATCCACCAAACTCGCCCTTGGTTTGCACCTGCATTTCTTTAAGAGAGTCTTCGTTTAGGTAAGAGGAATGAGGATCGAGAGATGATAATATTCCTGAAGCGGCGGCTTCAGCGAGTTGTCTATCTGTTTTTTCTTCAACGTAATCTTTTTTAACTCGATTGATGACATCATCGAGAAACTCCTTTTGATTTTGCCCAACCTTATCATCAAATTTTATCGGCTTAATTTCGATTTGCGAAAAAGACAAAGCTGAGACAAATCCGACAAAGATAGATAGAGTAACAATGGTGGAAATCTTTAGGAGCTTCATTTTCTATTTTACTCGATTCCGTACTCTTCTTTCAGCTTCGCAGTAATTTCAGCAGAAGGATCATCTCCGTAAGCAGAGTAAAGAATTTTTCCGTAGTTTTCGAGATGTATGATTTCGTCGTTCAGAGCTTTTAAGAAAAGTTGTAACTTCAAACGATCAACTAAAACGTAATACCAAGCATTGCGCCCAGCATCAACTCCTTTCACTAGATAAATTAGTTCAGATTGCATTTTTTTTTGAGGATCTACCGGTTTTTTGTTAGAGAGGGAATCTTTCTGAGTCATCTCAGAAAAACTTTTTTGGGTTGATTGCGGAGATTGGTTTTTTGTCGCTTCTGCTGTAAAAGTTGTGTTTCCTTTTTTAGCAAATCTGTCGACGAAACTTTCTGACATGTTTAAGAGTTTTTGTAATTTTTAAGCCACCATTCGTTTACTGGTTTTTTTGGACCGCAAGGTCCATCTTCTGTTGAAACGCAAGGGCTCTTAATATCGATCACCTTATTATTACAAGAAGCTGCACAAAATAAGATTGCGAACAGAATTATTTTTTTCATTTGGTGGGGAAGCTTGAATAACAGAAAAAGTGACGTGAACGTAGGAACCGACAAAAGAATTATCAACGCAAAAAATATGTTTCAAAAAACTCTAATAATCGGTCTGGGATTAATCGGCGGATCTTTTGCCAAAGCCCTTAAAAAAAATAATTTAAGTAAAGAGATTTTTGCTTGTGACACTGATTTAGAAACGATTGATTACGCTAAAAATTCCGAAATAATTAAGGACGGATTTACTAACTTAAGCTTCTTTTCTGAAGATCTTTTTAGCTTTGATTTCATTGTTGTCGCCGCCCCAATTTCAGCTTACGATGAAATATTTTTTGAACTAAAAAATGTTCGCGCTTTGGTGATTGATTTGGGTTCGGTAAAAGAACTTGATGTCGAAAATTTACCAAAAAATTTCATTCCTTGTCACCCAGTTGCCGGCTCTGAAAATACTGGATTTGAAAATGCTGATGCCGACCTATTTTCCGGCAAAAAATTTATTCTCTGCAAAGAAAGTTTAGAAGTTGTTGAAATTGCTAAAAAAATTGGCGCGATTCCTGATTTTCTCGAAGCAAAAAAGCATGACGAGATTTACGCACTAGTTTCACACTTGCCGCAATTTTTATCTTTTCTGACCGCAGAATTTTCGCCCAAAAAAATCACTGAAGAATTTTTTCAAAAAGCTTTTCGCCTAGATAATTCGGATCCTGAACTATGGTCTGAAATTTTTGCGATGAATGAAAAAAATTTAGAAAAATTTTACGAAAAGTTTTTTGAGAATTTGGAAAAAATTTGTAATGGAAATACCCTTGAAATGTGTGGTGATCTAGACTCCTCGACTCCTTTACAGCAAACTCAAGGAGAACAAAAATTTTTCGAAGAAAATTTTTCGACAATTTTTTTTCGCTCCCTCGTCGTTAAATCTTTTCTAGAAATTCCTGAAATTAAAACCTTTCAAAGCTATGCGGGTATGGGATTTAAAGACTTTACCTCGATCATTTCAGTTTTGAGTTACAACGCAAAAAAACTTGAAACTCTCTTCGAAGAAAACCGTAAAAAAATTTTAAAATTCTTCGATTCCCTGCAATAATTTTTAAAAACACGCTCCAAATCATTTTCAATTCGATGTCTCTTTTACAAAAAATTTCTGAAAATAAAAAAATCTCCAAGCCTGTAATTTACGGAATTGCTGGCGCTTCTCTTAGTGATGAAGAGAAATATTTTTTCGCAAAAAATGCTGGCCTCGGTTTCATTATTTTTTCACGAAACATCGTCGACAAAAATCAGTTAAAAAAATTAACCGATTCTCTGCGCGAAGTGATGGATGGCGAAATTTTGGTTTTAGTTGATCAAGAAGGTGGACGCGTTGCGCGCATGAATGAACCGAATTGGAAAAAATATCCCGCAGGAAAATATTTTGCTGATCTTTACGCAACCAATCCAGAAAAGGCTCGCGAGGCTTTGTTTAAAAACTTTCAGGAAATTGGTCGCGATTTGAATGAAGTTGGAATCAACGTAAATTGCGCTCCCGTTCTCGATATTTTGACTGAAAAAACTCACCAAGTAATCGGTGATCGCGCTTACGGAAATAACGCTGCGCAAGTTGCAGATTTGGGCAGAAAAGTTTGTGAGGGATTGCTTTCACAAAATGTTTTTCCGGTGATTAAGCACATTCCCGGTCATGGTCGCGGCACTTCCGATTCACATTTAGAATTACCTGTAGTTGAGGCTTCGATCTCTGAATTGAGGGCTACAGATTTCGTTACATTCCAACAGCTCCGCGATCAAAAATTCGCGATGACTGCTCACATTCTTTACACAGCGATTGACAAAATTAATTGCGCCACAACCTCGCCAACCGCGATTCAATTAATTCGAGAAGAAATCGGTTTTAAAAATATTTTGATGAGTGACGACGTTTCGATGAAAGCGCTTAAAGGAAATTTTTCTGAAAAAACGAAAGCAATTCTGGATGCCGGATGCGACCTTGTTTTGCACTGCAATGGCAAGATGGAGGAGATGAGAGAAATCAACTCAGTTTTACCAAACCTAAGCGATAAATTTTGGAATAGATTTTTAGCTTAACCACCAACAAAGTGTCTCCAATCCTGACTTCAGGAAGACATGAATAAAATCTTCAAAAATGGAAAAATTCACAACCCTTACTTCAGTCGCTGCTGCCTTGCCTTTGGTCAATATTGACACCGACATGATCATCCCGAAACAATTCCTCAAAACCATTCAGCGCACTGGTCTTGGCAAGGCTTTATTTTTTGAAATGCGTTTCGATTTGAACGAGAAAAAAATTGAAGATTTCGTTTTGAACAAACCCGAATTCAGCAATGCGCAAATTTTAATCGCTCGTGATAATTTTGGCTGCGGATCAAGTCGTGAACATGCTCCGTGGGCTTTAGCTGATTTTGGAATTCATGCAATCATCGCGCCATCTTTCGCCGATATTTTCTACAACAACTGCTTCAAAAATTCGATTTTGCCGATCGTTCTGCCTTCCAAGCAAGTTGAAGAATTGTTGGATTTCGCGAAGTCAGCTGAAAACAAAATGACCATCGATTTGCCAAAACAAGAAGTGCGTGCTGGCAGCAAAATTTATCAATTTGAAGTTGATCCTTTTCGCAAACATTGCCTGATTGAAGGGCTTGACGACATCGGTTTAACTCTTCAAAAATCTTCTCAAATTTCAGCCTTTGAGATTAAGGCTAAAGGACTAGCTCCGTGGCTATTCAACTCTTCAACTCAACAAAACTCTTAAAAAATGACAATTCTTGCAGGAAAAAAAGGCCTAATCATGGGCGTTGCTAACAATCGCTCAATCGCTTGGGGCATTACCGAACAATGCAAAAAATTCGGTGCGGAACTTGCTTTTACTTACCAAGGTGAGGCCCTACAAAAACGCGTAGAGCCACTCGCTGCTTCAGTTGGATCCGACATCGTTCTTCCTTGCGACGTTAATGACCCCGCTTCCGTTAAAAAAGTTTTCGAAGAGATCGAAAAAAAATGGGGCAAACTTGATTTCTTAGTTCATGCCATTGCTTACTCAGACAAAGACGAACTTCGCGGCAAATATTTAGACACCAGTCCCGCCAACTTCACCAACACCATGAATATCTCCGCCTTCTCTTTAGTTGCGGTTGCAAAAGAAGCTGAGCCTTTGATGAAAAAAGCCGGCGGTGGCAGCATCGTTACTTTAAGTTACTACGGCTCTGAAAAAGTAATGCCTCACTACAACGTAATGGGTGTTGCCAAAGCCGCTCTCGAGGCTTCTGTGCGTTACCTCTCCATGGACATGGGTAAAGACAACATCCGCGTAAATTCAATTTCTGCCGGCCCGGTTAAAACTCTTGCTGCTAGCGGAATTGGCGATTTCCGCCTCATCTTTAAATGGAATGAGTACAACGCTCCACTGCGTCGCAACATCACTTTGGAAGATGTTGGCGGTGCTGCTGTCTTTTTGCTTTCTGAACTTGGTGGTGGTGTAACTGGTGAAAATCTTCACGTTGACGCTGGCTACCACGTAGTTGGAATGAAAGCGCCGGATGCTCCCGATCTCTCCATCATTCGAGATGGCGAGTAATTCGACCAAATAAAAAGAGGGGGTGAACCCGATTCACTCCCTCTTTTTTTTACTTAAAATTTCCCAACAGATGAAAAACAACAAACTCAGCACCGCGCAGTTAATGCTAATGTCGACCGGCGGAATGATTGGCTGCGGCTGGCTTTTTTCTCCTTACTACGGCTTCGAAACTGCTGGTGTTGGCGTACTTCTCTCTTGGCTAATTGTTGCAATTTTAACTCTCATCATCGCGCTTACCTTTGCTGAAGTAATAACCATCGCCCCCATTGTTGGCGGCCTTTCTCGCTTCATCGGCATCACTCACAACCGCACTACTTCTTTCGTATTTTTAGCTGTCGGCTGGTTGAGTTACGTAGTTTACTTGCCGATCGAAGTACAGTCAGCGATGCAATATTTTAGCTTTTGGTGCAATGATTTAGTAATCGAAAACCAAGCTGGAATTACTCTTAGCAAAATTGGTCTCTTCGTTTCTTTTGCTTTGATCACCCTACTTACTTGGTTCAATTGCTTTTTACTTAAGAATGTCGCGCGAGTTAATTCGCTGGTCAGCATTTGGAAAATTTTAGCTCCAATTGCAATTGCTTGGGTTCTCATCGCTTTGTTTGGTAGTTGGGAAAATGTTAACTTCGTCAATCTTCATCACGAATTTTCTTTAGAAAAATCCTTGCTCGCAATCACCGGAAGTGGCTTAGCTTTTGCTTTTACGGGATTTCAAAATGGTCTAATTTTAGCCAACAGCACTTCAAATCCAAGAAAGGCTCTGCCCTACTCTCTTTTCGCTCCAATTTTGATCGGCTTGATTTTGTACTCTTCACTTTCGTTGATTTACATCGCTTGTCTTGGTGACAAAAAAATTCCCTCCGGCAGCGCCGCGCCTTTACTTGGAATAGTTTCTTTGTTTGGAATTCATGTCGTCATTAATATTTTATTCATCGACGCCGTCCTTGCGCCACTTGGCACCGCCAATGTTTACACTGCGGCAACTTCAAGAATTTTGTTGGGATTGGCGAAAGATTTTTTCCCAAAAACTCCTTTCAACAAATTAAACAAATTTTCCTCTCCCGCTTACTGCCTCTGGTTCAACGCCTTTGTCGGAGCTGGTTTTTTGCTACCATTTCCAACTTGGCAACAGCTTGTCGATTTTCTTTCTTCGGTCGTAGTTTTTTCTTACTTAGCTGGACCAATTGTTTTGATTGTTTTGCGCCAAGAGCTTCCAGAGCTGAATCGACCGTTCAAATTACTTGCTTACAAACTCATTGGTTACGGCGGTTTTGCCTGCTGTAGCTTGCTGATTTACTGGTCAAACATTCGCAATTTAATTTACCTCGCCGCACTAACCGGCGCATTAATTTTGATTCACATTTTGTTAATCGAGAAAAAACCCACTCATTTGATTAACTCGCTAAAGTCTAATTTTTTCATCTCCGCATACTTGCTAGCTCTGCTTGCGATCAAATTTTTACATCAAGAAAAAATGATTCTTTTTCCCATCGACAACATTTTCATCGTCACAATTTCCTACCTCGCTTGCAGAATTTTTGTTGGGAAAAAAGTAAACAAAAAACAGATTCAAAGTAATCTGGAAAGAATTTCTAAAGAGGTCGAGCAATGTTGATTTTAATCTCTCCAGCCAAGTCGCTGAATTACGAATCTGGCTTTTCTTACTCAAATTTTACGACTCCACATTTCAGTAACGAAACCAAAGAGCTTGTCACAAAACTTAGAAAATTTTCGGTTCTGGATTTGGAAAAATTGATGGGAGTCAGTAAAAAATTGGCCGAATTAAATCACGAAAGATTCAAAAAATTTTCCGACAAATTCACATTTCAAAATTCCAAACAAGCTCTTCTAGCCTTTGATGGCGATGTTTACAAACCAATCGAAGTGGAAAAATTCAGTGCCGCAGATTTCGATTTTGCCCAAAAACATTTACGCATTCTCTCAGGATTTTACGGCATTTTGCGCCCTCTGGATTTAATGCAGCCTTACCGCTTAGAAATGGGTACGAGTAGTTTAAATCTTTGCAAATTCTGGAGTGAAAAAATCTCGCAATACCTTGACGCTCAAGGCGCGAAGCAGATCATTAATTTAGCTTCTGAAGAATATTTCTCCGCTGTAAATCCAAAAAAAATTTCTGCAAAAATCATCAACGTCATTTTCAAAGAAAATAAAAATGGTGTTTACAAAATTGTCGGAATCAACGCCAAGAAGGCTCGCGGACTAATGAGTAACTTCATCATCAAAAATAAATTAACCGATGCGCAGGAGTTAAAAAATTTCAAAATTGAGAATTACAAATTTGAAAAAGAGATGTCGGATGAAGAAAACTTTGTGTTTGTGAGGTAGTTTTTAGGCAATTTTTGCCCGCGGGCAAATTTTATCTTTTTTTGGCGATTCAATGTAATCAAGGTCTCAAGAGGGGTGCTCTGTCAAAAATCGCAAGAAGTGGTCGTTTTTAAGTCTAATCTCCAAAGGGCATTAGAATTATTTTTCCAAGCAGAATCACTCCATCAACTGTCACTGTAATTGGCGTTAAAGCAGTCATCGCGATTGAAGCGCCGACGCCTCGACCCTGTTTAATCGAAATCACGTAAAAACGTCTTAACGACGAAACTCCGTAAACAACGTCGCTTCTTGGTAAATATCTTTTGCCAGAAATCTTGAGTCTCAGCGTCAGCTCGCCGTTGTAATTATTTCTGCGAAAGCCCAGCGAAGTGAGCAAAACTCGGTCTTCTTTGAGCAAAGTTTTTGACTCGAAACATTCAATCACCACGTCGCCGCTAATGTTGTTGTTTCTGTCCAAACGTAACTCGGTTTTTTCGGTGTTGATGAAGATTGCGCTACGACCATTCCAAGACAAAATCAGTTTTAAAATATTTGAATCATCGGAAAGAACGTAGTGAAAATTTTGACCAAGAAAGGCGATGTATTTTCCGTCGGCGCTGACGAAAAAGTTCCTAATGGTGTCGTTGTATTTCTTGTTCCACATCGCACTGGTTAAGGCGCAAGAGGAGATTGTGACAAGGAGTAATGTCAGTAAAAATTTCTTCGTTTTCATTTAAAATTTAGTTTCGAAACCTTTCGCTCCAACTCAAAAATTTCGACTAGAAAAATTTTAAGATGACAGCAATTCCAGCCAATCTTCTTCGCTTAGAATCTTTAAATTTAACTCTTCAGCCTTTTTTAATTTTGATCCCGCATCAGAGCCAGCAACGACAAAATCAGTTTTACTAGAAACAGAGCCAACAACTTTCATTCCCAAATCTTCTGCTTTTTTCTTGGCTTCAGCACGCGTCATTTTTTCGAGAGCGCCGGTAAAAATTACGGACTTTCCAGCGAATTTTGAGTCGAGGTTTTTTTGTACGGAATCTTGAATTTGCAGGTGTTTTTCTAGGTCGAGAACCATTTTTAAATTCCGCTCGTCGCAAAAATAATCGAGAAGCGCTTCGACCATTTTTTCGCCTAGACCATCGATCGAGACAAGCTCAACGTAATCACTCTGAGCTTGTCGAAGGCTGACGGAATCATGCTTCGACAAGCTCAGCATGACATCGAGGAAGTTTCGAGCGGATTTAAAATGCTGCGCAAGCAACTTAGCTGTAGTCTCGCCAACATGCCTGATGCCAATCGCGTAAATAAATTTCTCGAGCGGAATCTGACGTTTTTGATTGATGGCGAGGAACAAATTTTCGATCGATTTTTCGCCCCAGCCTAGTTTTTCACGTAGTGGATTTTCAGAAAATTTTTCACGCTCTTCGAGGGTAAAGATGTCAGCAAAACTTCGAATTTTTCCTTCAACAAAAAAGTTCTCGATCTGCTTCTTGCCTAGCCCGACAATGTCAAAAGCATCTTTGGAAACAAAATGTTTTAGCGTCTCTTTTAACTGCGCTTCGCAAGACAATCCGCCCGAACAACGTAGCACAACATCATCTTCATTTTTCACGATTTTGGAATCGCAAATTGGGCAATTTTTTGGAAAAATAAAATTTTCTGCGCCGGTTTTTCTTTTGCTTAAATCAACCTCGAGCACTTGTGGAATCACGTCTCCGGCACGTTGAATTACTACAACATCTCCCACACGAATGTCTTTGCGCGCGATCTCGTCTTGGTTGTGCAAAGTTGCGCGCGAGACAACAACTCCACCGATGTTAACAGGTTTTAAAACCGCAACTGGCGTAAGTGCGCCGGTTCTACCAATTTGGATTAAAATATTTTCAATCTCTGTTTTTGCCTTCTCTGCCGGAAATTTGTGAGCGATTGCAAAGCGCGGTGAACGAGCTACGAAGCCCAGTCTTTCCTGGAGTACGAATTCATTAACTTTGTAAACCATTCCATCGATGTCGTAAGAAAGTTCGTAGCGACAATCAGCGATTTTTTGGTAGAGTTCGATGATTTCATCAACGCTGTGACAGAGCTTGGAATTGAGCTCGGTCTTAAATCCTAAAGCTTGTAATTTTTGATGTAGCTCAGCTTGTGAATTGCAAATGAAGTCAGGCGAAACTTCACCGAGCGAGTAAACAAAGTAACTCAATTTACGTGAAGCGGTAATCCTAGAATCAAGCTGACGAAGTGATCCAGCAGCAGCGTTGCGAGGATTAGCAAAAATCTTTCCGCCCTGCTCTTCTTGTCTAAAATTGAGCGCATCAAAATCTTCTTTGCTCATGTAAATTTCGCCGCGCACTTCAAAAATTTTTGGTAAATTTTCTCCTCGTAATTGCTGCGGAAATCCGACGATTGTTTTGACATTTTCTGTTACATCTTCGCCCTCAAGACCATCACCGCGAGTTGCTGCATGTAGTAAAATTCCGTTCTCGAATCTTGCTGAAAAAGAAAGTCCGTCAATTTTTGGCTCACAAAAAAAATCAAGATTTGCTGAAAATAAATCTTGGCGATCAAGGCCTAGAAAGCGATTTACGCGCCCAACGAAATCCTCAATGTCTTCGCGCGAAAAGCCGTTAGCCAGCGACAGCATTGGCTTGCTGTGTTTTATTTTTGAAAAAATTTCTAAAACTTTTCCACCAACTTTTTCATCTTCTGCGACGAAAAATTCCGGAAATTCTTCGCGATATTTTTCAAGTTCGCGACGTAGTTCGTCATATTTTGCGTCAGAAATTAGTGGGGCATCTAAAGTGTGGTAAGCCTCGTCATACTTGGTTATTTCGGCTTTGAGGCGATTGATTTTAGATGAGATTGTCGTCATTGATGTCACGAAGATTCATGCAGGTTTTTTGAAGGTCGAATTTTTTGAAGTAAGAAGAATTAATTGCATGAATTAACATCTCATTGTCCTTCACATCAACGCAAAAAAGACCAGTACTCATGTTGAAAGTAGCTGTCAGTAAAGCTTGGTTGAACTTAACATTTGGCTTCAGCCTAATTCTATGCAATGTTGGATGAATCTTCTTTTTAAAAGACAGGCTGATGATTAGCAGGATCGAGCTGAAAAAGTTTTTAACAAAAATCAGAAAAAAATGACGGTAGAAACCGGTGCTTAAGTAAAGTATTTCGCTGTCTTTTTTGACCAAGTTGAGGCTAGCGGAAATCAAGGAAACTAACCCTGCAGAGACGAAGCCAAGAAAGAGGTAAAGCCAAGAAATATTCCCCGCTGCGAGCATGAACATCAGCCAGAGCGAAAGTAGAAATAAAAATAAATTGAAAATATTTAGCATTGGCCGGATCTTGATCTTTCTTAATTTAACTTGAATCAACTTCAGTCATGAAAACTCAGCCAATCATCAAAGAGAATGAACTTAGCGAAATTTCCAAAGAAGCTCAGCACATTCTTGATCTCTTGGAAACGATCGAAGTTCACACCATCGAGCTTAGAAAGAAGATCATGGAAGAGCTAAAGAAAAAAAACTAATTTTCAGATTTTTGCGCTTCGCTAATATTTTTTACGATTCCAATACCAACAAAAAGATTGGTCGAGAAAACCGTAAAAATACTAAACATTAGCATTAGCGTCTCGTTGAGATTTTCGTTTTTTAGAAAAAGCAAAATCATCAAAATCGAAAAACTGCTGTAAGTAACTGCAAGTGAGAAAATTTTTCTGATGTAATTTTGCAAAAGAAAAAGATTCAAAACCCCCGCCGAACACAAGAAAATCAACATTCCATAGATAACCATCATGAGACAAATTTTGTTTACGGTTTTTTTAATGACGCTTTGTTTTAACGCCATTCAAAAAAATGCTTGGGCAGAAATTATCGATTTACGCAATGAAGAAAAAGCCTTCGGTGATTGGAAGGTTTTTTGCGAAATCGATGAAATGATGGGAATTTCCCACTGCAAAATTGCCGCAAAATTTTACGACAATGCGTCAGCAATCACGATTCAACCGATGTCAAAATCAATGAATCAATTTTTTGTGATTATTCCTCAGGTTCAGGTGGGTAGCTTCGTGAAAATACGTGCCGATCAAAATGATCTTCTTCTCTCTCGAAACATTAGTGATCGAGACTTTGGCTTAGTGCCTTTCGATGATTTGCAGAAAAATTCTCTGTTTACTCAAATGAAAAACGGCGAATTTTTGTTCTTACGTTTTAACGTGCGCGACTCGGAAAAAGAGATCACTGTTAAGTTAAATTTACGTGATTTCAGAAGTGCTCTTGGCTACCTAAATAGCCGTAACTCCCAACATAAAAAATAATGACTATTCGTATTGCCATCAATGGCCTAGGCAGAATTGGCCGCTGCGTAACTCGCGCAATTTTTGAAGATCCTCGTTACTCGAATATCGAACTTGTTGCTGTTAATGGACCAGCTCCGATCGAAACTCAGGTTCACTTGTTGAGGTATGATTCAATTCATGGGCGCTTTTCTAAATCGGTAGAAGCTGGCCAAGGCGCATTAGTCATCGATGGCAAGCAAGTAAAACTTTTCGGCGAACGCGATCCAAAAAAATTACCTTGGGCTGATTTGAAAATTGATGTCGTTCTCGAATGCACTGGCGCTTTTACAAGTTACGATGACGCCTCTCAACACCTAACCGCAGGAGCAAAAAAAGTAATCATCTCTGCTCCAGCAAAAGAAGATTCAGTTCGAACCATCGTTTACGGCGTAAATAATGAAATGTTGCAAGCTGATGACAAAGTTATTTCTGTCGGCTCTTGCACCACGAATTGCCTAGCTCCAATCGCTAAAGCTTTGAATGACGCAGTTGGAATTGAGAAAGGTTTCATGACTACAATTCACGCTTACACCAACGATCAAAACATTGTTGATAATTCTCACAAAGACCTACGTCGCGCCCGAGCTTGCGCGATGTCGATGATTCCAACTTCAACTGGCGCAGCAAAAGCGCTTGGATTAGTTCTGCCAGAATTGAAGGGTAAGTTAGATGGCGGCGCAGTGCGCGTACCAACGGCTAACGTCTCAATGGTTGATCTCAACTTCATCGCTAAAAAAGACACCACTAAAGAGGAAATCAACGAAGCAGTGAAGAAGGCCGCGACCGGCGCAATGAAAGAAATTCTCCAAATCGTTACCGAGCCTTTGGTCTCGATTGACTTCAATCACAGCAGCTACAGCTCTTGCTTCGACGTAACACAAACTAAAGTCATCGGCGGCAACATGGTTAAAGTCGCTTCTTGGTATGACAATGAATGGGGCTTCTCAAAGCGTATGCTTGATGTCGCCGCAATCCTAAAATTCTAATTCTCTAAAACATGGCTCCTCGTAAAATCGCCGTCGCTGGCGCGACTGGAAATGTCGGTCGCGAAATTCTCAACATCTTGGTGGAAAGAAAATTCCCTGCCGATGAAGTCGTTGCCCTCGCCTCACACAATTCTCGTGGTCAAAAAGTTTCCTACGGCAACAAGGATTTAACCGTTCAAGTTTTGGATGAGTATGATTTCACTGGAACCGCAATTGGTTTGTTTTCGCCAGGTGGAAAAGTTTCTGCCATTCACGCTCCAAGAGCTGCGGCGCAAGGTTGCGTGGTCATCGACAACACTTCGCATTTTAGAATGGATGAGAATGTTCCTCTTGTCGTTCCTGAGGTTAATCCAAAAGCAATCGGCGATTACAAAAAATCTGGAATCATCGCCAATCCTAACTGCTCAACTATTCAAATGGTTGTGGCTTTGAAGCCTTTGCACGACATCGCGAAAATTAAACGCATCGTTGTTGCAACTTACCAAGCCGTGTCTGGCGCGGGTAAAGAGGCGATGGATGAACTTTACGACTCAACCAAAAAGATTTACTCAAACAGCTTTTCTGAACCAAAAAAATTCAGCAAAAGAATCGCCTTCAACGTCATTCCGCAAATCGATTCCTTCATGGATGACGGCGTGACTAAGGAAGAATGGAAAATGAAAGTTGAGACGCAAAAAATTCTAGGCTCTGACATCAAAGTTGAAGCAACCTGCGTGCGCGTGCCGGTTTTCAACTGTCACTCAGAAGCCGTTAATATTGAGTTCGAAAAACCAATTACCGTTGCTCAAGCCAGAGCTGCTTTGGAAAAAGCTGAAGGCGTGATTGTGATTGATCGCCCGAAAGACATGATGTTCATCACTCCGATTGAAGCTTCGACCAAAGATGCAACTTTTGTCTCTAGAATCAGAAAAGATGAATCAGTTGCTAACGGCCTGTCACTCTGGGTTGTTTCTGACAACTTGAGAAAAGGTGCGGCGTTAAACGCGGTTCAAATCGCAGAAATCTTGGTGAAAAAACACGGTCTTTAATTTCCCACTTAACTAAAAAACTAACTCCCACAAAGCTCAGTTTTCTTAATTCCCTTCGGCGCTTTGTGTGCCGCTGCAATTTCTTATTCGGAAATACCTACTACGAATGGCACGCAGCACTGCCAATCATCGGTATTACAAAAACTGTTTTGCCCCCGTAAGTGTTTTTGATTTGGATTTATCTGGATACGAGGCTTACGACAAGGGTCGACTACCGTTCGTAATTGATGTGAAAGCCTTCTTCAGAATTACCAGTAGCGATGTCGCGGCACAGCGTGTTGCATCTTTTGAAGAATTACACGGACAACTTCAGGCCGTGGTGCAAGGCGCGGTACGCACCATTCTTGCAAGCAATGAGATCGAAGAAATCATGCAAGGACGTTCAAAATTTGGTGAAGAATTTACCAAAGAAGTTAGTGGACAGCTATCAAACTGGGGTGTTTCAACCGTTAAGAACATTGAGTTGATGGACATCAGAGATCACAAAGATAGCTACGTGATCAAAAATATCATGGAGAAGAAAAAATCTCACATCGAGATGGAATCTCGTACCGAGGTCGCAAAAAATATGCAGGCAGCGCAAATTGCTGAGATTGAAGCTAGAAATTAACATCACTACAAGAGCAACAAGCTCTACAAGAAATAGGTCAAAGAAAGGCTGAAACAGACAAGCAGATCGGAATTTCTGTCGAGGTTTCAGCTCAAGAAATCAAAGAGCAGCAAAGGCTTACTAAAGAAAAAGAGATGAATGTTTTGCGCGTTGAAGAAGTTAAAAAAGCCGAGATCGAAAAAGAGAAAAACTTAGTTCAGGCTGAGCAAGCTAAACAATCCGGCGTCGTAATCGCAGAAGGTGAGAAACAAAAAAGTATCATTGAAGTCGAAGGAGCTAAACAAAAATCCATCCTACAAGCTGAAGGTAATTTGCAGGCACAAAAGCTTGGCGCTGAAGGTATCAAGACCGAGGGTGAAGCAAAAGCGGACGCAGAAAAAGCAATGCAGCTAGCACCAATTTCTGCTCAAATTACTTTGGCGAAAGAGATCGGCGAGAATCAGAATTACCAACATTACCTACTTTCAATTCGCAAGATTGAAGCTGATCAAGCCATTGGCATGAAACAAGCCGAAGCCTTAAAAGAAGCAGATCTAAAGGTGATCGCAAATAGTGGAGATGTGGCTGGTGGAGTAACTAAAATTATGGATGTCTTTTCTGCTAAAGGCGGAACGGAGATCGGTGGAATTCTGGAAGGTTTAGCCCAGACTGAGCAAGGCAAAAATTTATTAGCCAAATTTTTAGCTAAAAAAGAATAGTTCGTAAATTCAGCGCAATAAAAAAGGGCCGACTTCTTTGCGGGAGACGGCCCTTTCTAGTTTTAATCAATTAGATTTTTGATTTAGAATCTGCGAGACAAACCAAATTTAACTTGGCTGAAGTTATATTTGAAAACCCCAGAGAAGTTATTGGCTCCGTCTGTTCTGGTTTTAGCCTAGATAAACTTAGTTACAAAAAGACCAGCAAACATCAATAAAGCGGTTACGGAAGCTGTAAGAATAAGCCTAGAATCAAAATCAATGTCACGAGCTAAGGCAGCATTTTCTTCGCTAACATTTTCTTCTGAATTAGAGAAAAAATGGTAAAGTATTTTTAAAGAAAAAATCAGAAGCGTAGTCGAATTAACCAAAACTATTACTGCCGAAATCCACATTTTTTTTTGCCAAATAGCTTTGATCAAAAAGAACTTTTCAACCGCACCTATTGCGGGAAAAAATCCAGCCAAACTAACGAGAGCAAAAATCAGTAAAGTTGCGCTGATCGGTAATTTATAAAAAATCCCCGAAAGACTTTTTGCTCCTGATTTTGAAAGGTAGGTGGAGATGTTGGAAACGCAGAAAAAAATTAAAGTAAGAGAAAGAGAAAAAGAGATCAGGCTTACATAGACAATCTCTCGGTTAAAAATTGCAAAAAAGAAAATTGCAAAAATTGCGAAGAAAAATTGCTGAAAAAATAGGTAAAAAAATGAGAGCTTTATTCCCTTGCTAAACAGCAAAAAGAGCGAAGCTGCGAGAATGTTAAACAAAAAAATCAGTTCAATAAAACCCAAATCACTTTCCGCAAAAATTCTCGCAAAACAGTCGAAGCCAAATATCGAATCAATTACTTTAATGAAAATGCACAGACTAGCTAAGCTGTAAGATAAAAAGAATAAAAGATGCGTGGCGATGGGCTCAAAATTGATCTTACGAAAAAATAGAAAATATGGCAGGAAGGCAGAAAAAAAGAGGCCAAAAAAGTAAAAGATCAAAAGCAAAATTTCTTCATCACGACCAAGGTTGTCGGAAACTATTCCTCCTTCAAGAAAATCAAGACGACCTAGTAATTTGTAGGTAGTAACTATCGCTAAAAAGAAAAAAAATGACTCAAAATAGAGAAGAAAATTGAAGAAGCGTAAAAAGCCAACTTCGGCATATCTTAACAATCTTAACACGAAAAGCTGAGTTGCTAGAATTAGGCAGCTGTAGAAAAACAAGGTGATCATCAGATTTTTGCTAACACAAATCAGAGTCAAAGTAGCAACGATGATGCTAAAAAATGACCGCATTTGATGCGATCTTTCTTCTGAATTTATTTGCCAAAAACGCTGAGAATAAAAAGTAAAAACCAGCCACAGAAAATTGGTCAGCGATAAAAAAATAAATGAAGTTCTGTTGAGATAAAAATTGAACAAAATCGCTTCATTGTTCGATATTTGTAGAGATTGGCGCAGGCCGATCAAATTGACTAAAAATAAAACCGGTAAAACTCCTTCCAAAATTTTTAGGAAAAAATTCTCTTTCTTAAAACCACTTACCACGCAGCCAAGAAGTGGGATTAGGAGTAGCGTTAGCAATAAAATTTGTGTCATACTGAAAGCAAATAAGAGGCGAAATCTTTGGATAAGTTATTAACAAACACCGCAAGAAAAGCCGATCCTCCAATCACAAAAAGCAATAACCAGAAAGATAGGAAATAGAATCGATAGTTTTTGAAGCTGATTGATTGTTTTGTTTTTTGAATTGAGTCGTCTTCAACAAAAATCGCATCAATAAAACGAGTTGCTAATTCAAGGTAAGCAAAGTTTGCCGCGACTAATCCAATCAATATAGAAGATTCAAAGCCAGGATTTAGGCTGGCGTGAGTCATGTGCCAGTTGGCAAAAAAAAGTGGAGTAAGTGGGAAGGCAGCAATAAAAAAAATCAGTACTTTCAGAGGAAGTGCTAAAGCTGGGTAATCTCTTTTTATTAAAGAAATTTTTGCAAATGACGAACTATCGAAGTGACGCTTCATGAAAGTAGCGAAGATGAAAATAAACAGATTAACCAAACTGAAATTTAGTGCGTAGAAAAATACGGAGCGAAGCGATTCGCTGCTGCTCAAACCAATCGCGGCGAGAACAAATCCAAGGTTACTTAAACACAAATAAGCGGAAATCGACTGCAAATGCTTTTGTTGGTAAATGCCAATTGCACTAAACGTGATAAGAGTGATAGCGATGAATATGATAGGATAACTTAGATTCAGAACGTCGAAAAGAAAAACCGTTCCAAAGAAAAAATAGACAAATTTCAGCATCAAAAAAAATCCAACAGCGCCCTTGATGAACATCGATTCGCCAATCAAGAAATTGGCGATAAGATTGCTGCTTTTCATCTTCGAGAAGAAAAGCCAGAAGGGAAAAAATTTAACTAAGAAAGAAACTGCAAGAAATATCAACATTACTGACGGAAGCAATAAACTAGAGCCTAAAAACATGTTAGTGTCAGTCATGATTTGATCAAAACTGCTTCTCTTAAACACCAAATATGTTATTAAAAAACAGAAGAGGATCAGCAGAGAAGCTGCCGCATTTAAGCAAAAATCACGAAATGAAATTTTTAACAATTCTTGATCTCGCGACAGAGAAGAAATGGCAAAAAAGCTGAAAGCGTAAATCTCTAAAAATACGAACAAGTTGAAGAGATTGTTGGTAGTAAAAATGTTAACCAATCCAAAAAGGTTGATCAAAAAAACCGAATAAAAAGTTCGTCTATTTTTTTCATCTAACAGCTTCTCAATGTCTGAATTGTAAAAGAGCAAAATAACGATTTTCAGAAAAATCATTAAAAGCAAAAAAAAGTATCCGAGCACGTCAATTCTGAATTCGAGCGCAATCGACAGAAGAGATAAATTGAAATCATTCCCAATATTCTTGTAGGTCAAAATTTGTGGCAGAAGGCTAGCAGTTAGAGCAAAAAGAACTAAGCAACAAGAGATGGTTAGCCAAAAAGGAAATCTATTTTTAGGAACAATTTGACAAACAACTGCAGCAATCAGGGGTAAAAAAACTAAAAGATAAAGGTGACTTACAACTGTCATTTATGAGTAAAATTTTTGTCTTTTTTGCGCCATTTGAATCAACAAATTACTTACTTCGAAGCGCTTTCCATGTTTCTTGCTAAACTCCTGCAACTTGCTTACGACCCTATCAATTCCGTAGCTGTCAGCATATTTTAAAACACCGCCGCGAAATGCTGGAAAGCCGCATCCCATGATCATTGCCATGTCAAGGTAACGAGCATTTTTTACTTCATTCTCTTCTAAACATTTCGCTGCTTCGTTCACCATCATCAAAATGGCGCGATCAATAATGTCTTCATCTCGTATGTAGATTTGATGAATATTTTTCTGTTTTCTGACTTCTAACAAAATTTCGTTGATCTGAGAATTCACGCGGTTTTGTTCGCCATGAATGTAAAAACCTTTTCCAACTTTTTTTCCTAAAAGATCTTTGTGATTTTGATAAATTTTTTCGAGAATATCAGCTACTGGCATGCGGTCTCCGTAAGCTTCTCTTAAGGAATGAGCAACCTTTACACCAACATCAATTCCAACCACATCAGCCAAAATAAAAGGCCCCATTGGCATGCCGAATCCTTCAATTAGCGAATCAATACGAGTAATTTCCGCACCTTCTTGCAACAAAAATGCCGCTTCATTCATGTAAGGAAGTAGAACGCGGTTCACTAAAAATCCCGCAACATCTTTTACTACAATTGGTGTTTTTCCTAACTTCTTCGACAATTTGACGATCGTTGCTATTGTATTGTCTGAAGTTTTTTCGCCGCGAATTACTTCAACCAAAGGCATGCGATTTACGGGATTGAAAAAATGCATACCCGCGAAGCGTTCAGGATTTTGTAGTGCGCTCGCCATTTCAGAAATTGAAAGAGAAGAAGTATTGGAAGCAATCACGGCATCTTTTTTCACCTTAGTTTCCAGCTCAGCTAAAATCTTTTTTTTCACCGCCATGTTTTCAACAACGGCCTCGATCACCAAATCAGCTCGCGAGAAACCAATGTAATCAAGACTTGTCGTTACTTTACCAATTTTAAAATTGATTTGCTCCTGAGTCAGTTTTCGAATTTTTTTAAGCTGATCGAAGATTTTAATGATTTGATTGTAACCGAGCGCGATCGCGTTTTGAGCAATATCTTTGACGCGAACATTGATGTCATTATTGGCAAAGAGCCAAGCAATTCCGCCACCCATCACTCCAGCGCCAATGACGGCAACATTCTCAACTTCTAATCCACGGCCCTCACCTTCTATTCCAGAATCCTTCTTCAAGGCTTCGTTAGTAAAGAAAATGTCGATTAAATTTTTAGAAACATCACCAACGCAAAGTTCACAAAAAGCATCAAGTTCGGTTTTAAATCCACGTACGCCGTAAGTCATTTCGTAGGTTCTTTTAATAACCTCTAAAGCAACAAATGGTGCAGGATAAGAACCTTTTGTCTTTTTCCACAAATCCTTTTTAGCAAAGTAAAAAATTGCGTATTTTCCAAAAAACAAACCTTCGGTTAAGAAGCGCTTTTTACGAGAAACGCTACGAGCTGATAGGTAGCGATTGGTCTTTGGATCTTTTAAAATTTCATTGGCAAATTGACTGAGTTTTTCAGTCAAAAATTCTTCACGAATTAAGTCGTCTACAAGACCGATTTTTAAGGCTTTGCGGGAGTCGATTGATTTTCCAGAAAGAATGATTTTCAAAGATTCAGGCAATCCAACCAACTTCGGCAAGCGTTGCGTTCCACCAAAACCAGGAATAATTCCAAGATTAACCTCTGGCAAACCAAGCTGTGTTTTTTGACTCAAAACTGCGACGCGATATTTACAAGCTAGCGCAAGTTCCAAACCACCGCCGAGACAAGCTCCATTTATCACCGCAATGGTTGGAATCTTTAGCGCAGCAATTTTATTCATTATTTCTTGACCACGCGAAACTTTTTTTCTCGCATCTTCTGGGTCGCGTAAATCCTTAATTTCATTGATGTCAGCACCAGCAACAAAAATATCTTTTTTGGCTGAGCTAATTACCAAAATTCTGACCGCTTTATTTCCATCAATAACATTCAAAGCCTGCTCAATCTCTGCCATTACTGGAGCGGAGAGTTTGTTTATTTTTTCATTCGGCAAATCAAGAACGATACTAGCGACACCTTTTTTGTCGATTGAGAGCGAGAAATTTGTTGCCAAAAACATGAAATTTTGAATGAATTTGAATTAGTAAGACTCGACAGTCATGCCAATTCCCCACTTCTTACCAAGATAATCTTCGATCGATTGCCTTTCTTTCATAGACAAGCTTCTGTCGTAAATTATTAACTCTCCGATTGAACCATCAAAATAAGTTGGAGCGGCTGTTAATCCTTGTCTTCCGATATAAAGAAGATCGGTCGAAAGCAAACTAGTGTTGATCGATGGCCCTCCTGTAGTAAGATTGTAGATTCCCTTTCCATTCACAAAAGCCTTGGAAGCAGGAGGAGAAACGGTAAGAGAAATTGCGTAATTGGTGTTAATAGCGATGGTCGATAAATCGATGCGCTGAGTTCTTTGAGCAAGAAAACCTTTGTTTCCTGAACCATCTTGGCCTTGCGATAATTCTAGGTTAACGTTAGCGGTAGTGGTCGCAGAGCGTTTTGAAATTATCGCATCGTAAGTATTGGCAGGCGCTAAAGCTGTACCAGTTCTAATAACTGCGAAAATTGTAAATTCTCCAGAAGTAATAGTTGGAAATGTTGTTGAAGCCATGTTTTCGTCGGTACCATTGAATGTAATGGCGGGAAGATTGTTAATGACGTTTTCAAAGTATCTTGGCCTCTGACCATTAGTGGATTGATTGAAGTTATTTTTTTCTCTCTGAGGATTAGAATCGTTCCAAAATTGAATTCGTCCATTATCAACAGCCTCTCCCTCAGCAAAACTATTCTCAGCCGTCGCATCCAGCCACAACACCAAATCTTTGATGCCATTAACACGCGAGCCTTGGGTTTTTACCCTAGCTGCTTGCAATCTTGCATCTTGCAAAAGATCAATTCCTTGACCGACAGCAGCGACAAGTACGCCAACGATTAAAATAACGATCGAGAGCTCGATCAAAGAAAAGGCCTTTTTCAATTTCATGTTTTTATTTTTTAAAAAATTAGCGAAGCTGGATCTTCATTAAGTATTTTCTGATTCAAATACTCACCAGATTCCGCGACATTTTGCAATTCATTCTCTGCCGTCAACAGCAAAGTTTTTTTCTGCTCTTTCTTGGCTAAAAAAACATCGGCTACGTAGCGACCGTAAATGTCAGTTTTGATGCTCTTAACGATTAAAAATGGCACGTCTTTTAAGATTTTTTTCAGAATCACGAAACTTTTTTTACCCTCGTTAGTCTTGATTTCAGGCGCATTAATTTTTGCCAAACGCAAGATTTCGTGGTGAAAAATTCCAAAACCTAAATCGAGATTGACTCTAATGGTGTCGCCATCAACCACGCGCTCTAAATGGGCTTTGTAGGTGTGCAATTTTTGTGGAGGAATTGCCGATTTTTTGATCGAGTAAACGCCATTTTTTTTCGTAACATTTGCTACTACTCCGTCGCGACGAATAGTACGCGGCAAAATTTCTGAGATCTCGCGAAAAATTCCAAAGCCACAATCAAAAAAATATTTTTCGGAACCGACAATTTTTTTAATTTCGTAAGAAAATAATTTGCCGCGAGTTGGCGTAATTTTTCTTTCAGGAGGGTTCTTGGCCAGAGGGTTTTTGGCCAGAGGGTTTTTGGATTGAGTATTTTTTTTACTCATTTGTTTCGAGTCTTTATTTTCAAGGCTCTGACTGACTTTATTTTTCTTAACCTCCTGCTGCAGCTCGCTTACTTCCCAAGAATTTTGCCTGGTTAGATCTTCTAAAAATTTTCTTTCTTCGATTTTTTTCACACCGCTGAGAATGCGGTAATGACTCCAATTTAAACGCGGATCGTCCTTGGGAATTTTTGGGTAGGTTTTGTAAAAGCCGTGCATTTTGTAGAGCACAGTTTTTGTGATTGCCGTGTCAGCTTCGAGCTTTGTAATCAGTCTTTCGCCGTATTTGGCGCGATCTTTTTTTGACAAAAATTTCTCAATGGTTTTGCCAATTTGCCAAGCCATTTCAACTTTCTGGCGCGCAACATTTTGAATGATTTTATTTTGCGTTTGAGAAATGCAGCTTTGGATTTCTTTGAGAATTTTTGCGTAATCGCCAATGGAAATGTCGGCAGAATTTACGACGATTTTCGTTTTTTTTCTCACAAAGATTTTCTCCTTAAATTTGCTTCAATTGTCGCCACCGGTGGCGACAAACCTCCCCATTAAAACCCTTGGCGCTGTTGGGCTCGCAAAAATATTTTATTTTTGAAGGCTGTTTTTTGAGGTTTTTTTAGCAGTGTTTAATGAGCCAAAAACTTCTCGATTTCAAGCGCGGCCATGCATCCAGTTCCGGCAGCGGTAATGGCTTGACGGTAAATTTTGTCTTGAATGTCACCTGCGGCGTAAACGCCCGGAATGTTTGTCGAAGTCGAGCCAGATTTTGTCAGGATGTAACCTTCTGGATCAATGTTTAAGCCAGTTGTTTTGAATAAATCAGAATTTGGTTTGTGACCAATCGCAATGAAAATTCCGTCAATTTTCATTTCACGAATTTCGCCAGAAACGGTGTTTTTTAAGCGCGCGCCGGTAACGGTTTTTGGATTTTCCGAGCCCAAAACTTCTTCCAAAGCGTGATTCCAAATCACTTCGATTTTTGGATTTTTAAACAAACGATCTTGCAGAATTTTTTCTGATTTAAATGCATCGCGACGGTGTACGACGTAAACTTTGCTGGCGTGATTGGTTAAGTACAAAGCCTCTTCAACCGCACTATTCCCGCCGCCAACGACAATCACTTCTTTGCCGCGAAAGAAAAATCCGTCACAAGTTGCGCAACCAGAAACGCCAAATCCTTGGAATTTTTTTTCTGATTCCAAGCCAAGCCATTTCGCTTGCGCACCGGTTGCAATCACAACTGCTTCCACTTCGTAAACATCCCCCGATTCACCAATTAACTTGAATGGACGTGAAGAAAAATCGACTTGCGCAATGTGGTCGTTAACAATTTTCGTACCGACATGCTCGGCTTGTTTTTGCATCTGTTCCATTAGCCACGGGCCTTGAATGGCTTCCGCAAAACCAGGGTAATTTTCAACGTCAGTTGTGATTGTTAACTGTCCCCCCGGAGCATTTCCGTTAATGATTATTGGCTGCAAATTTGCGCGCGCTGCGTAAATCGCCGCACTAAATCCCGCTGGGCCAGAGCCAATGATCGCTACTTTTGTTTTGTGAGTTGTCATTTTTTGTTAATTAAATTTTGCGACGCTGAAAAAAATAAAAGCTGTTGGCTAATTCATGAACATTCCGCCATTCACGTGGAGTGTGTGTCCCGTAATGTAAGACGCGTCTTCGCTTGCTAGAAAAGCTACTGCTTTAGCGATGTCAGTTGATTCGCCCATTTCACCTGCAGGAATTTTGTGAAGAATCGCCGCTCTTTGTTGTTCAGTTAAAATTTCGGTCATTGGAGATTTAATAAAACCCGGCGCGACGCAATTAATGGTGATGCCGCGCGACGCAACTTCTTGTGCGATTGATTTTGTCATCCCGATCATTCCAGCTTTTGAAGCGACGTAATTCGCCTGCCCCGGATTTCCCGTTACACCAACAACCGAAGTAATGTTAATGATTCGACCGTATTTGCGGCGCATCATTTTTTTCACGGCGTTACGATTGAGGATGAAGGTTGATTTGAGATTCACATCAATCACGTGATCGAAATCTTCATTCTTCATGCGTAGAACAAGATTGTCTTTGGTGATCCCAGCGTTGCAGACGAGAATGTCGATTTGACCAACAAGCTCTTCCGCCTTGTCAAATAAGGCATCTACGGCCTCAACATTCGACAAATCACAAGCAATAAATTTTACATCGCCGCCAATTTCATTAGCTAATTCTTGAAGCTTTTCTTCTCTGGTTGAAGACAAAACTAACTTTGCACCTTGCTTGGCTAAAGTCTTGGCAATCGCCGCCCCGATGCCACCTGTGGCACCAGTTACTAACACGTTTTTTCCCGTAAGTCTGAACATATTTTTGATATTTATTTGTTAATAATTTCCATGAGCTGGTTGAGTTTCTCGATGTTTTTCCTGGAATATCCGGTGTCGAGAGATTCTTCCAATTCTTTGTCAGTAAGGGATCGGGAGCTTTCTTCAGTTTTTGAATTCGCCTCTCCTCCAACAGATTCTGCGGATTTTTCTTTTAATATTTCGTCAATTTTTTCGTTCAAAAGATCTTCTGGTTTAGGCAAAACTTGATCGAAATTTTTCATCACTGCGTCGAAAAATTTTCTAACCAAAGGATCGATCATTTCACCTGAGGTCTTAATCAAGCTACGAGATTTAGCCTGACGAAACCATTCTGGCTCTTCTTTCACCTTGCTCTTCATTACTGAGGTGTAGGCATTCAAATAAATCGAATAAATGGCGCCAAAAATTATTAAAGTTTTTGCAAGACCGAAAAGTAAACCTAAGGAACGATTGAAAACCGTCGGAACTTTGTCGTCTAAAGAGTCACGAAACTTGGTAGTTGAAAAAGAAAAAATCAGAAAAATTAAAATAAATATGCTGCTTCGTGAGACTAGATCAATCGCCAGCTTACTCTCAAAATAAGGCGAGAAAAAATCAGAGATGTAGGGAGTTAAAAAATAAGAAATCGCAAGCGCTAAAATCCAATTAAAGAAGGAAAATATTTCTTTAATGAAGCCACGAAAAACGGCGGTAAGTACAAAGATCGCGGTGAAGGCGAAAAAAATCAGGTCAAGAGTGTTAAAAGTGGTAGACATTGGCTAAGAAAATAAACGAAAGAATGGGAGATTTTTGACGAGCTCTTTTGGAGAGCGTGGAGAGCCGCTTTCATCAAAAAAAGTTTGGCAAAGAGTTTTTTTGGCTGCTGATTTGAATTTTTCAAATCTCATTACTTTTTCAATCTCGGCATCAATGAAATTGTTGATGTTGCCATTTTTTAAAAATAACGGAATCGCCCGAAAAATAATTTTGCCAAGGGTGGCTCTTTTAGTGTAATAGTTGAAGTCAGTTGATTGGTCGCCAATATTTTGCCAAATAAAATCAGCAATTTTGTAACAGGCTTTCAAGGCTTGAAAAATGGGCCTTGGGCCAGTTTCAAAGGAAGTAAAATTCTTCGGATCAAAATAAAAATTAATCAAACGCTGCAGCGCAATTTTATTTTCTTTTTCAACTTCAAAACGGGCGTAAAGCGACAACCTGATTTTGTCGCGGATCTTTTTGCCTTCGAGATTTTCTAAAACTTCTAGCGATTTTTCATTTTGCGATTGCAGATAAAATTCCGCCAAATCGAGCAAACCATTTTCAAAAATTAACGGCAGAAAATTTTCACCAATTCCGCAATTCGCAGCAGCCTTTACGAGCGCTTCCTTGTTCCATCCATCAAAGACAGCGATCTGCAAAAATTCTTTCAGGATTTTTTCTTTCGTTTCTGGAGAGTCGAGAAGCACTGGAGGGAAAATTTAGATTTCAGATTTAGATTTTAGTTTTATCTGCGCGCGCTCTCAATTTGTAAAACCAAAAATCAAAATGACTACTTCTCCGAAACTTCTTCCGGTTCACAAGCGCTACGACGTCACATTTTCGCACGGGGAAGGTTCTTACCTTTTTGACAATGAGGGAAAAAAATATCTCGATTTTGGCGCAGGAATTGCAGTGAACGCTCTTGGTCACTGTCATCCAAAAATGGTTGCAGCAATCACCTCTCAAGCAAAAAAACTTTGGCACGTTTCTAATATTTACAACGGCAACGAGCTCAATAACTACGCGGAAAGACTAACTTCTAACTCTTTCGCTGATTACGTCTTTTTCTGCAATTCGGGAGCAGAAAGTATTGAATGCGCAATCAAAATGATTCGCCGTTATTTCTTCGTAAAAAATCAACCGCACAAAAATCGGATTATTACTTTTACCGGCGCTTTTCACGGTCGCACAATCGCCACAATTTCTGCCGCCGGAAAAGAAAAATATCTCGAAGGATTCAGGCCGGCGCTTGATGGATTCGACAATGTTGAGTTTGGAAATATTGAAGCCGTAAAAAATGCAATCACTGAGAATACCGCTGGAATCTTGATCGAACCAATCCAAGGCGAAGAGGGAATTCGCGTCGCTGAGAAAAAATTTCTTCAAGAATTAAGAAAAATCGCCGACGAAAAAAACCTTCTTCTCGCTTTTGACGAAGTTCAATGCGGCATGGGACGCACCGGAGAACTTTTTGCTCACAATTTTTTCGACGTAAAGCCGGACATCGTTGGCACCGCTAAAGCAATCGCTGGCGGCTTTCCGCTTGGTGCATGTTTAGCAACAAAAGAAGCGGCAAGTGGAATGACGATTGGTGTTCACGGCACAACTTACGGTGGCAATCCAATGGCCATGGCCGTTGCCTCAGCTGTTCTTGATGTAATGCTTGAAGAAAATTTCTTAGAAAATGTGAGAAAAGTTGGCGCTGAATTGAAATCAGAATTGCAAAATCTTCACAAAAAATTTCCAAACCTAATCGAGGAAATTCGCGGAGTTGGCTTGATGCTTGGCATCAAAATCAACGAAAAAATTCCAAATGTTGAAATGACTCAAAAACTGATCAATCACGGTCTGCTTGTGATTCCAGCAAGCGACAATGTGATTCGTGTGCTTCCTCCGCTAAACATCAATTCCGCGCAAGTGAAAGAAGGAATCGAGAAGTTGGAAAAATCTTTTTTGTCTTTTTAGCGATCAAAAAATCCTTGGCGCAAAATAAATTACCCAAGCACTCAAAGCTGGCGACCTGATGTCGCTGCTTTTTGTCGCTCCCTAACAGCTTCAGCATGACTTCCTGTCCCGGGAGTTTTTTGTTGGGCTTCTTTTTGTTTGGCAATCTCAGCACTCAGCTCACTTAGTTCCTGTTGATTCATGGTAAAAGGTTCAGCCTTACCTTTCCAACCTTCTGACATTGTAACTTTAAGATTTTGAGAGCCGCCCTCCCCAATCTCTTTCGAGCAAGGAACCCCTACTTTTCGCAAAATTTTACCATCTGATCAGCAACTTCCGCAGCGTTTTCTGAGGTCTCGCAAGTAACTGATTTTAGACTTTTGCCTTCTAATTTTAGAACCTTGTCATCAAAAAGATTTTTCATTTCGGGTGCTGCGATTTGATCTTTTACATCTTTTGTTGAGGGATCTTCTGTTGGAAGAGTCGAGCTAGAATTAATCTCGATCTCACCCTCTCTAGTTACAGAACTTTTACTATTTGATCTAGGATCGCGCCTAGAAGTATCTTCAAAATATTCTTCAAAAGCATGACCTTTTAATCTTTCTTCTAGATCATCTGGAGATTGTTCAGGTTGAAGAAAGCCCTGATTAACACCTCGCGAAAAACCTTATTAAACTCTTTGCGTCTAGCATCTCTTTCTGGATTTCTTCCAAAGCCAAAGAGTCCTTTAACAGATTGAAGCAAAGACTCATCTTCTCCGTCTATTTTCAGCTCTTTTCTGAGCTTATTTCTGGCTTTTACGTAACAGTATTTTTCTGGGTAGTAAGTCTCGTGAGCTTTATTCGCAGCCAATCCCACAATCGCTAATCCGATAAGATTTCTTCCTCTGCGTAAATCTCTGAAAATCTAGAATGAAGTTTTCCTGAAGCTGTTAATGCGCCTTGTTCTTGTTTCATGTTTTAAAAATTAATCTGCGCTTAAGAAGCGATGATGTTGAGAATTGTTTTTTGTTAGCCGTAAATTTGGTTACTGATCAAATAACCTAGCTAATTTGGCCAGATCAATCTTTTCTTGAAAAGCCGCTTCTTTAAATCGTAAAGATTTTCCAAATAACTCTAGAATATTAGACCTTCTCGATACTAATTTGAGTGATTGAACCATCATTTCATTTAGCCTGAACTTATTATTGGTTTCTGGCAAAATTTATTAAAAAAGAAAAACTTATGAAGACAAAAAGTGAATTGTCCGAGACGAGCAACCCTATGGATTTGAATAGGATAAAATTTATAAGAGCCTTGTCTTTGTCTGATACCGAAGCATCTCAAGCTGTTAAAGCTCTTTTAGATGAAGATGTTAATCCTGAATTTGGCAACGGTTGGAATGCCTTACGGTTTGCCATAATTTTAAACAAAGCAGAAGCGCTTAAAGTTCTTTTAGAAAAAGGAGTTAGTACTGATTTTAATACTTCCGGTGACGAGGTTAACCCCGACATTGATAATGCTTTACTTTGCGCTACAAGACTTGGTCATCAACCTTTAGTCCAACTACTTTTGGAAAAATATTCTACTAATCTTAAATCTCTTACTAAAGCGTATGAACTTGCTGGGTTGTTAGGATTTAAAGAATTAGAGGAATCTATAGCGAAATTTATTAACTCCCATGATGACCAATCTGATAATATTTCAGATCTTACTGATGGTTCTGAAGAAAAATTTCGAGAGGGGGAATCCAAAGAGAAACTTATTGAAGGGGAACTTATTGAAGGGGAAACTATTGAAGTTGATGGAAAAATATTTAGGATCGTTACTACTGTTACCGTCACCCCAAATCGAGAAGGGGAAACTCCCAGCCCAACGGTAAGTCCTCATATCGCTAGACCTGAAATTGGTAGTGGTTCAAACCCTTCCCGTAATAGCCTTAGGTAACAGCTCCTCATCGATGAGAAAAATCTTTATCTGATTTTTACACTATCGAGAAATTCTGAATGACTCAAAATCACCATCTTGGTTTATTTCATCAAACTGGATAAAAGATTTAGAATAATCCGGGGACAGTAACCAATTTCTGAATAATCCGGGGACAGTAACCGAATAATCCGGGGAAGAATAATCCGGGGACAGTAACCAATTTCTCAATTCCCTCACCCACCTCTAGAACGCCTTCCCGCCTTCTTAATCGCCAACACCCTTCCCGACGCCTTCTCAAGATTCTTAATAAATTTTTCATTTCCCGACGGTCGGCCGGTTTTTGTTGATCTTCTGATCAACTCAATTTCCTTCGCCTCTTCTCGCAATAATTCCTTCCACTCATTCGCGCTGTGGTGCCATTTTTCATCAGTTAATAGTGGATCTGTTTTTGTTGCGCCTACGTGATATTTCGCGCTTGAGAATTCGTAGTTCCAGGCTTGTTTGTACATCTTGGCTCTGACTGGATTTCTTTCGATGTATCTTGCGGCGGCGACAGAATGAGCATCATCGAGCGGGCAGGAGAAAAATCTTTCTTGGAATAAATGTCCGCGAACTTTTTGCCGGAAGTTCATTCTGCGAGTGTATAATCTGTGAGTTTCTCCAATGGCTTTTCTGAGGCCGTCTTCTTTTTGTGGAGTGACTAGCAAATGAACATGATTATCCATCAGACAATAGGCGTGAATTTTGAGGCCTTCGCGCAGAGAGAGCTCTGACAATATTTTTAGATATGATTTTTTATCTTCTCGGCTGTTGAAGATATTCATGGAGCGCACCCCTCTTTGAGTGATGTGATGAGCGACTCCGGGAATTACTACCCTTGCTATTCTGGCCATGGTTTTTGGTATTGGGTTTAGGGTGATTTGAAACTGACGAATGAGTGAATCAGTTTCGAGTGGCGGTGGATAATTTATGTTTTCTGGGAGAGCAAGTGGGTGGGGAATTGGTATACCGTCCCCGGATTATTTCCCGGATTATTTTTGGTGGGGAATTGGTATACCGTCCCCGGATTATTTTTGGAGAGCAAGTAGGGTGGGAATTGGTATACCGTCCCCGGATTATTTACCGTCCCCGGATTATTATTGAGGGGACAGTATACTAATTTTAATTCCCCGCCTCCGCAAAAATAGTACTCTAAATAATCCGGGGACAAATAATCCGGGGACAGTATACCAATTCCCCAACCTTTCGTAGACAATCCGTGAAAACTATGCTAATTTCTTCCCATCACTTCTAACCGAATAAGGGGGCAAAAAACATGATTCTGCCGAATAAATTAAACATCACCAATCAGCTGGAGTTAAACAAAGCAGAAGAAAAAATTAGCAAACAAAAAGCCAAAAAACTCTTTGAAAGCGGAGAAATAAATCAAATCGAAGTCGGCACTTTTGCGGGGCTTACGCAAATTCATGCTTACTTATTTGGCGAGATTTACGACTTCGCTGGAAAGTTGCGTGATGTGAATATTGCGAAGGGGAATTTTCGTTTTGCGCCGCTGATGTATCTTGAGCAGTCACTGCAAAACATCAGCAAAATGCCGCAAAGTAATTTCGATAAGATCATCGAAAAATATGTAGAAATGAACATCGCTCATCCCTTCCGCGAAGGTAATGGTAGAGCTACTAGAATATGGCTAGATTTGATGCTAAAAAAAGAATTAAAGCAGGTGATTGATTGGAATATGGTTGATAAGGAAGATTATCTGATGGCAATGGAGCGTAGCACTGTTAAAGATATCGAAATCAAATATCTTCTTGGCAAAGCACTGACGGATAAAGTCAATGATCGCGAAATTTTTATGAAAGGGATTGATGTGAGTTATTATTTTGAGGGGTATAGCGAGTTTAGTATTGAGGAGCTGTAGATTTGATAATCCTTATAATCCGTAATCCGGGGACAGTATACTAATTTTAATTCCCCGCCTCCGCAAAAATAACACTCGAATCACGCACCAAATGCCTACCCCCACCTGCCAATCCTACAACAAAATCGCCGAGTGGTTTGATGAAGCTCGCGATAAGAATTTGGTCGAGAAGGAATATCTTGAGTTGATCCTGCGCGCGGCTTCTGCGGGGTCGGAGGTGTTGGATTTGGGGTGTGGAGCGGGTGAGCCGTTGGCGAGGTTTTTTATGGAGCGGGGGTATTTGGTGACGGGGATTGATGGGAGTTGGAAGATGATTGAGCTCTGCCAGAAAAAATTTTCTCCCCAGAATTTTAAGCAAAGTTTTAGTCAGAATTTTAGCAAAAATTCCGCGCAAAATCCTCAGCAAAATCCTCCAGCAAATTCTGTCGAAAATTTTGCGGGGAATTTTTTTGTCGCCGATATGCGCGATTTAAATCTCGGTAAAAAATTCGCCGTCATCCTTGCTTGGGATAGTTTTTTTCATCTCACGCGCGCCGAGCAAAGATCAATGTTTGCAACTTTTGCGGCGCATATTTTGGCGGGTGGAATTTTGGCTTTTACTTCGGGGTCGAGTGATGGCGAGGTGTGGAGTGATAATAATGGGGAGATGCTTTATCACTCGTCGCTTTCGAAGGAGGAGTATCGGGATTTGTTAGAGAGGCATGGGTTTGAGGTGTTGCTCTGTGATGTGAGCGAGAGAGTGGTTTGGGTGGCGAAAAAAAGTGATGAAGTGAACAACGCCGCCGTTTGAAATATCTGAGATATCGTCGTCATGCTGAGCTTGTCGAAGCATGATATAGAGCTCTGTGGTTTGGCATCATGCTTCGACAATCTCAGCATGACGACGAGAGACTCGGTTTAATTTAAAGTAGAGATTTAACTAATTTCAAAATCGACTCCACCCCAATCCCCGCCTGCTCTTGCATCACATCGATTTTATTTTGTTCGATGAATTTATCATTCATTACGAGTGAACGAAATTTGAAAGATTTTTGATCCATCAATCCGAAGTTAAGAAGGAATTGAGTTACAGCCGAGCCGAAGCCGCCGACGGCGCCTTCTTCAATCGAGATTAGGATTTCGTGATTTTTGGCTAAGTCGGAAATCAATTTTTCGTCGAGAGGTTTAGCAAATCTTGCGTCGGCGACGGTGATTTTTAGGCCTTGGGTTTCTTCTAAAATTTTTGCGGCGGCGATGACGTTGCTCAAAATTGCGCCGTAGGAAATGATCGCGACCTTGCTTCCCTGTTGAATCAAGCGACCCTTCCCTATTTCTAAAATTTCGTCATCGGCAAAATTTATTTCAGAGGTTGCTTCGCCGCGAGGGAAGCGGAAGGCGCTTGGGCGATCATTGATTGAGTTCGCGGTGTTGATCATTTTCACCAATTCTTGTCCGTCGGCAGAAGCCATCAAAACAAAATCAGGCAAATTAATTAAGTAAGCGATGTCGAACGAACCCGCGTGAGTTGGGCCGTCAGCACCAACAAAACCGGCGCGATCAATCGCAAAACGAACTGGTAATTTTTGTACGGCAACATCATGAACAACTTGGTCGTAGGCCCGTTGTAAGAAAGTTGAGTAAATCGTGGCATATGGCTTCATGCCTTCTGTGGCAAGGCCGGCGGCGAATGTCACGGCGTGTTGTTCGGCAATTCCAACATCAAACATTCTTTGCGGATGAATTTTAGCGAAGACGTCAAGACCAGTGCCAGAAGGCATCGCGGCGGTGATTGCTAAAATCTTGTCATCTTTTTTTGCGAGTTCCGCAAGGCGTGTGCCAAAAATTTTTGAATAACTTGGAAAGTCAGAGACTGCCTTGTGTTGTACTCCGGTAGTTCGATCAAACTTTGCCACAGCATGCAATTTATCGTTTGATTGCATGGTCTCA
The DNA here is from genome assembly GCA_018970485.1 of Pseudomonadota bacterium. Taxonomy (GTDB): domain Bacteria; phylum Pseudomonadota; class Alphaproteobacteria; order Rickettsiales; family UBA1997; genus UBA2645. The sequence goes on along the minus strand of JAGWWH010000001.1, from coordinate 23,119 downwards.
ACGTAACCTTTTCCTTTTTGCGTGACGCAGTGAATGAGGATTGGATCGGTCGATTTGTCGTTACGAATATTTTCTAAAATCGGAATTAAAGCATCCAAGTTGTGTCCATCGATGGGTCCGATGTAGTAGAATCCAAGTTCCTCAAAAATATTTCCTCCCATCCACCACTCCTTCGTAGCTTTTTCTAATTTGCGTGAAAAGCGTGAAAGGCGATTGGGAAGTTTTTTGGCTACGTCGCGAATTTTTAAATAAGATCTCGAGGAAGCAACGCGCGAAAAATAGTGCGAAAGCGCGCCAGTTGGAGGTGCGATCGACATGTCATTGTCGTTTAAAATTACGATGAGTCGATTGTCTTGGAAAAATTCATCTTCAAGCGCGCCAGCATTATTTAAGGCTTCAAATGCCATTCCCGCTGACATTGCGCCATCGCCAATTACCGCAATTACGTGCGATTTTTCTTTTTTAAATTTTTTAGCGACAGAAATGCCAAGTGCCGCCGAGATAGATGTAGAGCTGTGTCCAGCACCAAATGGATCGTACTCACTTTCGTCTCTGCGAGTAAATCCTGCCAATCCTTCGGGTTGACGAATAGTGCGCATTTTTTCGCGACGGCCGGTGAGAATTTTGTGTGGATAAGCTTGATGCCCGACATCCCAGATTAATTTATCGTGTGGCGTATCAAAAATATAATGCAGCGCACAAGTAAGTTCGACAACACCGAGTCCAGCACCCAAATGGCCGCCGGTTTGCGAGACGACAGAAATTGTTTCGTAACGCAATTCATCAGCGAATTTTTTAATTTCTTCGCGTGACAATTTTTTGAGATCGGAAGGAGTGCGGATCTGGTCAAGTAAAGGAGTCTTACTCATTTTTGGTTTTTGATTTTAGATTTTAGATTTATCTGAGTTTAAGCCGATTCTAAAATGAAAAATCGAAAATCAAAAATCCTTTAAATGCTCGACAGCCTAAAATTCTCGCGCGAACTCAATTTACTCTTTTTGAGTATTTTCCTTTTTGCTACGGCAATCGGCATTGATTTGGTTACTTTTCCAACGGTCTTAACCCTTAACCATGTTGATCCCGCCCACATTGGACTCGCTTCAACTTGCGAAATTATCGGCGGAATTTTCGCTTCATTTTTTTTAAGTCGTTTTGTTGGGAAGCTAGGAATGATGAGAGCTCTTGGCTTTTCTGCTTTCGGATATTCTGCAGCAATTTTGCTAATTTATTTTTACCAAGGTTTTTGGCTGTGGATTTTATTCGCAATTTTTATGGGCTGTTGCTGGTTTATTTACGTAATCGTTCGGCAATCTTGGTTGAATATTTTACTCACCGATGAGCAGCGTGGAATCGCTACAGGAATTTTTAGCATGATCGTCTCAGCTGGCTTGGCTATTGGTCCAGTGATCGTTAACTTCACAGGCGCTTCAAGTTATTTATCCTTCATTATCTCAGCAATTTTGGTGCTCTCATCTTACAACTGCATCTTGCTGCTAAGAAAATCTCCACAACCAAAAATCGAATCGAAAAGAATAGCTCTAAAAGATTTTTTTAAAAAAAATCCAAACTGCTTCATGGCGCGATTTTTTCTCGATTTTCAAACTTACATTTTACTAATTTTTACCGTAGTTTTTGGTGTGCATCTTGGCTTTAGTTATGAAGCCGCAGGCCTTCTAATTACTGCTTACATGGCAAGTGGATTTTTTGATATTTGGGTTGGATTTCTCTTAAAAAAAGTTAGCCCTTACAATTTGATAAATATCGGATTTTTGGCCTGCATTTATTCTTTCATAATCATTCTGCTTTACGCCAAATCGTATTTACTTCTAGTTGCTCTCTATTTTGTTTTTGGCATGTCGATCGCATGCATTTACGTTTCGGTTTTTAAAATCGCCAACGAGGATTACGAGAAAGAAAAATTAGTCGCGGCAAACGCCACATTTCAATTAATTGGTTCGATTGGCTCACTTTGCGGAACTTTGACTGGCGGGATTTTGATCAATATTTTTGGTTCTCAAGGATTTCCTATCGCCATCATTTTAAGCTGCGTTTTTTACCTAACTTTTTTAGTCATTAATGAAAAAAAATATTCGAAATAAAATCCGTTTAGGAGTGAATATCGATCACGTTGCAACCATCAGAAACGCACGCGGCGGCACGCATCCAGATCCGGTTACAGCAGCAATTTTAGCACAAAAATCTGGCGCTGATGGCATCACAATTCATTTGCGCGAAGACCGTCGTCACATTCGAGACGAAGATCTAAAGCGACTTAAAAAAGAGATTAAATTACCGATTAATCTGGAAATGGCGGCGACAGAAGAGATGTTAAAAATCGCCCTTAAAACCAAACCTAATGCGGTTTGCATCGTTCCAGAAAAAAGAAGAGAAGTAACAACTGAAGGCGGATTGAATGTTGTAAAAAGCGAGAAAGTTCTGCGCGAAATGATTAAAAAAATTCACACCAAAAAAATTCTCGTTTCACTTTTTGTCGATGCCGATGAAACACAAATCAGAACGGCAAAAAAAGTTGGCGCTGATATCGTTGAATTGCACACGGGAGAATTTTGTCACAAAAAAGGTGCGGCACAAAAAAAGGAATTTCTGAAAATCTTGGAATGCGCTAAGCTGGCAGAAAGTCTTGGTTTAGAGTGTCACGCTGGTCACGGACTAGATTACAAAACTGCAGAAATGATCGCGGAAATTCCGCAGATAGCAGAGTTAAACATTGGTCACTTTATGATCGGTGAGGCAATATTAGATGGGCTTTCAAACGTGATCAGAAAAATGAAAACTAAGATTATTTAACAACCGGAGCTGGGGCTGGGGCCACCTCTTGTGAAGTTGGAGCTGGATTAATGATTTTGCTGGTTGCCCCGGCAACAGGTGCTTTGTTAACTACGGGAGCTGTTGGCGCTTCTGCTGGCTTTGCTAACTGAGAATCTGAAATTTTAGATTCCTGATTTTTAACTAATGGCTCTTCTTTGGGCGAAGAAGTAATTTCCTTTTTCTTAATCGGTTTGCGCTTAATGATTTTAGCCTCTGGTCCACGGCTAAATTTATAAATCGATCCCGTAGCAGATGGCTCTGTTTTTATTACCGACTCTTCTACTTTTCTATCTTTCTCAAGAACGACAGAAGATTTATTGTCTTCTACTTTAATCACTTTGCTCAAATTTTTCTTAGTTCGAATTTTGCCTTGCTCTCCGATGATTAATTTAAATTTAGAAACAAAAGGCATTTCTTCTTGCTGCTTCGGAGCCTGAGTGACGGACTTGAATTTGCTTGGCTTAGTGATCGAAGGCAAATCACTTTCAACCACAGAAACAATTTTTCCGTCTGGTTTAAAGACAAATTTTTTGCCTTGCTGGACGCTCGTTTTTTCTTGTTGGGCGTCCGCTTTCTCTGGTAAATTTGCTACGAGATTTTCTTTAGGAAGGCAATTTAGAGCGGCGTTGATTATGTCTTGCGCCACTTGATTGTCACGATTCTTAGCCGCCACAAAAGCGTCAGAAAGTTGTGCTTTTAGGTTATCTAGATCCATGAACTTGGAGAAATCGTAATTTTTAAACATCGAAATCAAGCACTCGTTACAACTAGAGTAAGCAGCATGAATTAAGGCGGATTCACCTACAGAATTGATGGCATCAGCTTTTGCGCCTTTTGTTAACAATAAATCGACCGAATTTTTATCTCCCACCAAAGCTGCTCGCATCAAAGGTGTCCAACCCTCATTATCGGCAAGATTGATATCCGCTCCGCCATCAACCAAAATCTTAACTATTTCAAAATTGCCTTCACGACAAGCCAAGTGCAGAGCTGTAGCGCCTCCGAGGTTTCTCTGGTTAATTACTGCTGGGCCAGATTTGGCAAAGAATTTCACGCCATCTACATCGCCACTTGAAACCGCTGACATCAAAGAGGTAATTCCCGAAATGCTTTCTTCTCCGCTATCATAAACATTTTTTATTTGGGCGTGAATCGAAGGACTTGCCAAAAGAGCTGTCATTGCGACGACGGCAAAAAATGATTTTGAGAAAAGGCGATTCATGTTATTTTTAATTTTTCAGAAATTTTGTAAGAGCAGATTCAAAAAACTTGTAAGAAGGACGAGTTTTTTTTCCAACTCATTTCCAGCGGTTTTCCAGCTCTTGGATTAAAGTCTGAGTTTTTGGATCGTAAGGTTTTTCAACCATAGTTCTCGCTCCTTGCTTTAAAAGATATTGGACAATGACTTCTTTTTTATGTCGATAAGCGATTGCCAAAGCGGTGAATCCATCCTTATCCATTAAATCTATGTCAACGCCTCGCTTAACCAGTAAATCAACAGCTGGCAGAAATCCCAAGCGCGCCGCTTGCATCAAATAACTACGACCAAAAGCATCGACGTAATTCAGATCAGCTTTATTTTCGGCAAGCATCTCTATTTCTTTAAAATCACCAAGCTCGATTGCGATATTCATTGGAGTAAATCCGAGTTTATTTGGCATGTTCACATCGGCACCTTTTGCGATAATAGAGGCAACTATTGGATAGCGATGGAGCAGTAACGAGTAAGTTAAAATCGTATCGCCTAAAGCATTTTTGATGTTGGGATTTTCGATGTTTTTGTAAGCCTCATTAAAAGATAAAACATTGCCGACAGAAACAGCGCCAAAAAGCAAATCTATCCTCTCTTTTATTGTTAGGATGATTGGAATATGGAGATTTTCTGAAGTGCGATATCTGTTTAAAATCGGCAAGGCTGGCAGTTCTTCGCTAGTAAAAGGATTTAAATCTTTTTTGCGTGGCAGAATTTTTTCTTCGGAAGTTGTAGAGGCTTCATTATCAAGACTTGCGCCGGCTAAATAAATTTTTCTTAACTCGTAAAATTTCTTAAGTTTCTCTTCTTGCTTTTGAGCATTTTCCTTTCTTTTGCGTTTAATTTCTAAGTGCTTTTTGAGATTATTTTTTTTCTGAAAATTGATCGCTTGATCGTTTGATTTCTTAACTTCTAGCTTGGGAGCTTTGGTTTGATCAACTTTTTTTCGCTCCTCATTTACTACTTCCTTCACCTCTTTTTTTTCTTCTGGTTTGTGATTTTGAGTTTCTGAAATTTTATTTATTGGCTCATCTTTTTTTGGCTGGGGACTAGAAATCGTAGTAGGTTTTTGCTCTAACTCTGGCAAATCGGTTTCCGTCAATTCTTTAGTATTTTTTTTATCAACATCGTCGAGACCTAGAGATTCTAGATCAATCTTAACCTTACTTTTATCAAAAGGCTCGAGCTCTGCTTTTTTAGCTTTTAGATCAGCATTAATTTCTTCCAGAGTTTGTGGTGAAGCTGCCAAAGAGAGTTGCTCGAAATAACAAATAAAAATGATGGCTAAAAAAATACGAAACATCATTCGACCGGATCAAATCCACTTTTTTTGGAGAATGTATGACAACTAAGCAGGCGCTTTATTCCGAGCAAAAATCCTCTGAATAAGCCTTTTTTAGAAATCGCTTCAATCATGTAATTTGAGCAAGTTGGATTAAAGCGACATTTGTAAGAGCCGAGTAGCGGCGAGATTAGAAGCTGATAAAATCTGATTAAGAAAATCGAAATTTTTTTCACCCACCCCTCGAGTTAGAGTGAGTTAGATCACCGAGAAATACTTGTTTAACCGTAACCTTGACTGGAGAGGCGGCCGGCGTTCTTCCTTGATTCTCAACATTCACGATATCGCAAAGAATATCGAGCGAAACACCGCCATCAAAGCACATGCAAATGGTGTAAGTTTTTTTATCCAAATCTTGCACTGTCTTGCGATTGATTAATTTAAAAGAGCCTTTGTCAGAGTTCTTGCGCGACAACAAAAAAAGGCGATTAAGAATTTTTATGTAGGCCCTGACTTTGGGGTTTGGATGATTTTCAGAAATGGTTCCAGTCATGACATACTCATCGAGAACATCGACAAGATAATCAAAAACCATCTCAGCAATTTCAGCCGTTTCGGTTTCGATTAATTTAAAAACTTCGCTGAGCAATTTTAGATTGTCAGGAGTTGCCTCATTCATTGAGATGTTTTCGTGTTTTTTACTCATCTTTGATCAATTTTTTGATTTCGAAAAATATCTCGTCATTCAGTCTTGATTCAACAAAATCAAGGACTCGCGGGATTAAACTTAAATAATTATGTTTTTTGTCTCGCACAGAAAGACGAGAGAAAATTCCAAGAATTTTAATATTACGCTGCAAAGAAAGAATTGAATAATCGCGGAGGAAATTTTCTCGATCACAACCCGATTTATCTAGGTAATATTCAATAATTTTTTGACGCGTTTTTTCATCAACATCTCGTCTCGCATCTTCAAGCAAAGAAACCAAATCGTAAGCATTTGATCCAATCACCGCATCTTGAAAATCAAGTAATCCCACACCTCGAGGGATTGTCATTAGGTTATCGGCATGAAAATCACGTAAAACCAAAACGCGCTTTTCTTTGCTAAGAAGATCGAAAATCTTAAACCATGAAAGCTTAAATTGAGCTTTTTTTTCTAAGCTCAGAAAGCGTTTTTGTAGGGGCAAATACCAATCAACAAAAAGTAAAACTTCGCGAAAAAGTAAGGCATGATTGTATTCTTCAACCTCTGCGGGAATAGAAGCCTTGTGGAGATCAAGCAGAACATCGCAAGCTTGTTGGTAAATCTTCATCTCCTGCGAAGGATCTTTCGCAAGCACTCTGCTGTAAGTTTCGTCACCTAAATCTTCAAGCAGCAAAAACCCGGAATCGATGTCAGCAGCAAAAATTTTTGGCGCAAAAAAATTGCGAGACACAAGAAATTCATCAATCTTCATGAAAGGCTTAACATCTTCGTAAGCAGGTGGCGCAAACATTAGAATGTAAGTTTTTTCACCAGAAAAAATTCTGTAATAAGAGCGAAAAGATGCGTCACCGGCAACTTTTTTAATCTCGCAATCGCTAATTTTATTTGCGGCAAGAAAGCTTCTCGCTTGCTGTTCGTTAAGAGTAAGGGTCATTTTCTTGGGAGCTAAAAATCTAATTTCGAATACCATTCGACCGGCACGATGCTTGGAATTCTATCCTTGAGAATTTCACTAAAAATCTTGTGAGATTTGATCATGCTGTACCAATCCTTTGCCGGTGAGTAATGATGCCAGTTGATGTCACCAAAATAATCGAGCACAGAAATCTGGCAAGCGGCGGCAAAGTCAGCGACGGTGATTTGATCTCCCGCCAAATATCTTTTACTCTCAAGAAGATATTCGATGTAACCCATGTGAATGTTTAAGTTGCGCCTAGAAACGCGAAGAACTTCTGAACTAGGCGAGCTAGAGCTAGAAGAATAGCGATTAAAATAACGCTCATTCAAAACATGCTTGCTGACTTCGTGGTAAAATTTTTCATCAAACCAATATTGCAGGCGGCGCACTTCTGCCCTTTCCGCCGCAGACTCTCCAATGAAAGATCTAGTGTTTTCATGCCTTTCTTCCACGTATTCAATAATCACCGAACTATTAACGACAACCACTGCGTTATTGTTATCAAACATCACCGGCACTGTGCAGGCGGGATTCATGGCGATGAATTCTTTTTTTCTTTCCCAAAAATTTTCTTGAATCAACTCGCAGCCAATTTCTTTTGCAGCTAGATGTACTCTAACTTTGCGCGAAAAAGGGCAGATTGGATGATGGTAGAGGCGGTACATGAATAAAAATTTAATGATTTAAGATTTGCGATCTAATTACTAATCAAATCCTAAATCCCAAATCTTAAATCATAAATTTTTAATGATGTCTGACGCAAAAAAAATTGCCCTCATTGATGGCTACAGTTTTGTCTTTCGCGCTTACCACTCTCTTCCTCCGCTAACCCGTCAAGATGGTACGCCAGTTGGCGCAGTTTACGGATTTACCAACATGCTGATTAAACTACTCGCCGGATTAAATGTTTCGCATGTCGCCGTTGTTTTTGATGCCGGATCCAAAACTTTTCGTAACGACATTTTTCCAGACTACAAAGCTAATCGCCCGCCTTGCCCAGAAGATCTAAAGCCACAATTTGCAATCGTGCGTCAAGCTGCTGAATCACTCGGTTTACCAATTATTGAAAAAGTTGGATTCGAAGCCGACGACGTAATCGCCACCATCACCAAACAGTCAGTTGAAAAAGGTTACGAAGTGCTCGTGGTTTCTTCCGACAAAGACTTGATGCAGTTAGTAAATCCAAGCGTCTTCATGTATGACGCAATGAAAAATAAATTTATTACGCGCAAAGAAGTTTTTGAAAAATTCGCCGTTGAACCTGAGCAAGTTGTAGATGTGTTAGCGCTAATGGGTGATTCATCTGACAATGTTTCTGGAGTAAGAGGAATTGGTCCAAAAACCGCAGCAGAATTAATTTCAGAATTTGGCACTCTCGAAAATCTTTTTGCCAATCTCGACAAAATTAAGCAGGAAAAACGTCACCAACTTTTGCTTGAAGGCAAAAAAAATGCCGAGCTTTCGAAGCGTTTAGTTGCCTTGTGTTACGAGGTTGAGCTTGGCATTGAAATTGATGATCTTCGTCTTCAAAGCGTTGATCCTCAAAGGCTGATTTCATTTTTACAGGAACAAGGTTTTCACTCACTAATTACTCGCGTAAAAAAAGAGTTTTTGGTTGAAGATGATGTGAAGCAGGCTCAATCAACAAAGAATGAAATTTCTTTTTTAGAAGTGAAAAAAACTGAAATCACTTCTACTGAAATGATTGATGAGATCAGAAAAACAGCGCTCGCAAATGGCTTGCTGGTGATTGATTGCGACAAGGATTTTCTAACAATCTCGACTTACAAAAATAACTCAGCACCAAAAGAAATCTTTTATTTCTCAGTAAAATCAGAAGTTGTCGATCTCTTTGGAACTCAACGAAATCAAGAGATTGTGCCCGATGTGCTACAAAAAATTTTGCAAGACAGCTCGATTAAAAAAATATTTTTCGACACTAAAAAATTTCTCAGAAACTACGATTTAGAAATCAGCGCTTTTGAAGATGTTTCGGTGATTAATCACCTTCTCAACTCTTCGATTAAAAATGATTTTCGTGAATTAGTTGATTTAAATCTCGTCGAAAATTCTGAAGGAAAAGACTTCTCAGAACTAGACTCCGCCTGCTTTCGTAACTTTGCTCTCGCTCAACTTTACACAATTCTTTCACCGAAAATTTCCGAACTAAAACTTAACACTCCCTACACTTCTTACGAACTTCCTCTTCTTCCAGTTCTAGCGCAAATCGAGCGTGAAGGCATTAAAATCGACACAAAAAAACTGCACGAACTCTCGCAAGAATTTGGTAAAAAAATTGAAGAGCTGACTAAAGAAATTCATCTGCTCGCTAATTGCGATTTCAACGTCGCTTCACCCAAACAGCTTGGTGAAATTTTGTTTGAAAAACTTGGCCTTAAATCGAAGAAAAAATCGAAAAAAACTGGCGTACTTTCAACAAATGCCGAAGTGCTTGAAGAGCTAGAAGAACAAGGTTTTTTAATTGCGACAAAAGTTCTCGAATTTCGTAAATTTTCAAAATTAAAAAATACCTACACCGACGCTTTGCCCAAAGAAATTAATCCAGAAACTAATCGCGTTCACACTAGCTTCTCTTCGATTTCAACTGTTACGGGACGACTCAATTCAACTAATCCAAACCTACAAAATATTCCGATTCGCACGCTTGAAGGCAGAAAAATTCGTGAAGCTTTTGTCGCGAAACCCGGACATCTCCTAATCTCCGCCGACTACTCACAGATTGAGTTACGCGTGATTGCCCACGTCGCAAAAATCACCGCGCTAATTGAAGCCTTCAAAGAAAATAAAGACATTCACCGCATTACCGCCGCGCAAATTTTTGGAATTCCTGAAAGCGAAGTAAGCAACGACATGCGCTCAAAAGCGAAGGCGATTAATTTTGGCATCATCTACGGAATCAGTGCTTTCGGCCTCGCAAGACAGCTAGACATTCCGCAAAGCGAAGCGGCAGATTACATTCATTCTTACTTTGCGACCTACCCTGGCATTGAGGAATACATGAAAAATCACATTAATTTCGCTAAGCAAAACGGCTACGTCACCACTCTTTCTGGTCGCAAATGTTTTGTGCACGAGATCAACAACAAGAACCCGATGCGCCGTCAAGAATCGGAAAGATTAGCGATTAACGCCCCAATCCAAGGCAGCGCCGCCGACATCATTAAGAAGGCGATGATTCAAGTGAGCAAAGCTCTCAGCAAAAAACATTTGAGAGCGAAAATGGTGCTACAAATTCATGACGAGCTTTTGGTGGAAGTGCCTAAAGAGGAAGTGGAAGTAGTGTCGCAACTTTTGATTTTGGAAATGGAAAACGCCGTGAAGCTAGACGCGCCGCTAGTTGTGGATTTAAAAATTGGCGAAAGGTGGATGTAAATTCACTCGTGACCCAATGGATTGCAGCGCTTCGCTCGCAATGACGCGAAGAGAAGTTGCCTTGCTTTAAACGTCATTGCGAGCGAAGCGCGGCAATCCATCTCTACCCACGAAAACTACCATTAGTCAATTTCTGACACACCTCTCCTCACGAAAATTTAATTTTACCAAATCCAAAAACTAGATTTTGTCCCGCGGACAAAATCTCATTTTAACCAACAACAGAGCGCCTCAAAGACCCCTAAAATTAAAACACAGATTTACATTCAATCTCAACTTTCTTCCCAAAAAACTTCGGAATCACAATCTTGCGCGCGTGTAAACACATCTTGCTTCCAAGTTCTTTTTTCAGCGTTTCTTTGCCGCCGTATTTTACGTCATTCACAATCGGATGACCAAGTTCTTTGCAATGCACACGAAGCTGATGCGTTCTGCCAGTAAGCGGCTTGAGCTCGAGTAAAGCATGGTCAGCAAAAGTTTTGAGCACTTTAAATTTGGTAATCGCTTCTTTTCCCTCTTCAAAATCCGGCAAAACTTTTTCGTTTTTTCCCAAAAGTTTTTTGCGCAGCGGAATTACAATTGTTCCTTCCGATTTTTTCGGAACGCCGCAAACCAGCGCCAGGTAAGTCTTCTCAATGGTTTTGTTTTTGAATCCTTCTGTCAGCACTTCTGTCGCTTCGTTGTTTTTTGCGAGCAACAAAATGCCGCTGGTGTCTTTGTCGAGACGATGAACTAGCTGCCAACCTTTTTCTTGCGCGAAGTCATTCACAGAAATTTCAATTCCGCTGCCGCCTTGCGTAGCAAAGCCCGAAGGCTTGTCAATGGCGACGAGATTTTCATCTTCGTAAATTACGAAAGACAAAAATTTCTTCATTTTTTCGAAAGAAATTTGCGGTTTTTGCTTTTGCTTGTCGTGACGTTTTTTTAGGTCAGAGAAAATTTCAATCTGGTCTTCCTTCTCTACTTTGTAAGCGGCATCGACCCTCTTCCCATTCACTTTAACTTTCTTTTCGCGAATTATTTTTTGTGCGAGGCCAAAAGAAATGTCGAATTTTTTGCAAAGAAATTTGTCGAGACGTAGCGATTTTTCATTCTGATCTTCAGCTGGCACTTCTTGATCTTGAGAAGCTCTGGGCGGCTTTCTGCGCTTGTTGCGCTCGGAATTGCGAAAGGAAGATTTCACGCGATTAGTTTGGTTAAATAAAATCCGAAAAATACGGCGAGGATTGAGAGTAGAGTTGTAGCAAGTGCGTAAAGCAATGCCTGTGAATAATTTCCCGCAGAAAAGAGGCGGAAAAAATCGAGAGAGAAAGCGGAAAAAGTTGTAAATCCGCCGAGAAATCCAACGAAAATAAAATTCTTAAAACGCGGGTCGATTGCGTCGAAATGCTTGATTACGAAGTAGTAGGCAATGCCCGCTAACATTGAGCCAATTACGTTTACAGCAAAAGTCGCAAGCGGAAATTTTCCCGCTTCTAAAAAAAGACTAAGTAAGTAACGAGCCACCGAGCCAGCAGCGCCGCCGATGGCGATTAGGATTAAATTCATGAATTTTTACTTTTACTAGTTGTAACGAGATTGATTGCCGCGTCGCTTACGCTCCTCGCAATGACGAACTCTGGTCACGTCATTGCGAGCGAAGCGCGGGCAATCCAGAGAATGGCTAAACAGCAACGATGTTCACTAATTTGTCCGGAATGGTGATTACTTTCTTAACTTCTTTTCCTTCGAGAAATCTTTTTACATTTTCATTTTCAAACGCCGCTTTTTCGAGAGCTTCTTTGCTTAAACCTTTCGGCATTTGAATTACAGCGCGTAGCTTGCCACTAACTTGCACGGCAATTCCTACTTCATCCTCGACGATTAAAGCTGGATCAAAATCAGGGAATTTTTCTTCGGAGACTAAAGTTTTTTGTCCAAGCTCTGCCCACAATTCTTCAGCCAAATGCGGCATGATTGGCGCAATCAGAATCACCAAATTTTTCAGCGCGAATTCAGAAACGTTTTCAGATTTTTCTAGCGCATTTGAAAATTCGCGGATCTTAGCAATCGCGCGGTTGAAGCCCATTTTTTCGTACTCATCTTTTACTTCGGCGATTGTTTTGTGAGTAAGTTTAGTGAGATTTAAATCCTCCGTCGCACTACGCGCACCAACTCCTTTTTCAAAGGAGGCAACCAACCTCCAAAGGCGATTGGTGTATTTCCAGCAACCGTCAATGCCGCTTTCAGACCATTCTAAATCGCGTGAAGGCGGAGTGTCGGAAAGCATGAAAAGCCTTGCGGTATCTGCGCCGTAGGCCTCAACAATTCGCGAAGGTTCTACCGTATTTTTCTTCGACTTACTCATTTTTTCAGAGCGACCAAAAATTACTTCTTCTGGTTTGCGCTCGAGAGCCTCAGCAGGAAAAAGCCATTTTCCCGTTTCTTTGTCTTTGTAAGTTGCGTGACAAACCATGCCTTGAGTAAGCAGGTTTTTGAAGGGCTCGGAGATGTCGAGGTAACCGCATTTTTTTAGCGCTTTGGTGAAAAATCTTGCGTAAAGCAAATGCAAAACTGCGTGCTCAACGCCACCGATGTACTGGTCTACAGGCATGAATTTATTTGCTGCATCGCGGTCGAAGGCTTTATTTTCTGGCTGAGAAATGTAGCGCAAAAAGTACCAGGAGCTCTCGAAGAAAGTGTCAAAAGTGTCAGTTTCGCGGATTGCCCTAAGGGTTTTATTGTCAGGGCCTTTGTAAGTCGTGTATTTCCAAGTTGGATGCAGCGCGAGAGGATTTCCGGCGCCGGTGAATTCTACATCTTTTGGTAACTCGACCGGAAGTTGATCTTCGGGAACTGGCACAACAGAACCATCTTCCAAGTAAAGAATTGGAATCGGGCAGCCCCAGTAGCGTTGACGCGAAACGCCCCAATCACGAAGACGGTAATTAATTTTTTTCGTCGCTTGGTTGGTTGCGGAAAGTTTTTCGAAAACTTTTTCCTTCGCTTCCGCAGAAGTTAATCCATCCAAAAAGTCAGAGTTAATCATCACTCCATCTTCAAGATTGGCTTGGCTTGGCGCGTTAATTTCAGCAAAAAGATTTTCGATGATTTCGGCGTTTGTTTTGCTGATTTGGTGAAGTTTGCGTGCCGCTGCAGAAACTTCGGCGTAGATTCCAAGATTGTCGATTTCGTTAAATTCGGAGCGGGCCCGGTAAGCGAGATGTCCGTTGAAATCCGCATTCACATCTTCCGGCTTGTTGCCGCGCGCATCGACGCGAATCCATTTTTTATTTAAGTAAATCGCGTTGACGGTGTGAATGATTTTGCGCTCAGAAACAGTTTCGTCGAACATCAAAAGTTGTTCGGAAAATCCGCAAGGAATTTTCATTCCGCGCAAAATTGCGCAAAGTAAAACTGATTTTCCGAAGCAGAATCCAACCTTTGCCCTCAAGACTTCGCTGGCTTTGAGGAATGGAGTTTGTGGCAAATATTTTGCGTCATCCATTGAGTGATTGATCTCGTCACGCACAAATTCGTAAGCGAGTTTGGCGAGTTCAGTCTGATCTTTTGATTTGGCTTTGAGGCTTGCAATTACTGCCTGGATGCCGGCATCGGAAAAATTTACTAAATCATTTTCTGCTAAAAATTTGTCGAAATTTTCAACAACTTGGCGAATTGGTAATTGGTATTTTGTCGCAAATTCAAAATCGCGCTCATCATGCGCCGGGCAGCCAAATATTGCTCCCGTGCCGTATTCCATCAAAACGAAATTGGCGACGTAAACGTCTAATTTCCAATTGGAATCGAGGGGATGTTCAACTTGTAAAATGGTTTTGAAACCGCGCTTTTCTTGCTTCTCGAGAGTTTGTTCATCAACCGCAGAACGATTACATTCAGCGATGAAATTTTGCAGTTCAGGATTTGTCTGCGCCAACTCCAAAGCGATCGGATGATTCGGAGAAATCGCCACAAAAGACGCGCCAAATAAGGTGTCAGGACGTGTCGTGTAAACCGGAATGCCTCCTTCGAAAAAGGAGGTGTCGCTAGAGGCGACGGAGGATTTTAGTGAAGCGGACTCGGAACTTAAATCACCCTCCGCCGCTCTCGCGACTCCTCCCTCTTTTTCAAAGAGGGCTTTTGCTGATTCGGAAATTTTAAAATCAATCACCTGCCCTTCACTCTTCCCAATCCACTTCTCCTGCATGATGCGCACGCGCTCATCCCAGCCGGGGAGGTTTTTTAATTCCGACAAAAGTTCTTCGGAAAAATCAGAAACTTTTAGGAACCATTGCTTCAATTTTCTTTTTTCGATTAACGCGCCGGAACGCCAGCCGCGGCCGTCGATGACTTGTTCGTTGGCAAGAACGGTTTGATCTACTGGATCCCAATTGACGTGAGATTCTTTTTGGTAAGCGAGGCCGTTTTTAAGGAAATCGAGGAAAATTTTTTGCTCGTGTTTGTAGTAATTCGGCAAACAAGTTGCGACTTCGCGATTCCAATCAATCGAGAGGCCGATTGATTTCAACTCGGCACGCATCTGCTCGATGTTTTTTAGCGTCCAGTTTTCGGGGTGAATTTTGTGTTCAAGTGCAGCGTTTTCGGCGGGAAGACCGAAAGCATCAAAACCCATCGGATGCAAAACATTGAAGCCCTGCATTTTTTTGAAACGTGCTAAAGCATCGCCAATCGCGTAATTGCGAAGGTGTCCCATGTGAATTTTTCCCGACGGGTAAGGAAACATTTCGAGCACGTAATATTTTTCCTTCGCGGAATTTTCGTCGAATTTAAAAGTATTTTTTTCTGCCCAAATTTTTTGCCACTTTTTTTCAGAGAGCTTGTGGTTGTAGTTAGAAATTGTCGTCATGTTTGGAATTAGGCTCTTGGCCTTTTAATAGAGGGGAATTGGTGTAATCGAGAGAATCGCGCTAAAGATTAGTGATCGCTAGCGGAGGTGATTCAAGGCTAAATGCTATTTTTTGTGAAGATGACTTCTCTGACGAGAGTAGAGGAAATAAATCGCAGTACCAATGGCGAACCAGATCAGTGTAGGTTTGCCTGCCTCGAGCATTAGTGTGTAAATTAAGTAAGCGCATCCGGCCACAGCTAGAGGAGCAACCACAAAAACCGCTGGGCAAGTAAATGGCCTGTGTAGAGCTGGCCTTTTGATGCGAAGAATAATCACGCCGATTGAAACAATCGCGAAAGCAAAAAGCGATCCAATGCTGCACATTTGTCCCATCAAATGAATTGGCATGAAGCCAGCTACTAAACAAACGATTAATGTGACGAAAAGACAGTTGAGGTAAGGAGTTCCGTGCTTCTTGTGAAGTTTGCAAAAAAAGGTGGGAAGTAATCCGTCACGTGACATCGCAAAGAAAATACGCGATTGACCAAACATCATCACCAACAAAACCGCGACCATTCCAGCGATTGCGCCAGTTGCAATCATGGCTGAACCAAGATTGCTACCATTGTCGCGAAGTGCGCGAGCCATTGGCTCAGCGTTGTTTAGTGTGGAAAAATTCACAATTCCGGTAAGCGTCAAAGCAACGGCGATGTAGATCACGGTGCAGACAATCAATCCGCCGATCATGCCGATTGGAATATCGCGTTTAGGATTTTTACATTCCTCTGCAGTAGTTGCGACAGCATCAAATCCCAAGTAAGCAAAAAAAATCATAGCCGCGCCAGTCATAACGCCATGCCCACCAAAAGGGAAAAAATTAGAGTAATTTTCCATCTTAATGTGTGGCACAGCAATTACCAAAAAAACGAAGATAATCACGAGCTTTAGGGCAACTAAAATACGGTTGATGATGATGCTTTCGCGAGTGCCGTGAAAAAGAAGCAAACCAACGAAAAGTGAAATACAGACGGCGGGAAGATTTATTATTCCTCCTTCTGAAGGGGATTTGGTTAAGTAATATGGGATCTCAATTCCGCCCTGATGCAAGACGCCAACAAAATATCCCGACCATCCAGCAGCAACAGTTGAAGCATTAACCGCATAACCAAGAACTAATCCGCAAGCAACAAGCCAAGCAACAAATTCACCGAGAACAATGTAAGTGTAGCTGTAAGCGCTTCCAGAAACTGGAACGGCGGAAGCCAGTTCGGTGTAGGCAAGACCGACGAACATGCAGAGTAAACCGGCGAGAGCGTAAGAGATTGCAATAGCAGGTCCGGCATGTTGTGCGGCAGCAATTCCAGTTAGAACAAATATCCCCGTACCAATTGCAGCACCGATTCCCATTAACATTAAATCCGTGGAACCAAGGGTTTTCTTTAAAGAATTTTGCTTCGCCTCTTTCATGACATTCTCGAGACTTTTGGTGCGCAGAAGTGATTTCATTGGATCGAAATTGAAGATTAAAAACTAATTCGAGGGTCTATTCAGCAGAATTTAATGCATCTTCCGCAATCTCAGGAGATATGAATCCCTTTGCGAGAAGTTCATTTATTGAGTCTTTCATTTGGCACATCCCTATCTTCTTGTTTAGCTCTATGATTGAATTGATCTGAGGAATTTTGTCTTCTCGAATCAGATTTCTAATCGAAGAATTGGCCAACATTATTTCGTAAGCAGCAACTCTTCCTCCACCATCTTTTTTAAGAAGACGCTGCGAAACCACAGCCTTAATGGATCCAGAAAGCATTGTACGAATCACAGCCTTATCTTCCGCAGGAAATACGTCGATAATTCTGTTAATGGTTTGAGCGGCGGAGCTGGTGTGAAGAGTTCCAAGAACTAAGTGACCGGTTTCAGCAGCTGTTAGCGCAAGGTGAATAGTCTCGATATCGCGCATTTCTCCAACTAGAATTACATCCGGATCTTCACGCAAAGCGCTTTTCAAGGCGGCGGCGAAAGATTGAGTACTACTTCCAACTTCGCGCTGATTAACCAAAGATTTTTTGCTCTTATGAACAAACTCAACCGGATCTTCGATTGTAAGGATGTGGTGAGAGTAGTTAGAGTTAATGTGATCAATTAAAGCAGCGAGAGTTGTCGATTTACCGCTACCAGTTGGTCCGACAACTAGCACCAATCCTTTAGTTGCTCGAGACAGATTACGAATCACCTCAGGTGCGTGTATGGCGTCTAGGGTTTTAACTTCGGTTGGAATCTCGCGAAAAACAGCGGCCGGACCATTTACAGTACGAAATGCGTTAACGCGAAAACGCATTTCATCACCAACTTGTATAGCAAAATCTAGCTCGAGTTTTTCTTGGTAAGTTTTTTTCTGATGTTCACTCATTATTGAGTTAATCATCTCAAGAACTTGATCAGAAGTTAAAGCTGGTGCTTTTGGAATCGCAGATATTTCTCCATCTACCCGAAGTAGAGGCGCAGATCCAGTTGTAATGTGAACGTCTGAGCATCCCTGCTTCTTGGCATAAGAGAGAATTTTTTCGATCATATTTTTTCAGAAATGAATTCTAGTCGCTTCTTAACCTTATCTAGCGGCACGGTTTGGTTGTCGCTTGAATAATCGCGGATTACTTGGGAATAAAGCTCTACAGCCTGTCCATATTTTTCGGTTCTGTCGTAAATTACCGCCAAGTTGTATTTGTAATCGAGGTTGGATGAATCGAGGTTAATAGCTTTCTGAAGCATGGAAATCGCCTGCTCATAATTCTTGACCTTGCTGTAAGCCAAGGCCGCGTAAGCAAAAAGATTCGCCGCATCAGGATTTTGCACAACAAGTCGAGAAAGTAGATATGTAGCGTCTTGAGGCGAGTCTTCAATTAAGATATCTAATAAATTTCCGACCACTTCATTCTGATTTTCAACTCCGGACTTCAACATTTGGTAATAGATCGTCTTGGCTTGGCGAAACTGACCAATTTTTTGATAAACCGTGGCAAGTGCAAATTTTGAATAATTATTGTTTGGCTCTGATTTGAGAACTTGTTTGTAAAGCTCGATAGCAACTTCATATTGGCCAATCAGAACAGCATTGTAAGCCAGCTGCTCCTTTTCTCTTAAGCCGATATTATCTTTTTTTGCATCATTAACGACCACGCTCATTTGGGTAGATAAGAGCGTTTTTTTCTCTGGAGAGTTTTCTTGAGATTCAATGCTAACCTCGCTTTTTCTTGCGCTGTTTTTCTTTTGATAAAAATCAACTTGCTCTCGTGATGACTTATCAAAAATTAAAGTTTTCTCAATTTCCTTTAAGACATCTGCAGTGGAAACATAATCTTCGGCAAAAGATTTTTGTGAGAAAAAAATTAAAAAAATTGCACAGATCTTTGAGCTAGTTTTCATTCTTTTTGTGCTTGGTTTTTATGTAGACCATCACCGCCATGACTGATGCTGGGGTGATGCCCTGAATTTTGAAAGCTGACTTTATTGTAGATGGGCGGAGACTGCTTAGCTTCTCGCGCGTCTCGTTCGAAAGACTCTGAATTTGGGCATAGTCAAGATCAAGTGGAATCTTGAGATTTTCGTCGTGCCTAAAAATTTCTAAATCACGTCTCTGGCGCTCAAGGTAAGAAGAATAGAGAGCATCGATTGCAATTTGATTTTTTGTTGTCGTGTCGATTTGAGAAATTTCTTGCGACCAAATTTTTTCAAGCGTCGTAAAATTTATTTCCGGAAAAGAAATGAGTTGAAAAGCATCACGCACGACTCCGTCCTGCTTTATACTTACTCCAAATTCTGCCAGTTTTGTTGGTGAAATTTTTAAACTCTTAAGAATTTTTTTTGCTGATTCGATGCGTAGTTTTTTTTCTAAAAATTTTTCTGCTCGTTCTCGAGAAACACATCCAATCACGATTCCCATTTCAGTTAAACGCTCATCGGCGTTGTCAGCGCGAATACTCAATCGATACTCGGCGCGCGAAGTTAGCATGCGATATGGTTCTGAAGTGCCAAGACTGGTGAGATCATCGATCATCACGCCGATGTAGCTGGAAGCGCGATCCAGAATAAACGTGCTTGGATTTTCATGTTTCGTGCTTCGATCGTCGGATGCACGACCGTTTAGGCCGGCGTTAATCCCCGCAACAATTCCCTGCCCTCCAGCTTCTTCGTAACCTGTGGTTCCATTGATCTGTCCGGCAAAAAATAATCCGCGAATTTTTTTGGTTTCAAGGGTTGGAAGCAACTCGCGCGGATCAACAAAATCATATTCAATAGCATATCCCGGCTGAGTAATTACGCAGTTTTCAAGACCTGGAATTGTTTTTATAAACTCAACCTGAACCTCTTCTGGCAGTGAAGTTGATATGCCGTTTGGGTAAATTAGATCAGAATCCAAACCTTCAGGCTCTAAGAAAATTTGATGACGCTCCTTGTCGTAAAAACGATGAATTTTATCTTCAATTGAAGGGCAGTAGCGCGGTCCAACTCCAGCAATATGACCACCATACATCGCCGATTTATTCAGATTATTTTTGATAATTTCGTGAGTTTTGGCATTGGTGTAGGTGATGTAACAAGAAATCTGCGGAACAGAAATTTTTTCATTCAAATATGAAAATGGTCGCGGCTCATCATCACTTGGCTGCGGCTCGAGATTAGAAAAGTCGATCGAAGATTTTAGAATGCGCGGAGGCGTACCAGTCTTGAGACGAGAAAGCATAAAATTATGGCGCTCGAGGGTTTTTGATAGTCCATGCGAAGGCTCTTCGCCAACTCGTCCCGCAGGAATTTTTTTATCACCGATGTGAATCATTCCTCGCAGGAATGTTCCCGTCGTCAGAATTACTGATTTGGCCGCAAGTTTCTGATTTTTAGTTATTAGGCCGACTACTTTTTCATCTTCAATCACGATGTCTTCAACGCTCTCGAAGAGAATTTCGAGATTAGGATAATTTTCTAAAATTTGGTTGATCGCTTTTTTGTAAAGTTTTCGATCCGCCTGCGCTCGAGGTGAGTGTACAGCAGCGCCTTTTGAAGAATTTAAAATACGAAAGTGAATTCCAGCCATGTCGATAGCCTTTCCCATCACTCCGTCAAGCGCATCGATTTCCCTAACGATTGTTCCTTTGGCTACGCCGCCAATCGCCGGATTACACGACATCTCCCCAAGATTATCCGATTTTTTCGTAACCAATAAAGTTTTAGCACCCATACGAGCTGAGGCACATGCCGCCTCAACCCCAGCATGACCTCCACCTATCACTATTACGTCGAAGATATTTTTGGGCATTTTTAATGAGCACAGTGGGCTTTGTCTGGTACTAACATATTTATAAGTTTATCATCCACGAACCTTTACAGTGGGTGATGACAGACCTCTAAAAGCAGAATCAGCAAATGGATCACGAGTCATGTTTTTTGGTGGTAATTTTACTGTGCTTGCAAAGCGTTCCAATTTTCGATCCCCTGATTCTTTATAACCCCCTTTTAACTCATCCTTCTCAACTTTCTGCAAAGATACACCAACTACCGCTTCATTACAGTGGCGCCGAAGGTCTAGGCATAAACTTTGGTAATCTAGTTCAAAATTGAAACCCTTTATTTCCGACTCTTTATAAAGCTTAGATAAAAGACCCTTTAGCGCACCTTTATCCGACAAATTCTTTAGCTTATCTTTGGTTTCTTGCACAATATCTTCATCTTCTTGAAATATTGGAAAATATAAAAACTTTTTTTGTTCTGGATCATAGATCTGAATTTCCGGAAAGAGGAAATCTATTTTTATATTTCCTATTGTGGGTTTTGTTAAAGAATTAATCTCAGCCATGACAACTATATTAAATTCTCCACATTCTCCAATTACCGCATATTTTCTATTAGCTTCCCTTAATGCCTTATTCTTAGCTTGCGTGTGCTCGTCAATAATTTTTCTAAGAATTATAGAAACCTTTCCTATATCGTTCCAAGGATCTTCAAAATCTTTCGAAAAAGTTTTACCAAATGCTAGAGAAAGCTCTTTCCTAAGTTCTTCAAGGTTTAATTTTAATTGACTGAGTTCTTGCTGGAGCTCTGTTATATTAATCTTTCTTCCATTATTATCTGTTATCTCAACCTCTTTAAAATCAGACTGATCTAAAACAACCTCTTTATAACCACCTTCTCTCTCAATAAATTTATATTCAAGATTCAACTTACTGAGTTCTTTTTCTTTCAGAGTAGGATATTTTTGATAACCTTCCTGAAAAGGAGAGCTTTTTGCTACCAATTTACATTCCTTAGATTCGCCATTATAAAGTATTGCCACTTTAGATGCCTGACCTCCATCAATCGAAACTGCCTTAACTCTAAAATCACCATAAGCTTTTTTAGCTCGATCACCTAGTTTATTTACTGCAATTGCCGTATAAACACCATCAGAGACTTTTTCAAAAACAACTCCTGTATCAATTACTAAGTCACCTCTGCGATGCTCCTCCCAAGTCGGAACTCCGTTGCGATAGACCGAAACCATTCCGTCTTCTTGAATTTTTGTAACTTTAACAAAACGACCTTCGCAATCAGAAGGAAGCTCCAACCATAAGAACTTGTCACTTTTTTCATTTAATGTGACGGTGACCAAGCTACGTGGTACTCGACCCTCATTATAACCTTTTGGACGACAAACTGAAGCTCCATTAAAATTAGGCGAATATGGATTTTCTAGTGCGAGTAATTCTTCCAGTTGTCTCATATCAAACTTACTCTTTCCTCCAAAAAGACTAGTTAGTGCGCTGTTTTTTGCATTATAATAAGATAATATTTCCCCCATCTCATCTTCACTCAATCTAAACTTATACTGATTATCTCTTTTTGACCTTTCAATCTCGTCAGACAATTCTCTATTTATTCGACTATGTGTCATTTGACGGGCTGAAGATCTATGATCTTCAGTAGAGTGTTGAGCAGAAAGAAGAAGTCGGATTCTTGCTTTATCTTCTTCTCCGATTTGAGATGTAATTGGGCTGTAATCTTCTTGGGTACTGACATTTAAAAAACCGAAATATTTTTCGTCATCAAAATCTTTATATTTTTGGTTTAGTAGATCCATCTTTCTTCTTATGTCATGAGGAGAATCATTCTCGTTTATTTCACATTTTTCTACACAACTACGAAGAAAAGAAATTTCCTTGTTTGTTTTTTTAAGATATTCGCTCAGACCTTCTACTCTAACCTTTTTTTGTGATGATTCCTCTGATGATTCTTTTTTTTTGGGTAGGAATTTTGATGGATCCTTTGATTTTTTTAGTAGTTTAACGCGAACATTATTGAGTACTATAGTAGCCTGTTTAATTCCCTCAAGCCTTGCAAGATACTCTAAATTCTGTTTATAAATCTCCTCGCTACGTCTAACTATATCTGAAATATCTTCTTCATTTACAAAATTAGTGGTCAATCCATCCGCATCAGAATTAACTACACAGAAGAGATGTCGATCCGAATCCTCTGATTGGAGCTTAATTCGCGCAAAAGATACTCTTGTTTTTTTGGAATCTGGAGTGTCTGTTGCAAGTACAGCCTGATGGGAAAAGTCATGTAAACCACTAGATCCTTGACCAGAAAAATCCTGAAATTCTAATCCCGTATAATAATAATAAGCTTTATTTCCTCTTATTTCTGGAATAGAATCACTTTTCTCAACACCTCTTTCTAAAGAATTAGAATTCCAATCTTCCAAAGAAAAACGATAGTCATATTCGTTTTTTTCTACGGCTTTTTTATCTAATTCTTCTACAGAAGTGTTTACTTTTCTTCTTTTTAAAAGAAGAGGAGATCTTCTTAGTGTTTTTATATTATTTGCACTAACTGCC
>JAGWWH010000034.1 GCA_018970485.1 Pseudomonadota bacterium | reverse complement strand
GGCACGATTGAATTTAAGCCAAGCAGATTCGAAGGCGGCGGCATGCGCTATCTTCGTTTCAAAAAATGGCTGGAAGAAATCAACCAACTCACAAACAGCATTGATCGCGTTTATTTTGAAGAAGTTAGAAGACATATCGGAGTTGACGCGGCTCATGCCTACGGAGGATTCTTAGCTTACCTGACAAGCTGGTGCGAAGAAAATAAAATCCCTTATCTCGGCATTCCGGTAAAGACGATCAAAAAGCACATCACCGGCAATGGAAACTGCAAAAAAGATGCTGTCATTGAGGCGATAAAAAAACTCGGACTTAATCCAGCGGATGACAACGAAGCAGATGCTCTGGCTCTTCTCAACCTCGTGATCAAAGAACATGAAGGAGGTTCGCTATGAATGACAAGAATCCTCTGAAATCAAATCTCGGACGTATGCAACCAAAGCAAATTGATGCCGAAAAAATCAAACGCGAAGGCTGGAACAATGACGGAATTTTGGTCGTCAAAGTTGACGATGAAAGATTGAGCTGGCCTGAGAAAGAGCTGATCAAGCAGATTGGTGACAAAATTTACAAAAATAAAAATGGAGCAAAACATGCAAAATAAAGAAAAAATCTGGACGGAAGAAATGGTAATTCACGCCTTTGAAGAAGCCATTAGAACGCTAAAAAAATTACCGACAGCAAAGTTGCGTGATTATTTCACGAGCTGGCCTCAAGTCGTCTACAGCGAAATTGAAATCCTACGCATGGATCAAAGACCAAAAAAATGGCCGGCAACGCCAGAGGCAATTTCAAGAATGGAAAAAGCCTGTGGTTGGATTTTGCTTTTGAAAGAAATCGAGGAAAGAAAAATCATCTGGCTTCGCGCAAAAAGAACGCCGTGGAAACTGATCTGCGGCGAGCTTGGCTTTTCCAGAGCAACTGCAAATCGAAAATGGAAAAGCGCTATACGCCAGATTACTCTCCTTTTGGACTGAGCCAGTTTGTTTACTATGAGACATTTTTTAGTTAGACATTTGAGACAAAATCGGGGTTAATGCTTTGCAATAGTCGAAAAGTGTGTCGATGAAAAAGTGATGGTAATTTTACCGATGACGGGTTTTTAGTACACGAGCTCAATATGGCAATCATAAGCCTCCAGATCAAAAATAATGCAAGCGACGAACTTGCTAACATAGCAAAAAAACAAATCCCTTTCGCAGTTGCAAAAACCCTGACCAACATAGCACAAAAAAGTCAGGATGAAGTCAAAAAAAACATCAGGGAAAAGTTTTTTATCAGAAAAAAATCAGGAGGTTTTGAAAGCAGCATTCGCATCAAATCAGCAACAAAAACAAATCTAACCGCTGAAGTTTACACGATGGCAGCCTTTGCTGCACTGCAACAAACCGGTGGAATTAAAAAAGCAAAAGATGGACGGCTTGCAATCCCCTCTTATCAGAGTATCAATCAAGTTAAGAAGAGAAGTGATTCAAACAGTCCATCGTCCTACCTTGCAGGCGATGCCTTCAAGATGAAAACAAAATCAGGACAAGAAGTTATCGCGCAGCGCAAAGGTAAGGAATTAAAAATCCTCTACTTCCTGCATAAGAGCGCCGACATCAACAAGAGATTGGATATGATTGAAATAACTACAAAAACAGTAAAAGATCGCTTTGACGCCCAGCTTAGCGCGAACCTGAGCGAGGCCTTAAATAAAAAAGGTACTGTGGCAAAACCTTAGCCGCGGGTAACGCGCAACCGCAGGCCTTTTTTAGCGACAGAGATTTTAAAAGGGTTCGCACTAAGGTTCGCAGTTTCTATTTCAAACCAACAAATAACAGCATTCACAAGGTGCGCACTCAAGCAATTGGGTGCGCATTTTTTTTGCACAATTTTTTTCAAAAAGATTTTTACGTGTGGATTTACATCCCTTCAGAATTTTATCCCTCTGCTCAGGAGTTGGTGGAATCGAACTTGGATTTAAGTTGGCAGAGCCAACTGCTCGAACAGTCTGTTATGTCGAAATCGAAGCCTTTACGTGCGAAATCTTGGCTCGCCGCATGGAAGAAAAAAGATTGGATCAAGCGCCTATTTGGACGAATCTTAAAACCTTCGATGGCAAACCTTGGCGTGGAAAAGTGGATTGCATCACTGGCGGATATCCCTGCCAGCCGTTTAGTGTCGCAGGAAAAAAACTTGGCGATAAAGACTCAAGACATCTTTGGCCAGAAATCAAAAGACTCATCACAGAAATCGAACCACCAATTTGCTTCTTCGAAAATGTCGGAGGACATTTACGACTTGGATTTGAAGAAGTCGCAAATGACTTACAGCAATTGGGTTATCAAGTTAAGGCAGGCTTGTTTACAGCGGCAGAAGTTGGTGCTCCTCATAAGAGGGAGAGATTATTTATTCTGGCCTACCGTGGTTTCATCGGATGCGACAGTGGGAGAAATAATATCGCAAAACGACACTTACAAACAAACCTCGACGGGCAGCCTAAGAAAAATCAACAGAAATGGAAAAGATGGATCTCTTGGCTTGGGCCGATCAGTAAAGATTTGGCCGACTGTCAGAACATCGTCAGCCAATGGTGCAAGCAGCAAAGAAGTGGAAGCAGGAAATCCGAAGCAGAGATTGGAAGTAATGACAGCGAATTGGGCAACACCGACTGCACGGGACTGGAAGGACAATGCGAGTACAGATGTTCCGACCAATTCTCTGCTTGGCCGCCAAGCCCCTCGGACTATGAAGGATGGGATCAAATCTCAGATGACCTTAAACCCGCGATTCACCGAATGGCTGATGGGATGGCCGATCGGGTGGACAGAATCAGAGCTTGCGGCAACGGAGTGGTTCCGCTGGTTGCAGCTTATGCGTGGCGAACTCTTACGAATGGAATGCGTCTCACAAAAAATAAATTAGAAAATCATGGATGACTTTGCTTTAAAAATGGCAGACCACATCGAGATGAAGTCGGTTGATGAGCTGATACCTTACAACAAAAATGCTCGCATGCACTCTGACGCTCAGGTGGCGCAGATTGCGGCAAGCATTACTGAATTTGGTTTTACCAATCCGGTTTTGATTGATGGTGAAAAAGGAATTATCGCCGGCCATGGAAGATTAATGGCGGCAAAAAAATTGGGGCTAAAAAAAGTTCCAGTGGTGATTCTTGATCACCTAAGCGAGATGCAGAAAAAAGCCTACATCATCGCCGACAATAAACTTGCAGAAAATGCCAGTTGGAATGAAGAAATTCTTGCCAGTGAACTCGCCGATTTAAAAGAAAATGATTTTGATCTCGATCTGATTGGTTTTGAAGATCAGGAACTGGAGAAGGTTTTCTCCTCCCTCTATGACAAAGATGAAGACCAGGAAAAAGAAGAGATTCCGGAAGCCGAAGAAAATCCAATCTCACAATCAGGAGATGTTTGGATACTTGGGAATCACAAAGTGATTTGCGGCGATTCCTGTGATGAAAAAACCTACCAGGCACTTCTTGAAAATGAGCTTGCCGATATGCTCTTCACTGATCCGCCATACAATGTCAATTACGGTGAAAGCCTGAAAGATAATACAATAGGCAAAACCAATAAAGACGGCAAGAGCTATAACAATACTGCGGGAAAAAGAACGATTCTTAATGACAATCTCGGCGCAGATTTCAGCAAATTCCTTTTCGATTTTTGTAAAAATGCTTTGTCAGTCACCAAGGGCGCATGCTATATCTGCATGAGCTCATCCGAACTTCATACCTTGCAAAAAGCCTTTATTGATGCTGGTGGAAAATGGTCAACTTTTGTAATTTGGGCAAAGAACCACTTCACTCTCGGAAGAGCTGATTATCAGAGACAATATGAGCCAATCCTCTACGGCTGGAAGCAGAATAATGATCATTACTGGTGCGGCGACAGAAACCAAGGCGATGTCTGGTATTACAACAAGCCAAATAAAAGCGATCTTCATCCAACGATGAAGCCAGTGGAGCTTTGCAAACGCGCAATTCTTAACTCCAGCAAAACTGACGATATTATCCTGGATTGCTTTGGCGGTTCCGGATCAACGCTTATCGCCTCCGAGCAGACCAACAGAAGGTGCAGAATGATCGAACTCGATCAGAAATATGTCGACGTGATTGTACAAAGATGGCAAAATTTTACTAACAAGGAAGCCATCTTGTCAAAAACCAGAGAGAGCTTCAACGAAATTTCAAAGAGGAAAAATGACGAACAACAACAGCAATAACGAACTACAGGAAAGAGCAAAAGAGTTGGTAGAAAAACATGGGAAGTCGGCTGTTGAAGTTGCTCAGAGAAAAGCCAACTCCTTTCAAAAAGATTGTCGGGAAAAAGATTTTGCTCTCATGCTTTTAACCGAAGTTGAAAAGCTGACAGAAAATCTTTAACCGAATTTAGTAAGGGATGTAAAGCTCCTCTAGTGATGCGCAAATATTGCGGCAAATCTTTAGAGCTTCCTCATTCCAAGGATAAACTGCATTTTCTTTATCATTCAAAAAACCTCTCAGAGAAGATTCTATCAAGGTTCTGACATCGCAGTTTTTGCCATCTTTTTCTTTTGCTTCCTCGATCAGATCAAAAAGATCATCATCGCCCAGCAAATGATAAAGTTTATTTTTGGCAGCATCCGGTGACAAAGGTTTTGTTACAAGTTTTTGCAACACTTTGGCTTGTATTAAAGTTTGTGGTAATGCCCAAGTTCCCATATTTACCCCTCTTTTTTTGGTAATTTGTAAACTCGGTTGCCGCTCGCTGCTTTATCATTAATAATCCCGATATTGTGAGTTTTGTTAAGCCTCGATAAAGCCGATCTGGTGGTGTGTGGCTGCCATTTTAGCGATTCTGAAATTTTCTTCAAAGTCAGACCTTCTTCTGACTCCTGAACAAGTTCAATCAGTTTTGACATTTTAGTATTCTCGCGAATTTGCGGAATTTTTGGAGTGATAACCACTTCCTTTTTTACTACCGGTTTTTTTGCGACCGGCTTCGAATTTTTCTTAGGCATATTTTTTATATTTTTAAATTGATAAAAGCCTCATAAAGGCTTGTCCAGTATGGCTTGGCGAAGCATCACTATCAAGTCAATTAAGATGATTTTTTTAACAATTCTTAAAGTTTTTTAAGACGCTAAATACGATGACAAACAACAATGGAACTCTCGATTCGAGCATATGCCAAACATCGCGGCGTTACCGAAGCGGCGGTTAGAAAAGCAATTAATCAGGGCAGAATCAGCAAGGGTAAAAATGGCAAAATAAACCCCGAAAAAGCCGATAATGAATGGAATAAAAACACTGATCCGGCACAGATAAAAAGAGCATCACCCGAAGAAAGAGCCGATTACAGCCAGAATTCAGCACCATATTCATTAAGCGGACCAAGTTATCAGCAAAGCCGAGCAATTAAAGAGGCTTACGGTGCAAAACTGCTTAGGCTACAATTTGAGAAGGAATCAAAAAAATTAATCTCGGTTGATGATGTAAAAGTCGCGGCATTTAACGCAGCAAGAATGACCAGAGACAGGATTTTAAACATTCCGGATCGCGTCATTCCGCAGTTGGTTGGCAAAACCAATATTTTTGAGATGAAAGAAATTTTAAAAGCCGAGCTGGTTAAAGCCCTGGAAGAGCTATCGAAGATCAATGACAAATTATGATGAAATTTATTTTAAAAGTTTCTGCGAAGGCCTGAAGCCGGACCCGAATTTTACAGTTTCTGCATGGGCAGATAGCCACAGAGTTTTAAGCAGTATTTCATCAAGTGAACCAGGACCGTGGAGAACCGATAGAACGCCTTATTTGAAAGAAATAATGGATTGCCTTTCACCATCACATCCTTGCGAAAAAGTGGTGTTTATGAAAGGCGCGCAAATTGGCGGAACCGAGTGCGGCAATAATTGGATGGGCTTTGTAATCCATCATGCACCAGGACCGATGTTGATTGTGAATCCGACAGTTGAGACTGCCAAGCGCACCTCAAAAATGAGGATTGATCCGGCGATAGAAAATTGCCCAGCTCTTAAAGAAAAAGTAAAAGACCCACGAGCCAGAGATTCCGGCAATACAATTTTGATGAAGGAATTTCCAGGCGGCGTCTTAGTTATGACTGGCGCGAATTCTGCTGTGGGCTTGCGCTCAATGCCGATTCGTTATTTATTTTTAGATGAAGTTGACGGCTACCCCGACGATGCCGCTGGTGAAGGTGATCCGGTAAATCTTGCGATTCAAAGAACTGCTACTTTTAGCAATCGCAAGATTTTCATGATCTCAACTCCGACAATCAAAAATTTCAGTCGGATTGAAACCGCTTTTTTAGAAGGTGATCAAAGATATTTCTTTGTGCCATGTCCTGAATGCGGCGAGTTTCAAATTCTTAAATGGTCACAAATAAAATGGCCAAAAGGCAAACCAGAATCTGCTTATTACGCCTGCAAAAAATGCGGAAGCGTTTGGGAAGATCACCAAAAAGCAGAAATTTTACGGCAAGGTAAATGGGTAGCAACCAACCCAAGCGCCAACAGCAAAACAATTTCTTTTCACCTGTCATCACTTTATAGCCCGCATGGCTGGGTGAGCTTTGGCGACATCGCTAAAGAATTTTCTGAAGTCCATAAAGACCCACCAAGATTACAAGTTTGGACGAATACCAAATTGGCAGAAACTTGGGAGGACATGGCAGGAGAAGTCATTGATCCAACCGGATTAATGAAGCGCCGCGAAAATTTTGGCACTCGTTTGCCAAAAGATATCGCGATTATTACTGCTGGCGTTGACGTTCAGGACAACCGCATTGAGTTGGAAATCGTTGGCTGGGGACAAGATGAAGAAAGCTGGTCGCTCGATTATCAGGTAATTTACGGCGACCCATCAACGCCAAATTTATGGCGCGATCTTGATGAGATTTTAAATCACAACTTTGCTCATCAAAGAGAATTACCAAATCTTGCGATTACTGCTGTGTGTATTGATAGCGGCGGACATTACACCGATCATGTTATCAATTACTGCAATGAGCGTAAGCACAAAAAAATCTGGGCAATTAAAGGAAGTTCTGCTGGTTACGGAATTCCAATTTGGCCTGCGCGCGCCAGTCAAAACAAGAGACTGAAAAAACCGGTTTATGTTATCGGCGTAAACGATGCCAAAGAAACTTTAATGCAGAGATTACGCATCGCCGAAGAAGGCGCTGGTCACTGGCACTTTCCGATTGAACGCGATGCTGAATGGTTTGCACAAGTCACTTCGGAAATCGTTAAAACCAAATATGTTAAAGGCAGACCGGTAAGACAATGGATGCCGCGCCGTGAAGGAGCAAAAACTGAAGGCTTGGATTGTAGAGTTTATGCCTTTGCCGCACTCCGTGGTTTGGTAAGAAACTGGAAACTCGATCTGAATAAAGCGGTAGAAAATTTACAAAAAATTCCGCTCAAAAATTCTAACAAACAGGATCAACCAGTTACACAAACTGCTAATGTGCGCCGAATCAGAAAAGTAAGAAGCCGAGGAATTATTTAATAATTTTAGATTTTTATCAGATCAATTTCGTCATAGCTTTGATATCTTTCCAGCTCTTTAAATCTAGTAACCGTAAGGTTAAATAAATTTGCCAACCATGACCATTTGCTAAGATATTTTGGGTTATTGGCGTAATTCTTAATATTGGCCTCTATGTTAGATTTTATGAGATTGATTTCTTCTGAAATTTTGCGGCTCAATAACGGGAATAGAAAATTTAAATATACGATCCCATCAGAATCTTCTACCAACCATTTATCTTGGTACATTCCGCTGTCTTCCAGCTTGTCTTTGGAGTAAAATTCTCTTATAGAATTTGTTAATATCACCCTAGGCGTGTTGCATATATTTTGTTCATGCCAAACGGCGTCATTTATAGCAGGACCAAATAATAAGTTTTCTGAATCTTTATGAAAAACTTTTCCCAAAGAAATAGCGCCTCTGCTTAGTAAGAAAAATTTATCAAAAATTAAAGACTGCACCCTGAATGCGGCTTCAATTGCAGTGATGATATCTACATAGTCTTCTTTGGCTATAGGTGCATGCTCCGGAATATCGTGAATTCTGGAAAAATACTGACGTGAGGCTGCTCGGGGATAAGTGATGATTAATGAATCGGAAAAAAAGGAAAAGGAAAGATCCATTTTTGGTAATTGATCTCCCTCTCTTTGCTGAATGCCGCCATTACCTTTCCAGCAAGATAACTCTTTGAACAAAGATAAAACCTGCTCCTCGCTTGTCTTTGGATTGTTTATCCATTGCTTAAAGCCCAAAATGTCTATGTATATTACAACTCTATCCTCGTAGGCCTCGGTGGCAAAACTGACATCATTAAAAACCGCTTTTGACATTATACTGTAAGTGAAATTGAGAGTAATTTTTGCAACAGATGATAATTGAAAAATTTAAATTTTCAAAGGTGGTTTGCGCATGATCCTAACACAAAATGAAAACACTTGAAGAGCAATTAACGGAAGTCCAACAGGCAATTTCTGACATTTTGTTAAATGCCCAAGAAGCGTGGTATAATGGACAGAAAGTTAGAAAAGCTGATCTTGTTACACTTGAGCGGCGTGAAAAAAGATTGTTGGTGCAAATCAAAAGAAAAAATCGCGGCGGAATCAGAGTTAGAGGTGCAACTCCAGTATGAGAAAACTTCCTAAAATTTCTGAAAACTGGTTGGACAAAACCATCTCTTATATCAATCCTCAAGCGGGTTTAAAAAGATTTGAAGCCAAAACCAGATTAGCAATTGCTGGTGGTTATACTGGTGCAAGACGTGATCGCAGACAAACTTCAAGTTGGAACACG
Organism: Pseudomonadota bacterium; assembly: GCA_018970485.1. Taxonomy (GTDB): domain Bacteria; phylum Pseudomonadota; class Alphaproteobacteria; order Rickettsiales; family UBA1997; genus UBA2645. The sequence continues at coordinate 5,335 of JAGWWH010000034.1, read as the reverse complement.
ACGGATGGGTCTGCTGACAATGTCACACTTCCTGATCTACCAGAGCTTCGTCAAAGATCACGCGATTTACTTCGCAATGCTCCTCTTGCTTGCGGCGCAGTAAATACCGTTGTGACAAATGTTGTTGGAACTGGTCTTAAAGTTCAGTCGCACTTAGATCGTGATGTGCTTAAAGATTACTTCAAGAGCGAAGATGAATTTGACGCTTTTGAAAGAAACGCTGAACGGATATTTCGCAACTGGGCTGAGAATCAGGATTGTGACATTACGCGCTGCCAAACTTTTAGCGAAATTCAAAATTTAGTTTTGCGTTCGGTTCTTGAAAGTGGTGATGTTTTCATTCTTAAGCGTTATGTCACGCGACCAAACAGAAACATAAATCTTGCTCTGCAAATTGTTGAAGCAGATCGAGTCGCTAATACTGATTTTAAATCGGACACAGCAACTGTGGCTGGCGGCGTTGAAATGGATTCTGACGGCGCACCGATTTCTTACTCTATTTGCAACCAACACCCCACCGATTTTCAAAATCAGAAGGAGAAAAATTTTGTCAAAGTTCCGGCTTTTGATAAATATGAAAATCGTCAGGTCTTTCATATTTTTAGCCGAAACAGACCAGGACTTACACGAGGCGTTCCATATTTAGCACCAGTGATTGAAAGCCTGAAGCAATTAGATCGTTACACTGAAGCAGAAATTATGGCTGCTGTGGTATCCGCAATGTTTACTGTTTTCGTAAAATCAGAAGACGAAGAAGGACTCGCACCAATGACTCCTCCTGAAGGTAGCGGTCGAGATGATGGTGATTACAAACTTGGACCAGGTGCAATTCTTGATTTGCAACCAGGCGAAAACATTGATATCGCCGATCCGAAAAGACCAAACCAAGCCTTTGATCCTTTTGTGCAAGCAGTGCTGCGACAAATTGGTGTAGCGCTAGAATTACCTTTTGAGATTCTGATTAAACATTTCACTGCCAGCTATTCAGCAGCACAAGCGGCTTTGGTTGAAGCGTGGAAGTTTTTCTCAAGCAAGCGCAAATGGCTTTCAATTCAGCTTTGCCAACCGATTTACGAGATGGTGATCACTGAAGCAGTAGCAAAAGGCGAATTAAACGCGCCGAATTTTTTTGCGAATCCAACCATCAAAAATGCTTACTTAGGAGCTGAATGGATTGGACCACCACGCGGACAAATTGATCAGCTAAAAGAAGTTCGGGCAGCACAAACCAGAATTGAAATTGGTGTCAGCACTCTTGCTGAAGAAACAGCAATTTTAACCGGCGGCGATTTTGAAAGAAAATATCCGCAAATCCTAAAAGAATATAAGCTCAAACAAGAAGCAGGATTGATTGAAAAAGAAATTATCCAACCGCAGCAATCAACTAAAAACAACAATGAATGACATTCTAAAAATCGCGAAATATTGGGCGATCGAGCCTGATATTTTGAAGAGCTTTTGTCGCCTGGACGAAATTAAGTCGCTCTCATTTCAATCAGAAAGACGATTAAACAATACGAGATCAGTTCTGATTCGAGACGGCACGGCAATAATTCCGCTTTACGGACCAATCACTGCCAGAAGCGATCTCTTCAGCTTCTTTTTTGGCGGCACTTCTCTTGCTGATCTCGCAAAAGATTTTCAGACAGCGCTCGATGATGATCAGGTGAAAGCAATTCTTTTCGACATTGATTCACCAGGTGGAGTTGCACTCGGACCCTCAGAAATGGCTGACGCTATTTTTAAGGCACGAGGCAAAAAACCAATCTGGAGTTATGTCGGCAGAAACTGTTCATCAGCAGCTTACTGGATCGCCTCCGCAACAGAAAAAATTATCGCTAATCCTTCAGCACTTTTGGGAAGTATTGGTGTTGTCACAACAATTCCGGTGCAAGAGCAGCCTGATTCTGAAGGCTACAAAAACATCGAAATTGTTTCCAGCAACGCCAAACAAAAGCGACCTGATCCACGCACGGAAGAAGGAATGTCTGAGATAAAACGCGAGCTCAACGATCTTGAGTCGCAGTTTATTGAAGCGATTGCGCGTTACCGAAATGTCACTGTTAACACAGTAAAAAATGATTTCGGACAAGGCGGAGTGCTGATTGGGAAAAACGCAGTTGCAAGCGGCATGGCTGATTCTCTTGGAAATTACGAAGAGGTTCTGGCCGAGTTAAATCAAAAAATTTCAACCAACAAACAAAATAAATTTATGTCCAAAGAAACTATCGAGAGGTTTGCAATTACTGCAGATTTCATCAAGTCAGAGTTTCCTGAAATTGCTGAAAAATTGGCAAAGGAAAATTCTGAAAAAATCAGAAGTGAAACCAAAGAAAGCTCTTTTGCTGAAGGAAAAAAATCTGGTTTCAACGAAGGAGTTGAAGCTGAGAGAAAAAGAATTTTAGCAATTGAAGAAGCAGCTTTAGCTGGTCATGAAGACCTGACAGCAAAGGCTAAACAAGATGGTGACATGACTGCTGAAAAACTCGCTCTGCAAATTGTGGCCAGAGAAAAACAGCGCGGCACGAAATATGTCGAGTCACAAAAAGAGGCAGAAAAAGAAATGCCGAAAGTTGATCCGAGTTTTGAAAGCACATCATCCGACAAAATGAAGGTCGATAAAACTGCTCCGATTGAAGATCAGGCAAAAGCTGAATGGCAAAATGATCCTAAGCTCCGTTCGGAATTCGGTAATGATTACGAGGCTTTTTTGGCTTTCAAAAAAGCGAATGAAAACAACCAAGTAAAAATTTTAAAGAGGTAACATATGACAGCATTAGCAACAGACTCAAATCGAGTTTACGAATTAGGTGATATTAACCAAGTTCCGGTTAAAGGTTCATCAATCATTTATCAAGGTGCTGCCGTTGGTGGACACTCTTCCGGCTATGCCAGACCAATTCAGAATGGCGATAAATTCTTAGGTTTTGCCGATGAAAAAATCGATAATTCTGGTGGTGGAGATGGTATTAAAACTGTGCGAGTTCGTAAGCGTGGCGCAATTCTTTTGGATATTTCCGGCGTTGTAGTTGGTGATATCAACAAATCAGTATATGCCACTGACGACAATACTTTCACACTATCCGACACAAACGCAGTTTATATCGGTCAGATTTCACGCATTGATTCAAGCGGCGTTGCGCTCGTTGAATTCGATGTCGCAGCACTCCCTCCAGTTCTCGAAGAATAATTTTTAACAATTCAATTTTAAAAAACTTATGCCTCTTAACGAATTATCATCAAGGGCTATTATTGGCCTTTACTACAAGCGTCTCGAACAAAAATCCGGCATGGATTGGATTGACGCGATTTCAAATTACTTCACCTCTGATCAGGAAAGTGAAACCTACAAATGGCTAGGCCAATCACCAGTGATGCGTGAATGGGTTGGCGGTAGACAAGCGAAAGGTTTTTTAACCAATGGTCTTACTATCGAAAACAAGCACTTTGAAGGCACTCTTGAATTAAGCGTCAAAGATATGCGCCGCGATAAAACCGGACAAATTCAAGTTAGAATTAATGAATTTGCTGACCGCACAAATGCACATTGGGCGCAGATTCTTTCCAAACTGATCAACAACGCTGAAAGCACTGTCTGCTATGATGGACAATACTTTTTCGACACCGATCACGCAGAAGGAAAAAGTGGAACTCAGAGCAACAAAATCCAAGTCGATTTGACTGGCTTTGCCGATCAGATTGATGGCGGAAAAGTTGGTGTTGCAGCGTCTCCAAGTGAAGCTGCATTTCGCTTGGCAGTTTTGAAAGGTATTCAGCAAATCCTCTCATTCAAAGATGATCAGGCAGAACCAATGAACGAAAATGCGACTAACTTTTTGGTCGTAGTTCCGACTCCATTATGGTTCATTGCTCAAGCCGCAGTTGCTGTTCCTCTAACTGTTGGCGGTAGCACCAACTCAATCAAAGTGATGAATGAGTTGAATATCACTGTCGCACAAAATCCTCGTCTTCCTTGGACTGACAAGTTCGCAATTTTCAGAACTGACAGCGCGATCAAACCTTTCATTCGTCAGGAAGAAGAAGGTGTAAAAGTCAAAGCAATCGCTGAAGGTTCAGAGTTGGAATTCACTCACGATAAACATCAATACGGCGTGGATACTTGGCGAAATGTTGGCTATGGATATTGGCAACACGCATGCCAAGTGAAGCTGATCAAATCTTAATCGGAGGTGAATCATGCAAACTTACGAAATCACAGGAAAGCATATAACTTTTGGCATTGGCACTGAATTAAAACTTTCAGAAAGCCAAGCTGAAAGCCGTGCCACTTCTTTGAAAAGCAAAAGAAAAGACATCTTTGAAGTTGTTGAACCAGTGCAATTCAAACAAGGCGAGAAAATCACCATCTCGCCTGAGTCTTTGACAAAATCCCTTTTGGAAAATCTTAAAGAAATTTCCGAAAAAAAATCTGACGGCAACAAAGTAGAACTTCCAACAGAATATCCCTGCATCCAACACACAGGCTTTGGCAAATACAATGTTTACGATGCGGAGAAAAATTTATTAACTCCAAAACCTATAAAAAAAGATGAAGCTGAAAAAATATTTACGGAACTTTCGAAGAAAAATAATCCTGATGACGGCAACGAAAACGAGAAAAATTCAGAGACAAAACACTCTGAGAACGGCTCGAATGATGGTGCTTAGAGAAGATCAATGTTAGATTTCGACAACTTCATCAACAAGCCATGCGTTGAAATTTTTGGACGAGAAGCAACTTACATTCCGGCGAATAATGATTTCGATTCTTTCACGATTAAAGGTGATTTTCACAAGGATTACAAAGGCGTAAAAGCTGATTCTTCAGAAGTGGAAATCAGCTCTAACGAAATCGTTTTATTCGTCCGCGATGTTTCGATGCCACCAGAATATCCAAAAGCAAACCAAGGTGATTTTGTCGAAGTAGAAAACATCCGATATCAAATCATCGACATTCAGCAACACATACCAGGCAGCAAAAAATTAATTCTTCATGAGTCATCCGAGAGCAGCGATTAGACAGGCTTTGGTCGATAGATTAAAAACTAAAGTTGATGATAATTTTCTAACAGATGCCGGAGATAAAATTTACGGCAGTCGTTCCAAACCTTTGTTTGATCAGTTCTTACCAGCGATTCTGATTTACACCAGAAATGAAAATATCATCGAAGAACGATTTGCAACTGATGGATATGGTGCAATTAAGCGTGAGCTTGAAGTTGCGATTGAAGCTGTGGTGCTTGGTAACGAGCAAGTTGATGACTCACTAGATAAAATCTCAAAGCAGATTGAAGACGCGCTTGATGGTTTTGAAATGCCGACACGAAAAGCGGAT
>JAGWWH010000033.1 GCA_018970485.1 Pseudomonadota bacterium | reverse complement strand
AGCAAAAGGAGTTGTGAAAGATTTAAATGAACAGACGAATGTTGGTTTATCGAAATTAACCGTGTCGCTGCGGCGAGTTCTTGGCTATCTTACATTTGACGATATTAAAAGATCGAGTCCTGTAGAGCCTACCGATGCAGGCGGTGGGGCGGCACTGGCGTCAAGTTTTTTAAAAGGAGCCCAGGAATCAAAAGAAAGCCAAGATCAAGAAAGCAGAACTAGCCCTTCTTTATCGCAGCAGACAAAAACTCAAACATCGAATCCAAGAGTTGGAGATTTGGGGGGAGAAGAAGTAGGAGAAAAAGAAGTAGGAGGAGAGGAAGTAGGAGAAGAAGTAGGAGGAAAAGAAGTAGGAGTAGAAGTAAAAGTAGCAGAAGAAGAAAAACGCTCTACAAAAACCCTTCTACAAGAACTATACAAAGCCGCTGAAGATATTGGTTTTGGCACAATTAAAGCGACCTTAGATATTGGTTCTGGCTTCGGAGGTATGTTTGAAAGTTTTGCCAAAGGTGATATTGGAGATGGTGCTGGAGAAATGGTTAAAGGAGTAAGTAATTCTTTAGTTACCACAGTTTCAACCGTAGCCAAAACCGTTACCAGAGTCCCAATTGTTTTAGGGAAGGTTGTTACCGAAGCAGCGGATTTAATTAGTTCATCCGAATGCAGTGCTGCATTTGATGAATTATCTTCCCCGGCTATTGAGGCTATTAATGCAGCTGAGGAGAGTTTGCGATTTAAACCCACGAATACTCCAGAATCTGCTTTGGCAGAAAGACTAGAATCATCTTCTCCAGTGGATGAATTAGGAGTCACTAAAGGAGTCTTAGACGCGAGAAAGAATTTAAGTAATGCTAAAGTAACAACACCAGCAGTCTTATCTCATAATAGGTAATCGAACTAATGATCGATAATCCTAATATCTCGAATCACTATCTCCCCTTAATCTTCGAGACGAAGAATCTCTTTCAGAAATCTTTTGTATTGGAAAGCACGAGATGCCTCCACGAGTTTTATCCTCCAGAGAAGCGCAGGCATATCCCGTTCCCTCAACTTCGCAAACTTCGTAATTCTCAAATCCAATAGAATTTCTTTGCAGATGACATTCCGCGGCAAATGCCTCGCAAGAAAATAGTAGAAATATCAGTAATAATTTTTTCATCGGGATCGCTAACTAAGTTTTTTGTGCAGATTGAGCATCATATCTTCGACCATCTTTTCTAAATCATACTCCACCTTCCAACCCCACTGCTCGCGGGATGCAGAATCATCAATCGAGCGCGGCCAAGAATCGGCAATTTTTTGACGGAAATCTGGAACGTAATCGACTACAAAATCTGGAATATGTTTTTTGATTTCAGCGGCAATTTCAGAGCAAGAAAAGCTAACTCCAGCGAAATTGAAATTGCTGTGATTCTTTAATTTTGAGAAATCGGTTTCAGCCAGTTGCATAGTACCGCGAATCGCATCAGGCATGTACATCATTGGCAGAGTTGTGTCAGCAGAAAGAAAGCAAGTGTAAGATTTTTTCTTGATCGCTTCGTAAAAGATTTCAACCGCGTAATCTGTTGTTCCTCCTCCTGGCAAAGTTTTGTAGCTGATTAATCCGGGATAACGAATTCCGCGTACATCAATACCAAATTTTGCGACATAATATTCGCAAAGCATCTCTCCTGCTGCCTTGGTGAGGCCATACATTGTTTTTGGCAAAATTATTGTTTCTTGCGGAGTGTTGTCGCGAGGCGTTTCTGGACCAAATACTGCAATTGAAGAAGGGCAAATAATTTGCTTCACAGCAAGTTCTCGAGCCACTTCAAGAACATTGTGCAAACCAGTCATGTTGACGTCCCAACATAGGTTAGGATTTTTTTCGCCAGCAGCAGAAAGAATCGCGGCGAGATGATAAATCACTTTGATGTCATACTTTTTAACAATTTCAGCGAGACGCGGTTTATCTAAAACATTAAGTGTTTCGTAAGGCAAAAACTCGTCTCCCGAGGCAACATCCCTAACATCGGAAGTAATAATATTTTTCTCACCGTAAGTTTTTTTAAGAGCAGAGACGAGTTCAGAACCAATTTGACCAAGACCTCCGGTTACTAAGATTTTCATTAAGTAAGATTTTGAGATAATAATTCGCGATAGACGTTAAGCGTTAGCTGACACATTTTTTCGTTCGAAAAGTTCTCTTCGATATTTTTGCGTGCCGCTAAGCCAAATCTATCAGACTCCTCTTTTGGCATTTCCAAGATGCGGTCAATTAACTCTGCGAATTTTTGTACATCACCAACATCAACCAGAAAGCCGGTTTTTTCTTCGATTACCGTATCAAGTGTGCCACCAATTTTTGTCGCAATAATAATTTTTCCTGAAGCTTGCGCCTCAATAGATATGCGGCCAAATGCCTCTGGACGAATTGATGGACAAACCACAAAATTTGAGATCGCGTAAGCGGTTTGCATGTCTTTGCAAAGACCGATAATTCTAACTTTTTCGGCTAAATCTTTTTTTAGAATTAACTGCTCAATTTTTTTACGAAAAGCTTTGTGACCGTGATCCGATCCAATCATCACGCAGAAAAAATCGTTTTTAACTTTCGCCAAAGTTTCGATCAAAAATTCATGACCTTTCCAACTCGTAAAACGCGCCGGCATCAAAATAATTTTTTTATCTTCGGGAATGTTCCAACTCTTCATTAAATCAATGATTCTAGTATTGGAAGCTGCTGCTGGATTGAAATAACTTAGATCGGCACCGCGTTGAATTACGGTCAGTTTATCCGAGAAATCTCCGGGATAATTTTTTAGCAAATAACTTTTGATGAAGTTGGAAACTACGATGACGCGATCGGCTTTGAGCATGATCTCGTTGTAAATTCTTTTCGGAGAAAAGATTTCCCAATGTAAAAAATTTAGCGAGTAAGTGCCGTGTACTGTTGCGACTAACTTTGTTTTAGTTTTTTTACAGGCGAAATATGCGCTCCACATTGGAGCTCTTGAGCGCACATGAACAATATCAACCTGATGTTCTTTAATAATTTTTACTAATTGGCCGATGTTAGAAAAAATCTTAAGTGGATTTTTACTACCAATCGCCAGCTCGATGTGAGTAATACCAGCCTCGCGCAATTGATAAACCATTACGCCGCCTTTTGAAAGGACGATAGGCTCAAAACCTTCTTTTTTTAACGCCTTAGCGACATCAACTGTCCCACGTTCTACACCGCCACTCTCTAGGGCGGGAAGGATTTGCATTACTTTCATTTAATTAACCAAAATTGTTTCTTCGCGCTTTGCGCCGGTTGAAATTATTGAGGCTCTTACCCCACACAGTTCTTCGATTCGAGCAATGTAAGCACGAGCTTTTTTCGGAAGTTCGTCTAATGATTTCGCGCCAACTGTGACTTCCTTCCAGCCTTCAATTTCTTCGTAAACTGGCTCAATTTTATCCCAAAGGTGAATGGCTTGCGGTAAGTAATTGTAAGTCTTTTCAGCAATTTTGTAAGCCACGCAAATTTTAATTTTTTCTAATTTATCGAGCACATCTAGCTTGGTCAAAGCAACTTCTTTTACCGAAGAAAGTTGAATTGCTTGACGCACCAAAACCGCATCAAACCAGCCGCAGCGACGATCGCGACCGGTTACAGTTCCAACTTCTTTTCCTTCAATTCGTAAAAAATTTCCGATCTCTTCATTCAATTCAGTTGGGAATGGACCAGATCCAACCCGCGTTGTGTAGGCCTTGAGTACGCCAATTGTTTTGTGTAAATCAGCAACGCCGAGACAAGAACCAAGAGCAACTTGTCCAATCATTGTGTTGCTTGAGGTAACGAAAGGGAAAGTTCCGTAAGTCACATCTAGCAAGGCGCCTTGCGCCCCTTCAAACATTACCGGGCCGCAAGAAGAAAGTTTCTCAGCAATCTCAAAAACTGGTTTGGCCAAAGCGAGAATTTGCTCTCTAACTGGCGCTAATTCAGCCAAAATTTCTTCCACCGTTTTTAGCTCAGCGCCGAGGCTTCGCCTCAATAGATTGTGGTACTCAAGTAGATTTTCGGCACGCGTGCGGAAAGTCTTTTCGTCGAGTAAATCACAAATGCGAATTGCTCTACGACCAGCTCGATCTTCGTAAGCTGGGCCAATGCCGCGACCAGTCGTGCCGATTTTATTTTCACCTTTTTTTGCCTCGAGCAATTGATCTAATTCGCGGTGAACCGAAAGAATTAAGCAGCAATTTTCAGCAATCGCTAGGCCGCTAGAATTAATTTTTATTCCCGCTTCTTCGATTTTTTTGATCTCAGAAAAAAGAGCGATTGGATCAACAACCACACCACTTCCAATCACAGAAAACTTTCCACGAATTACGCCAGAAGGTAGCAAGCTAAGTTTGTAAGTTTTGTCACCAACTTTAATGGTGTGGCCAGCATTGTGCCCACCTTGAAAGCGCACCACGGCACCAAATTTATCTGCCAAAAAATCAACGATTTTACCTTTACCTTCGTCACCCCATTGTAGGCCGAGAATTGCTGTGTTAGTCATGTTTTTTAGGAGATTCTTTTTTCGAAATTTTTTTGCCGCAGTAAGGACAAATAACCGAACCCTTCTCGTTAATTTTTAGGTAAACCAAAGGATGTTTTGAAGCACCGTCGCCACCATCGCACGCAACTTTTGTTGCATCATTTTCGTGTGAGCTCATCTGGATAATTGAAATGTTGAAAGTTGTGAGAAGAACAATGAGAAAGCGCGCGCAACCTATTTTCCCCGACCATGTTTTTCAACAGACAAATACTCTTCGTTTTAGCGCTAATTTTTCTGCGTCTAAATTCTGCATCAGCAGCAACTAGTGAGTGGCATAAAAGTTCTTCCGACGCAGCTCAAACAAGATTAATCGCTTCATTTTACGAAGAAAAAGGCGAAAGAAAATTAATCGCCGGAGTGCAGTTCAAAATTGGCTCAGGATGGAAAATTTATGGAGAGCAATCAGGTGGAATCGGTATGCCTCCGGCTTTTGTTTTTTCTGGATCAAATTATTTAAATCATCACATCTCTTGGCCGTCTTCAGAAATTTTTGAAGAGAAAGTTGGCGACGAAACTTTTCACTACTCCGCCTACCACAACGAAGTGATAATTCCGGTTAAAATAGATTTACAAAAAAATGGTGAGCTCGCCGAACTTACTCTCTCATTAGATTACGGCGCCTGCAAAAATATTTGTATTCCGGTTAACGAAAAATTTTCTCTAAAAATTCCTAACGAAATCGATGAGGAAATCCTAAAAGAAATCGAAAAATTCTACCCAACAAAACTCACCGACGAATCAACGCCAACAACTACCAGCCCACAACAAACAACTAAACTACCAACTCTACTAACTTACATTTTTTTCGCCCTTCTTGGTGGATTAATATTAAACGTAATGCCCTGCGTTTTGCCGGTTCTGTCGATAAAATTATTTTCGATAATCGATCGTCCGAGTGCGAATATTTCGCGCGTTCGTTTCTCATTTTTCGCAACCACCCTCGGCATTCTCACCTGCTTTCTCTCTCTCGCCCTACTCGCTTGTTTAATTAAAATCACCGGCAATGAGCTTGGTTGGGGACTGCAATTTCAAAACCCACAATTTTTGATTGTATTAATAATCATCACCACATTCTTCACGGCTAATTTATTTGGAAAATTCGAGCTCACTTTTGAGCAAGCACTGGCGACATTTTTGAATAAAAAAATCAACGAAGGCGAAAAAAAGAAAAATATTTTTCTACCAAATTTTCTTTCTGGAATTCTAGCAACACTCCTAGCAACACCTTGCTCCGCACCATTTTTAGGCTCGGCGATTTCTTTTGCGCTGGTGCAAGATTTCACAATAATTTCCGTAATATTTTTCTTTATCGGAATCGGATTTTCTGCGCCTTACATCGTCCTCTTCTTCGCTCCAAAGCTAGTCTACTCATTGCCAAAACCGGGAATTTGGATGATTAAATTCAAAAAAATTCTCGCTCTATTAATGGCGGCGACTCTGTTTTGGCTACTACATGTTTTGTCGAATAATCTCGGTTTAACCGCGTCAATACTGGTTGCTCTACTAAGTGCCGGAATTTTCTTCTCCACCAAAATACCAGAAAAATCTTTGAGATATGTAATATTAGCAGTTCTGATCTGTGCGATTTTTTCAGTTTCGGAAGGACTTAAAAAATATCAAAAACCCGAGGTACAAAAATTTGAATCGCTCTGGCAAAAATTTGATGAAGAAGAAATTCAGCGTCAGGTTGGGTTAGGAAAAACTGTGTTGGTGGATATTACGGCAGATTGGTGTCTTACCTGCAAATTCAACAAAATTCGTGTTCTGCAAAGCAAGGAAATATCTCTGCTAATAAAGCGCGGAGACATTATCGCTCTTAGAGGCGACATCACCAAGCCCAATCCAGAAATCATGGCTTTCATGCGAAAATACAATCGCTTCGCCATTCCATTTAATGCTGTTTACGGCCCTGGAGCTGTGAATGGGCTGGTCGCAAGCGAACTTCTCAACCAAGGCGAATTACTTAAATTAATCGAACAAGCAAAATGACGGAACTCACAAAATTAACCATCGGCCAAACTCTCAAAGGCTTGTCAGAAAAAAAATTTTCTGCGGTTGAACTCACACAAAGCTACATCAAAAACATCGAGCAAAATCGTCATTTGAATGCTTTCATCACTGAGTCCTTCGATCTCGCTCTGACTCAAGCAAAAAAATCTGACGAAAAAATTTCTGCCGGAAAAGCTGGTGATTTAGAAGGAATTCCTCTCGGCATCAAAGATCTTTTCTGCACTAAAAATCTGCGCACAACTGCCGGCTCAAAAATGCTCGCAGACTTCGTTCCGCCTTACGAATCAACAGTTACCCAAAAACTTCTCGACGCCGGGTCAATCACTTTAGGCAAGCTAAACATGGATGAATTCGCCATGGGCTCTGCCAATACCAACAGCTTTTTTGGCCCAGTAATTAATCCCTACAAAAGAAAAGGTTCTGACGAAAATTTAGTTCCGGGTGGCTCTTCCGGCGGCTCCGCTGCTGCCGTTGCCGCAAATCTTTGCGCCGCCGCAACTGGATCCGACACTGGTGGATCAATCAGACAGCCCGCATCTTTCACTAATACTGTCGGCATTAAACCAACTTACGGACGCTGCTCGCGCTACGGCATGATCGCCTTCGCAAGCTCTCTCGACCAAGCCGGAATCTTCGCCAAAAATGTTTACGACGCCGCACTTTTACAGCGCGTGATTTCGGGATTTGACGTCAAAGATTCTACCTCGGTTAATCTTGTCGTTCCTCAATTTGAGAAGCTTCTAAACGCAGACATCAAAGGTAAAAAAATCGGCATTCCAAAAGAATATTTTGTCGCCGGCATGCCTGAAGAAATCATCCAACTTTGGAATCGCGGCAAAGAAGCTTTGCAAAAACGTGGTGCTGAAATTGTCGAAATTTCTCTACCTCACACCAATTACGCTGCCGCTGTTTATTACGTCGTAGCCTCAGCTGAATGCTCATCAAACCTTTCGAGATTTGATGGCGTGCGTTACGGATTTCGCGCGGAAGAAGAAAATCTTTCGATCGAAAAAATGTATGAAAAAACCCGCGCCCAAGGCTTTGGCCAAGAAGTAAAAAGAAGAATTTTAACCGGAACTTACGTTCTGTCCGCCGGCTATTTTGACGCTTACTACAAAAAAGCTCAAAGAGTGCGCAACCTTATTCGACAAGACTTCATCGAGGCTTTCAAAAAAGTTGATGCAATTCTTGCACCGACAACTCCCAGCGCTGCATTTTCAATTAATGAGTCAAAAACAATCGGCGAATCCGACCCAGTTAAAATGTACTTAAACGACGTCTTCACCATTCCTGTAAATCTTGCCGGCCTCCCAGCAATCTCAGTTCCCGCCGGTTTTGACAAAGATGGATTGCCTTTAGGTCTACAAATAATCACCAAGCATTTTGACGAGCAAACCGCTTTTGATGTTGCTTTGGCTTTGGAAAAAAATTCTTAGCAGAAATGCGTCAGAGACTCAGTAGGACGAAGTCTCTGACCCCTTCCTAAAGCTCAGTTCAAGAAATTAATTAAGAAATGAAAATGCGCACTGGGTCAGAGACTGAATCTGGCGCGGGGAAAGACCAAAAATTCCTGGGCAAATTAAAAACTCTTTAAAAACTCTTTGTGAAATTGGTTGAAAAATGAGGGAAACTAAAAGACTCTGATTCGCGTTTAATATTGTTTTGAATATTCATTATTTTTCGAGTGAATTTCTATCATTATAATTATAATATTATAATGATGACCACTCTTTCGAATAAGAGTTTCTCAAAATTTTTCAGGTAATTTTTCAATAAAAATAAATTAGTATTTTATGCCAGACGATTATAATGATAAAATCCGTAAAGCTGCAGAAGAAAGTGATTATAAAAAATTAGATAAAGAGCTTGAAAAGGCGGAAAAATATTCAAAGAAAAATTTAGAAGAGATTTCAAAAAAATTAGAAGGAGGATTTTCTGAGTTAGATGCCCAGTTTGGTCAAATTGAAGTTGCTGCTCAAATTCTATTTCCTAATGATGTGAATAGTGATAAAATAGATTCTTTAATTGAAGAAACTTCAAAAGAACTTGGAGTAAATAAGGCTGGAGAATATGATTTCCCTGAAGTTCCAACCCATGCAATAATTCTACAACAAACTGACTCAAAGAAAGTAGCAACTCTTCCAGAAAAAGAAGAAGCTAGAGGAAATATGGTTGGAGGACTTAATTTTCCCAAAGTTCCAACCCGTAAAATAATTCTAAAAGACAAAACCGATTCAGGAGTTAAGGAAGTCCCACAAAAAACCGAATCACCAACAAGAAAAATAGAGCAGCCAGAGCAAACTCCTTTGACTGTCAATATTTCACAAAAAACAAAGCCAAGCGATAAAAAAAGTAAGACTTCTTCTTTTAAAAAGTTTTTAAGTATTTTCGAGAAGGTTGTCGCTCAAGCTATTACAGGATTTATTAGTATTTTCTCTAATAAAGAAGAATCAGATCCAGAAAAAAATACAGCAGAGGAGTATCGTGAAAAAGCTACTGCCGTCAGAGATGATTTAAATGGACATGCAAAAGCTGCCGAAAAACGTACCGAGGATATTACTAATAAACGTACTGATTTTTTTAGAGAGCGTTTAGAAAAACAAAGACAACAAAGAAATCAAAATAACCAAACTCAACACTAAATTAGTAACGAAAAAAGATATAATTTTACCATCATTCTTTTCTAAAAATTATAATTATATTATTACCAACCCTCGATTATTATTTTAATAATATTCTAAGTTTTATTACTGAATTTGAAACAAGCTTAATAAAACTTAGAAAAATTATAATCGATGCTATTTAATAACCAAAAAACAATCCGAAGCTGACAATTTTTAAAAAGTTAAAGTTTTTTAGAAGCCAAACTCGGGTTATTTAGATCAAAAAATTGATTAAACCCACTCCCCTGCTGCCTTGCCAGATGCCCAAGCCCATTGAAAATTAAAGCCCCCTAACCAACCCGTCACATCCAAAACCTCTCCGATAAAAAATAAATTCGGCACCAATTTTGCTTCGAATGTTTTTGAGGAAATTTCATCACTATCAACTCCGCCCGAAGTTACTTCGGCTTTGGCATATCCTTCCGTGCCACTTGGGATCAAGCTCCAGCGATTCACTAAATCAGCAATTTCATGAATTTTTTTAGCTGAAAGATGCGAAATATTTCCTGAGTGATTTGTTCTAGATGTCAAAAAATTAGCTAAACTTTTCGGCAAAAATTGCGCAAAGAAACTTTGTAGCTCTTGTCTTGGTTGTAACTTTTTCGCTTCTTGTAAGCGCACAAAAACATCAATTTCTGGCAGTAAATTAATCACGATTTTTTCTCCATGTTTCCAGTAAGATGAAATCTGTAGAATGGCTGGGCCGCTGAGTCCGCGATGGGTAAATAAAATTGCTTCACGAAAACTTACTTTACCGCAAGAGACGATTGCATCAACCGCGACACCAGAAAGATTTTTGGTCTCACACAAAATATTTTCTTCCAAAGTTAGCGGAACAAGGGCGGGAATTGTTTGCTTAACTTTCAGACCAAATTGTCGCGCGACGTCATATCCAAAGCCAGTTGCACCCATTTTTGGAATTGATAATCCTCCCGTCGCAATCACTAAAGATTCGCTTTGAATCAACTCACTTCCAACCTCAATTTCGAAAACAGTTTCTGATTTTTTTATTTTGGTCACTGCGGTTTCAAGCCTTATTTCAACAGCTCCTACAGCACATTCACGCAAAAGCATTTCAATAATTTGTTGCGACGAAACATCGCAAAAAAGTTGGCCTAAAGTTTTTTCGTGAAAGGCGATTTGGTGTTTTTTCATTAAAGAGATGAAGTCGTGCTGAGTGAAGCGATTCAAAGCGGAAACGCAAAAATGTGGATTGTAGGAGATGAAGTTTTTTGGCGCGGTGTGGAGGTTGGTGAAGTTACATCTTCCGCCCCCAGAAATACGAATTTTTTCGCCGACTTTTTTAGCGTGATCGATCAACAGAACTCTACGACCACGTTGTCCCGCAGTTAGTGCACACATTAATCCTGCGGCACCTGCCCCGATGATTACGACGTCAAATTTGCTCACTTGGTTTTTAAATAAATTTTGTGTGTGACGAGTTTTTCTGGATCCACGCCTCGCGCGGGGATGACTAGTTAAGCTCTCTACTTCCATCGTCATCCCCGCGCAGGCGGGGATCCAGGAAGAATTACCACATTCTCCTTATCAAATTTTTTCGCCACGCATCCATAAAATTCACGCGGCTTTAACACGTCCTTTGCGATTAAATATTGGTAAAATCTTTCCAGTTTTTCACGACGAGGTTTGTAGTTTTTTCCACCGATTTTCATCAAAGAAAAAGCGAGAATTTTTAGGGCGATGCTTTGGTTAAGTTCGCGGAATTTCTGACGATGAATCAAAACCATATCTTTCTCAAAAAGCACGATTCCATTGGTTTCGTGCCACATCACTTCGTCAAAAAAATCACGCATTTTAGCGATTTCATCGGAAGAATTTTTGATGCGCTGTTCGATTAATTTTTTTTCAGGAAGCGTTGCTAAAAAATTACGGATTTTGTTGCGTAAAAATTTCTCATCAGAGTTTGTTTCGTCTTCAAACCACTTCACTTTTTTCGCGCGGAGAAATTTTTTTAGATCATCTTTTTCAAAATCTAAAAGAGGTCGCACGAGCCTGATTTTATTGATCTCGACAATTTCTTTCATCGTTGAAAGGCCATCCAAACCAGAGCCACGAAAAAGACGAATTAAAAAATTTTCCGCCACATCTCCGCGATGATGTCCAAGAAATAAAAAATCGATTTCATTCTTTGTGCAGAATTCTTGCAGCAAGGCGTAGCGGATCTCGCGCAACTTTGCTTCGATGTTTTTTTGCGGAATTTTTTTGCTTGGAACTGAAAAAATCTGGTGAGGAATTTTTTGCTTAATCAAAAACTTATTAAGCTCCGCGGCCTCTTGTGACGAGCTTTCGCGGATTTTGTGATCAACGGTTATCGCAAAAAGTTTGATCGCTTTTTTCGAACAAAATTCTTTTAAAAGCAGAGTTAGAGCCAATGAATCTGAGCCTCCAGAGACAGCGACGGCAATTTTTTTAGGAGAAGATTTAGCAAGCAGAAACTCAACTTTAGCAAAAAAAATATCGGGTTTCATGCTACAATCTGTAAATATTCCCGCCTTTCGAGTGGCATTTATTTTTACAATTTAAACTGATTCACCACTGCCTTTCTCACTTCTAGCACTTGTCCAACCGGCAAATCGCCTAACTTAAAATCATCGTAAGAAATTCTGATCAGCCTGTTCACCTGTAAGCCGAAATGCTCCATCACTTTTCTGATCTCGCGATTTTTTCCCTCAGTGAGAGAAATTTTTAACCAAGAATTTGAGGCTTTTTCCGACTCCACTTTAACTTTGATCGAGCCATATCTGACGCCATCTACCGTCACTCCGCGCTCTAATCTTTTAATTCTTTCTTCATCAATTTTACCAAAAACTCGCGCGCGATATTCGCGAACAAATTTGTTTTTTGGCAACTCTAGGTGACGCGCTAAAGCACCGTCTGTAGTCAATAGCAGCAAGCCTTCAGTGTTGTAATCCAATCTTCCAACTCCGATCACGCGTGGCAAATCTTTCGGCAATAAATCGAAAATTGTTTTGCGATTATTTGGATCTTTTGTCGTTGTTAAATAACCGACAGGTTTGTGGAAAAGCCATAAGCGCCTAGGGGCCTTGGCACCGATTAGTTTGTCGTCAACCTTGATTGAGTGATCAGTAATGAATGTTGCGGGAGTTGTGATGATTTGACCATTCACCTTCACCCGCCCTTCTGCGATTAATTCTTCTGCCTCACGACGCGAGCAATGACCTGCTGCGGCGATTACTTTTGCGACACGAATTCCTTCTGGTTTTTTTTCTTTTTCTGTGCTCATTTTTTGATTTTTTTAATACCAGCCAATCACCGAATAACCTTTTCTCGCTAAACAATTTCCGATGTAGCGCTGTTTGATTACGTCGGGTTTTACTTTATCTTCACCGGCAACTGAAAGGCCACCGATTATTGCACCAGCACCCGCTCCGATCGCACTTCCAATCAAACTTGATTTAAGATTTCTTCCCGAAAGTGCACCAACTGCCGCACCAACAACTCCACCAATTACAGCCTTGCGACCCGCTTCTCGCGCGGCTCGTTCGGCTTTTAATTTGTCTAAATATTCATCAGATTCTTTTTTGCAGGAATCGATATCCTTCTCTCTTTCTGCTCCGTCGCTCGCAAAAAATTTTTCGTTTTGATCGAGGATCGGCTTGTAAGAAGCGCAAGAAGTGAGAAGGAAAATTAAAAGAGATGTGCAGAGAAATTTCATATTACCAAAATCCAGTTCCAATACGCGTATCACCCTTGCCATGAAGAGACCAAACACGACCAATTGAATCTTGAGAAGGATCGTAACGAGCATCACCCGGAAGGGTTGGGATTAAACCACGACCACCATCACCTGAGATGTCAGTGGTTTGCAAAATCCCTATAACTGATGCGTGACAAAAGCTGTGAGCGTTCCAGAAAATTGAGTTATAGTCGTTAAAGTTTTTGTCGATTTGAGATCGATTATTCCAATCGATTCCCGCTAATTCTTTTTTGTAGCGCTTTCTGATTTTATCGACGTCTGGATTAGAAGAAGTGATGTCGACATCGCGATGCCAAGTGTAAAAATACATAAAAATACCGCCGCCAAATTGTGAGCCTAATCCGGATTCACAACCATGTTGCCATCCGAGTTTAAAACCAGGTGATGCTTTTTTTGGTATTTTCTTAAACATCATGTAGCCGTAAGGTTTATACCAATTAGGTGTAGAACAAGAAGTTAGAAATATTGCTGTTAGCAAAAGACGAAAAAGCATTACCAAATTCCCATAAAACCAGGTGAAGTTTCACCAGACCAAAGTGGATTACCGAAGGCTGATTGACCCGAACCCGCGCTACCACCACTTATTCCCTTCTGCAAAATATCATATGAACCGTCCAAGCCACCTGGGGTTGAGTTTCCATCTATTGGCGAAGAAAGCCCTCCAAAAAAACCACCCCAAGCATTATCTACAGTATTTGGTGATGTATCAAAAGTTGGCCTTGTGCCGTAAGGAGATAAAAATCTATCCGCAGATTTATTTGGAGCACTTTGACCAACACCAACGACGTTATAAAAACACCAACCCCAACCTTTTGAGTAACCAAATTTATACTCGGCGTTTCCAATCATTTCTGGGTCATATCGATAATCGTAGCGTGAGCGATAAAAAACGTTACCTCTGGCATAAATTACGCCTGAGCAGCCATCTTTGTATCCAGCTTGAAATGCCGGAGTTCCGGGCGGAACTTTAAAATTGGTGAAAGGTAAAAATGCGACTTTTCCCGGTATCGTAAAAATCTTGCATGAGACAAGGCTGAAAAAAAGAAGTGCTACAAGAAGAGTTTTATTGATCATTTGTAACCACCAAACATCGAACCCCATATCGAACTTCCCTGCTTAATCGAATCAGAACGAATACAGTATAAAAATGCGTTATTCCAAGCTGTTGAGTAGTCGGAAGAACTTCCCATTTTAAAGCCATCAATAGCGTTATTGCGATAAAACATTTTGTAAAAAGTGTTACTAGCCGTCGACATTCCAACTTCGCAGCCATCTTTCCAGCCTTGCGCAAACTCGGGAGATCCTTCCGCAATTGATTTTTTAAACTCTTTGCTGGGGCGATCTGGTAAAAACCTTGCAGCACGATTAGAGCAAGAAAAGAGGATCAATAAAATTAAAAAATAGTGAAGGCGGATCATAATTAATCTAATGGGGCACGCTGCATTGGAGACATTGATACAAAGCTGGAGCTGTAGGTACCACAAATCCAGTATCCAGTACTCCAACCAGAACGATATTGTGGGTCGTGAGTATAAACAGGTGAAAATGACGGGCCAGATTTGGTTAAATAAACAGCTGAGTTCAGAAAAGTTCCATTCGCCATTCCAGATCTACAACCATCTCTCCATCCAGCTTTAAATTCAGGTGGTCCGTCTGGCACATTAGTATCAAGAGTTAGTGGCTGATAAAAGCCAAAATTTGTTGGAAAGCGGCAAGAGCTCAATAATATCAGGGTCGTAAAGAAAAAAAATTTTATCATAAAGCGATGAGTAATTTTTGCCAAAAGTGCCTGGATCGCTTTCGCCTTTTTAACGGGATTTAGATTAAAATACGTTCCAGTCATTGATGTAGGTACAGTGTTCTATGCCATCACCCCAGCCAAGGTTATAGTCTGGGCTTTTGACATATCTCTTGTAATCAAATTTTGGTTTTAGATCGGCTGTTAAGCCTTTTGTTACAGCATCCCAAGCCGCAACACATCCATCCTGAAAACCTTTACCGTAGTTAGTATCAGTATCGGGAAAACCTCTTATTCCAGTTGTTG
>JAGWWH010000052.1 GCA_018970485.1 Pseudomonadota bacterium | reverse complement strand
TGCGTTGGCTTTGCGGGTTGGGCTTGGCGGGGGGGGCGGGAGTGCGTTGTTCGCTGTTTTTATTTATTCAGTTTACTGCGTAGGGTTTGAACATCCGCCAAAGTCAATCCTGTTCCTGCCGAGATTTGTTCGTCGTTAAAGCCGAGATGCAAAAAGTTCAATGCAATTTCAGTATCCCTCTTTTTCCTTTCATCTTCTCTGACTTTTTCCTCCGCTTCAATTTTCAAAGTATCTGCGTAACTCGCCTCATCACTCAATCTCTCGATATATTTATTATATTTTTTTCTCTCCTCGTCGGGCATATTCATCACGTTTAGTTTTTCTCTGACTTCGTTCATGCCTTTTGCCCGAAACTCGTCCAAAACTTCGCTGTTTTTGAAAAAGTAAATCCACTCGTCCAACGTATCTTTTACCACATCGGCGAATTTAGTCGTGCGAATGAGATAGTATTCAGGGAAGGTTTGATGCACCTCCGTTTTTTTGAACATCTTTTTCTGCGCCGAAGTAAGTTGAAGTTCTGTTTTAGTGTGCATCCCTTTAAATCGTGTCTGCCCAACATAGACGTAATCATCGCCCTGCCCTAAATCAAAATAGACAATGCTCACAGCAATGACTTTTTTGATGTCAGCGTATCGTGACCCAATTTTGAGATTTTCAGTCACGGCTTTCGCTGTGCCAAAGAGCATCCTCATCAGATAGTCTAACTCTCTTGTATTTTGGATTTCGATGATGATATGTTCGCCTTTCGAAT
This sequence comes from Pseudomonadota bacterium, assembly GCA_018970485.1. GTDB lineage: Bacteria > Pseudomonadota > Alphaproteobacteria > Rickettsiales > UBA1997 > UBA2645. The sequence goes on along the minus strand of JAGWWH010000052.1, from coordinate 1,758 downwards.
TCTCTGCGTACAGGTCAACTCGGTTGAACTTCTCGTCTTCATCCTCTTGATTAGCCTCGCTCTCCAAAAGTCCTTCGATGAGGATGTCTTCCTTCAAAAGTTCCGAAAGGAAGCCTTCGAGGATGCCGAAGTTCTTTTTGTCTCGCAGCATTTTTTTTGCTGCCCAGTCAAAACGAATATGCTTTTTTGCCATTTTGTTAAAATTTGCAGCAAAGGTACCGCCTTTCACTTTCTTTTCGCTGAATAAGTTGTACCAAAGCCTCCTTCAACAATCGTTTGAAAGGAAAATGAGTTATTCTCACTTTCTAAAATTTGATAGTAGTTGGCTTCACCAGAGGTTGTCAGTCGTGTTAGATGATTGTCTGTCCGTAATAATTTTTCCTATAAAAGTAAACGGTTGACTGTCCACCGACCAAAATTGATACAAAGCACGAACCTTTGAACTTGTGTCAAAGTCAAATCGAAGTCGAGTAGTGGACAGTTCACCGATGACTTTATAAACTGTCGTAATTGTGTGGTCGTATAACTTTGCTGGTAACGGAGCATGCTTGTCACACCGCGACGTTTAGGAAGCGGTTGTCAACCATGCATTGTTCGAGGCATTTTATTATCGGGGTTAAGCATTGAAGTTGCTTTGGCGTTTTTATAAAAGTCTTTCATCAAATTGGTAAGCAATTGATTCACATTGATATTGCCTTGCGATACCCAGTCGGCAATCTCTTTGTCTATGGCAACTTCCGCTCGAAGCACCCGAACTAATTTTTCATTTTCAAAATCCTCGGTCGTGATGTCTGCGTCATCGTCAAAATCAATACTGTCATCATCGTAAAATATGAGATGGTCAGGGAGCGCAATCCCATTTTTTCTGAGTAAAAAAGCATCCAGGGCCTCAACTTGGTCATCGTTGAAGTCAATTTTGTAGTCGGCTACGGTCTGACCGTCTCTAAGCAGTTCTACCGCTTTTTTCTGATTGATGGTCTGTACTGCCATAATTTTCAATTTTAATCGCAAATATAAGCGTTTTTATTGGTTTTCGTACAAGTCGCGCTCCTTTTGGCTTGCCCGTCTTGCTGAAATAAGCCTTATCACCGCCGCACGATGCGTATAGGTAACCGAAAAAATGATACCCAGTATCTGCCCGATGGTCTTCCAGCGGTCTTCGCCGTAGTCCTGTCGAAAGTCCTGATGTTCAACTCGTTTTTCGTCATCAAATATTTTAGTCGCTTCTTCAAAACTGATGCCGTGTTTGAGTTGATTGGATTTGTTTTTATTTTCGTCCCATTCAAATTCCATTTTTATTGATTTAGTGGTTGGTCTTATGTTTTTATTTTTCCACTATTCCACCAGTTTACAAATGTTTCTAAGTCTGGGGCAACCCAAGTTCTGCTGTCATCTTCATGGTTCCAGGCATAAATATCGGTTTTCCATATTTTACCTTCGTGAATAGAATACCCGAAAGTGTCCCCGTTTCCGGCATCACCGATAAATAACAAGCAGTCAAATGGCATATAATTTTTTTTGAAATCTTGGTTGGTTCGGTACAATTTATTCTCGTCTAACAATCTTTCGACAGGCCAGATCAGATCGCCGATTCCGATCCAATCGCCATCTGTCTCTATCTGCATAGATATGCTAACCCCATTCGTTTCGCTGTAAAAATTAATCAATTCCTGTGGAAGTTCAACATTGAATTCAGATTCAATTATTGATGTATCACGAATGGATGTATTTACTCGAAATTTAATGGATTGACCTTCC
>JAGWWH010000051.1 GCA_018970485.1 Pseudomonadota bacterium | reverse complement strand
TTGAAGATTCGTTCTTCGCTCGCAGAATCTAAAAACAAACTATTGAGTACCGCTCCAAGTTCAAATTGCGCAATAGCCGCCTGCCGCGCCAAGTCTTCGTAATTTTTTGGAATCGACGCAAAAAAATCTTCGAACTCCTCAATATTGTCGAAGCCGAAATTTAAGTTTTTGTCTCTCAAATCGAAATCAATACTGATCCTTTTCTTAACCTCTTCCTCGAAAATAGTTAAATCGAAAGCGCCACTTTCATCCTCCGTAACCAAGTAAGTTCTAGCGCTCGAAAGACTTTTGAATTCCCAGCATTTGGATAATTTTTTTAATTTTGCTCTCAGAGCTGGCCACTTTTTCTCGTTTAACTTCGCCTCTTTATCTTCCCAATTAGCAACCAAAGCCTCCTCGATTAGCTCTTTTGAATCGGTTTTTGCTCTAAAAAATTTTTCACCTTCTTCAAAATTTTTCAAAGATCTCCGCCCTTTATTGTTAAGGATTAAGTGAGGTGAGTGGCGAGATGATTTTGTCATTGTTCAATCAAATTCAGCCCGCCCAGCCTACGATTTGTTTAATGTCGTTGAATGTCGTCAGTAACATCAAAGCGAGAACCAAACTTAAACCAAAACGAAAGCTGATTTGTTGAATTTTTTCGGAAAGAGCTTTGCCGCGAATTGCTTCGATTACGTAGAAAAATAAATGGCCGCCGTCGAGCACTGGGATTGGCAGAAGATTCATTACGCCAAGATTAAGCGAAATCATTGCTCCAAACCAAAGAACGGCAATTGCACCCATTTCAAAGGTTTTACCGGAATATTTTGCGATTTTTATTGGCCCGCCCAACTCTTCAACCGAGCGCTTTCCGGTTAATAATTCTCCAATCGCTTTAAAAATTGCGACGCTCATTTGCGCGGTTTCCTTGTTAGCTTCGACAAAACTTTGCCACAAATTTAAATCTTGGTGACTACTCTCGGAAGCAGTAATACCAAGCATTCCCACCTTAACCTCTTCGCCAAAAATATTTTTAGTTGTTTGGATTTTTGGAATAATTGCCAAGGAAATTTCTTCGCTGTTACGCAAAATTTTTAGCTGCAATTCCTCGACAGTATTGGCTGAAACGATTTGACGAATTTCCTCAAAAGCGACGATTTCTTTGGAATTAATTGCCAAAATTTTGTCACCTTTTTTCAAGCCAGCCTCTGTTGCCGCACTATTTTCAACAACGCTGTCAATAATTGGCAGAGTAGTGACGAGGCCATTAATTCTGAAAATCACAGTAAAAATAAGAATCGCCAAAATAAAATTAGCGACCGGCCCCGCAACCACGATTGCCATGCGTTGCCAGACATTTTTACCAAGAAAAGATTGTTTTTTTTCTTCCACAGACATTTGCGCAATCCTCTCTGCGTCTGGGATCGAAGCACCATTTTTGTCACCAAACATTTTGACGTAACCACCAAAAGGAATCGGGCAAAATTTCCAGCGCGTGCCTTTTTTGTCGGTGAATCCAAACAGCTCGCGACCGAAGCCAATCGAGAATTCTTCAATCCTCACGCCACAAAATCTTGCCACCAAAAAATGGCCCAATTCGTGAATAAAAACGATTACCGAAGTGATTAAAATGAAGGAAAATAAGTTCTGTAAAATGAGTTGCGTTAAAGCCATTTGCTGAATTTAGAATTTAATTTTGTCGTAAAATTTAACGAGGAATCTTGGTTTAAGAATTCATTCTTTTTGACAAGAAAAATAATGAGATTTTGTCCGTACGGTCAAAATCTTTTAAAAAACCTGTTTTAGCCAGTAAAATCAACATTTCACAGCCAATGCAAATTTCTCTAAAAAATTACCAAAAATCCCTAAAAAAGATTCACAAAATAATTGACGAAACGAAGCAAAATATTGTCAAAACAGTCGACTACCAAAAGGTTGTAATGAGTTGGAAAATTGGCGAAGAAATTGAAGAACATCTCAAAAATAAAAATCAAAACGGCTACGGAGAAAAATTTTTTTCTGAATTAGAAAAAGACACCAAAATTTCTCAAAGAACTCTTTACCGGATGCAGGCATTTCACAAATCCTACCCTACTCTGCCTAAGTTCGAAACTAAGTTAAATTGGAGTCACTACCGAACTTTGTCGGCAGTAAAAAGCGAAGAAACTAGAAAATATTTAGAGAATTTAGTGATTGAAAATGCACTGGGATCTGACCGACTTGAGCAAGTAGTGAAAAAAATAAAATCACAAAAAAAACCACCCAAAAAATCTCCCACCAAACTCCACGTAACCCGCGGCAAACTCTTCACCTACTCCTTAACCAAAGACGGAGAAGTGGATTTGGGATTCAATATTTTCGTGCTTCGTGCTTCGTGCGTCGTGCTTGGTGGTGAGAGTGTGAAGATCCCCGAAGCACGAAGCACCAAGCACGAAGCACGAAACGAATTCACTTACGTCGCGAAATTAGAGCGCGTCGTCGACGGCGACACCATTCACGTTAAGCTCGATTTAGGCTTTGGAATTAAGCACCACGAGATTCTGCGACTCGCTAAAATCAACGCTCCTGAGGCGGAAACGAAGGAAGGGAAAAGAGCG
>JAGWWH010000050.1 GCA_018970485.1 Pseudomonadota bacterium | reverse complement strand
GCCGCTGCGTCTTCATATTGAAGATTGATTTTGTACTCTGTTTCTGGCGGGGCAGTGATGCCAATCTCGTACGTCTTTTCTTCCTGTTGATAGTTCTTGAAAAATTGAAATAATTGCTTTAATTTGACTGGGTCTTCGATTTCTGCATAAAAGGCAGTTGATAAGTCTCGGGGTAATTTTTCTTCGATGCAGTTGACCATGAAAAGACGCCTGTCGCCTTTTTCCATTTTAAAACAATGTTCGTTGTTGCTGGTGAAGATGTAGTTGGTTTTATCTTCGACCTTTATTGCGTCGACACCCTTTTTCTCGAGGTTTAAGTATGGTCTTGTAATAACCGCTTTCAATTTGTCGGATAACCTTTTTGCATTGAAGCTGATTTCGTCGCCGTACACCATGAGCTTGTTGCTGAGGTGCGAGTTGAAGTTTTTAGTAAGGTCATCAATATCTTCGAGAATTCCGAAGTATTTTTCGCCCAAAATGTTGGTCATGCCATCAATCACTGCATTTTTACCGACTCCCTTTGTATCGCTGTATAAAACAATGGCCGTGTTTGTCTTTTTGAATGGCATCTGTATGATGTGCGCAAACCAGCTTTTTACGTATTCATATATTTCTGGCTTGACGGTGAGGCGCCGTAAAACCTCGAAAAACTTGCTTTCAATTTCGACAATTGAGGCAACACTGTCGTCATGATTCTCAAAGCCTGTAAATGAGTTATATGATTCTTGGCAAAACTTTGACGGGTTGGTTTGGAAGACGATGTTAGAATAAACCCTCTTGTTTTCATCATGTCTCCAGACAGACCAAAAAGACGTTTTGCCGCCATCAAGAACCTCGTAACCTTTTTTGCCCGTAAGATATTCGTTCATTTCGGATTCTGTGTAGAAGTGCAGCTCTTTCTTTGCGTCGACCTTCACATATCTTATAGGACATTCGAGCTTGAAATGTGATTCCTCAAACGTCTCTTTCATCTTTTTGTACTTGGTTGTTAGGCTTAGCTCTTCAACCGAAAGAGTGCCTGCTTTTGATTCGTTGGCATCCAAGTATGATTGATACTTCGGGCTTTGCTGACTGTAATTGTATTTTTGTAGAATTCTCTTGTATTCCTCTGCGTTTGATTCTTTGGCGTATCTATAAAGTAGATAAACTTCTTTGTCACCTTTTGCCTTACTGTAAAATTCGATTTTTTCTTTGTCCATGTTTAAGTCGTTATTTTTGCAAAACTCAAACCAGTCCGATTCCGAAAAACCGTTCGACTTCATCGCGTCACAAATTGGTTGCCATGCTTTTCGGTCTTTTGGCTGAATTCTTATCAAATTTAGCATCTCCCTATTCAGTTGCATGTTATCACTTGATACTATTGAATTCGTCACAACAACGGGTTTGGGAATTGAATCCGCTTTTTTCGCCAAATACGGTGCGAAGTCGAAATTCATGTCTTCACAGTCAGAGTTGCAAACCATTGCATCAATGTTACAATAAGCCCACTGGCCCGATAGCAATTCCACTTCTGATTTTCCATCTACTACGTCGTTTATCAAATCCGTCCTATTCGCTGGTGAAACACTATCAGATGTAATGAAAATATGAATCCCATAGCTTTTTGTGGCCGATTTATAGTATGGATGTGTTTTGAGTAAATCCTTGTACACTTCGCTATATACTGGGCAGTCAAGGTCGATATGCATCATTTTGTCCGTACGCATAGCTATATAATTGAATTTCTTCTTCCACGATTTGGTTAGCAGCAAGTTTTGGCGTTTGATAATATCTTGTGGGGTACAGTTAACAAAGTCGGTCATCTCGGGCAACGTTGAAATGTATGACTTTCCATCCTTTGTCTTTTCGTGATGGTAAAGGGGGTGGTCAACTGGACATGGTTTTTTGTCAATCTTCGGCTCACCATGCTGCATCTTGTCTGTCTTCGTCAGATTGAGGATAATGGGAAACCATTGAACGCCCTTGTCATTCAAAAATTCGGTAATTGGAGTTTGCTGCATTTCTTTAGTTTATCGAATTAATTAATTTGTGATTTTGTGTTATACTTACTAAAGAAAAAAAGTTTCTATATTCTTTTTTTTTTATAAAATATCTAAGTTTGACAAATTTCATTTTTTGGTTCTTCGTTTGCGATTGCTTGTTTGGCTAATTTTTCCGCCTCTCTTTTGGGTTTGCGAACATTGTGATAATGCTCTCGCTTTTTTGCTAAATATTTTTCGTATTTCTCTTTGTCGTGGACTTTTATTTTCTCGTTGTAGTCCTTATTTTTTGTTCGCATCTTTTCCAAGTTACGCTTTTGGTAATCCGATACAGCTTTCAGGTGCGCTCTGTAGAAACGTACGGCTGCGTCAACATCAATCGGCTTGATAGGGTCTGTTGCAATGATTTCCATCTTTATTGTTATACTTAGAAAAAAATATGTTTCTAAATCGTTTATTATATTGACATATAGGAAAAAGGTGTATAGTGGTGTAGGGTTCATGGTCCAGATTATTAACTATACACCCCAACTATACACCCTATACACCACTGCTTCTTCAGTCTAATAAGCGTTCTTCTCTTGAAATTTATGGTAAGGGTGTATAGTATGTATAGTTATTTCTATTCAAATAGAAAATAGAAAAATATAAAA
>JAGWWH010000049.1 GCA_018970485.1 Pseudomonadota bacterium | reverse complement strand
TCTTTTTTCCGGATTTCTGGCAAGAGTATCATGATCTACAATTTCGATAACATCCATCATTTCCCATAGATGAAGATCTTCTGGGAGGAATAATGTTTGTTTTCCCTGATCATTTTTCTTCAGAATTCCTTGCACCCCTCTTTGTTGCCACTCTTCTCTTGAGATAAATTGAGGAATGATGGAATCATTGATTCTGCACCACTCAGTAAAGACATTCTGAGCAGGTGTATCTGCAAAGGGAGTTTTCTCAATTACTTGAGGTATAAAATTTGTTTCAAAAGAATTTTCCATAAACTGTTATTTATTTGGTGAAATCAATAAATTATACATTTTTACTCAAAAAAAATCAAAAAATCGTTTTTGGAGCGACATCGGACAAAACTCTTTATTTCCCCTCATTAAAAATAAGAAATTTTTTCACTCGTTCCTTATTCTAAAAAAAGACTTGGAAATATGTCGCCTAATGTGCTTCGGTATATACGAAGTTTAGGACAAATACGAAGTATTTGGAAGTAAATTTTGTATATACCGAGTTAGAGGATGTGCCGAAGGCATATCGGATAACGAGGCGTAGCCGAAGCACATTAGATAAAATGCCGAAGGCATTTTGTCTAATGTTTGTGTATATCTGAAGTTTGCCAAAATTCCTTTTAAAATCAATTAGTTTTTGGCAAATTTGGGTGAAGAAATTTTGCATTCCTTAGTTTTATTATAGCGCAAAATTTCTGAACCAGATATGCCGTGTTATATGATGTACATGTTTTCCTTTAATCCCGATAGCAATCGGGATTGCTCTTAAAAAGAATCTGATTTTGTTTTTCCATTTTGGGCGAAGGGCAGAGGGGAACAAAAGGGGTGAATGCCCGAAGCCCAAAACACCTTATTCTTTTTGTAGTTTTTCAATTTCACCTTTCGCTCTATCTGTCCAATAATTGTCACCATTCCACAATTTTATAAATTGCTGATATGCTACAATCGCTTCTTCGTTTCTGCCAAGTTTACTTAAAGCGTTTCCAAGTCCGTTGTAAGGATAGGCATATTGCGGATCAACACTGATTGCTTGTTTGTAGGCATCAATTGCTTCTTCTTTTCTGCCAAGATCGTCTAAAACGTTTCCAAGTCCGTTGTAAGGATGGGCAATTTGCGGATCAACACTGATTGCTTGTTTGTAGGCATCAATTGCTTCTTCTTTTCTGCCAAGTTTACTTAAAGCGTTTCCAAGTCCGTTGTAAGGATGGGCAATTTGCGGATCAACACTGATTGCTTGTTTGTAGGCATCAATTGCTTCTTCTTTTCTGCCAAGATCGTCTAAAACGTTTCCAAGTCCGCTGTAAGGATGGGCAAGTTTCGGATTAACACTGATCGCTTGCCTATAGGTTACAATTGCTTCTTCTTTTCTGCCAAGATCGACTAAAACGTTTCCAGTATTAATGAGAATATGGCATTGTAAACCAATTTCTGGGCGTAATAGAGTTACTCTTAGTTTTTTATTATTTATTTCCCATTTTTTAAATTCAACAGTCAAACCGCCGTCTTGGATATGGGTTAGTTCAGAAAAATCTATATTTCCCTCAAGCATGTCAGATGAAACCTCTACATAATTAACATTGCTTCCATTTGGAGGTGTAAAATCCTGCCAATATACTTTGCCGTCACTGGTAATCAAAACCGTTGCTGAATGTCCTGGGCAATCTACATGCAAATATTTGATACCAACTTCATCCAGCAAGCCACCACCTAGAATCGATGAACCAACACAGTTGATAAATTGAGTTTCCACCATTTCTGATGGATTATTAGCACCTAATTGATAAGGGAAGCTGCTGACCGCTTGTTGGATTTTCTTGGCAATTTCCAGTTCTTTGGCTGAAATCTTGGCTATATCACCACTTTCTCTTACTTCTGCAAGCTCTTGTTGTAACCTGGGGATTTCAAGATCGTTGTATAAATTCACTTTTTCGGTTGCTAAATCCAAATCAGCTCCCTTTTGAAGAAATTCTCGGATTGACTCTCTCCAATTTGAAGTTTTCATCTCCGTTACCAGTTTTTCCACCCCTCTTCTAAAAATTGATGCCTCCATTTCTCTTTTAGGTGTTTCTATTGCTTTGGTGATTTGTCTTCTGGCTATATCCTGCAAGCGTTCCATAGGACCAGCCTTGGTTTGCCATGATTTTTCACCATCTGCTTTGTAGCCAACTCTTCCAAGAGCCTTGAAATATACTTTCAGAAGTTTTTTCCTTCTTTCTTCGATTTGTTCCTCTGTTGGATTTTCTCCGAGCCTTGTCATTCTCCTTTGATATGCGTCTCTACCCAAAAACCATTCATCGAGCCTTGTTTTATCTTCTTCGGTAAGTGATGATTCTTGAGGTATATCTTCTCTCCTTTGTTCTTTGTGTTGCAAAGATAAGCCATAGTTATAAAACTCTCGAGCAATATCTTGTGCAATAAGTTTTCCATTATCTTCCTCTAAATCTGGAAGATATTCTGAAAGATACAGTCCTGCTTTTTCAAAAGTAACTCCTAACTCCTGTATTTGATTGGCCCTTTCTGCTCTTTTTTCCGGATTTCTGGCAAGAGTATCATGATCTACAATTTCGATAACATCCATCATTTCCCATAGATGAAGATCTTCTGGGAGGAATAATGTTTGTTTTCCCTGATCATTTTTCTTCAGAATTCCTTGCACCCCT
>JAGWWH010000005.1 GCA_018970485.1 Pseudomonadota bacterium | reverse complement strand
GTCGAAGCATGATTCTGGGCGCGGTCTTGGATCATGCTTCGACAGGCTCAGCATTACTAGGAGTGTTTATTTTCTAGATCGAAAAAACTTTTTACCCCTGTTCGGCCATTGAACTACAAGGATTGACGGGGTTTTGATAATTTCTTAACCGGACAGTACTGCTTCCAACCAGCCACTCTTTGTCGCGTGAATTGGTTTTTAAATTTTGGGGCAGCGATCCATTTAAGGCGGCGAACGAGGCGTTGTAAGCGTCGAGGAAGTTTGGCATTAGAGGCCTACCACTTCTTCTCAAATTTTTTGCGCAAAATAATCGCCACCAAATTGAACAAAATTAGCAGAGTGAGAAGAAGCAAAATTGCTGCCGAAGTTTTTTCTGCGAAGCCAGTTTCGGGAGAATCGGACCACAAATAAATCTGCACCGGCAGCACGGTTGTTGGGTCGGTGAAGTTTTGTGGAATGTCGGCAATGAAGGCGATCATGCCAATCATCAATAACGGCGCGGTTTCGCCAAGGGCGCGCGAAACGGCGAGAATCGTTCCCGTCATTATTCCTGGTACTGAAAGCGGTAATAAATGGTGTAGCATTATTTGCATTTTTGACGCGCCAAGAGCCGCGGCGCCGTCACGAATTGTGTTTGGAATTGCGCGAATCGTGTTGCGGGTGGCGATAATTATTACCGGCAAGACAAGCATGAAGAGAGTCATTCCGCCCACGATACTAGAGGAGCGCGGCAGGTGCATGAATTGCAAATAAACCGTTAATCCAAGCAATCCGTAAATGATTGAGGGAATGGCTGCGAGGTTGTTAATGCTGATCTCAATGATGTCAGTGAGGCGATTTTTTGGCGCGAATTCTTCGAGGTAAAAAGCGCACATTACAGCGATTGGAAAAGCGAGAATTAGGAAAATAATCATTACTAAAAATGATCCGACTAATCCCGCGCCAACCCCGGCGATTTCTGGCTCGCGCGAATCAGCGAAGGTAAAAAATTTCCAGTTTACAACTTTACGAATTTCGTTTTTTTCTTTGAGATCCAAAGCCCAGCGCAGCTGATTTTCATTGAGCGTAGAGCTATTGTTGTGCTTAAAAAATAGGTCGATTTTTGAAGAGGCGCTGACCCAAATTTTTTGTTTTTCGGCCTGATCTTTCGCTTCTAAATTGCTGACTTTGCTAACGATTTGGTAGAGAGAATTAATTTCTGGAATCGTCTTGGCATCAGGAAATCTCTGCCTCAAAGCATCTTTGATTGCTTGGCGATAATCTTCGGTCGCGCTAATTTCGAGTGCAATTTCTGTGCGCCAAAAAGCACCAGAAGCTTTGCTAAAAATCGTCACAAATAAGATCGCCAAAAATGCGACAGCAAATGCAATCGAAGCGCTGCCAAACAGCTTAAAACGCAACTCCGCGGCGTTACGTTTTTTTAGGTTTTTGATTTTACTACTCATTCTCTAGATTGATGTTTTGAATCTCCTTTATAACTTGGCGTGCAAGGATTGGGCTTTTCCCGGTCGACAAACGGTCTTGAGTATTAACTCGAGGCCGTTTGTTTTTTTGTAGTTAAGGAAAAATTTTCACCACTCCTTTGTCCGCTATCGTTTTGTAAGCGCGGTTATTTTGTTCTGGCCTTAATTTATTTATTCCGAGTGGGCGGGCTATTAAATCTGCAATTTGTAATCCTACAGAGTTTGTTTTTTTGTCCGAGTAGATCAGCTCCAAATCCATCTGCTTAAAATTGCTGGCGCTGTAAATTTTTGACTGATTATCGCAAATCCTCCTGAACTCCAGCTCTAGTTCTCTATTTTCTTTATTGCCTCTACCCTCAATCACCAGATGAACTTTTTTATTTTGTTGCTGTTGAGACAAAAGAAATTCCAAGCTTTTCTCGGCGCAAAATAGCATTCCTATTTCATAAGGATTGTTTGGATTGATATATCTTTTTCGCAGGTCTTCTTTGTTGACGATGGATGCAAAAAACGTGAATGGACACTCCTTCATTAGCAGACTTAAGTCGCTAATAAAATTTTCTCTTAATTTAGAGTTGGTACGCAGAACGCTAAATACCCCTTGCTCTTTGCGAATGTCGTGTTCATGAAAAATCACTTGATCATGTCCGAAATAATCAAACTTCAGCTTCTGAAAGTTTGGCGCAATTTTATCGATGTAGTCGGATTTTTTTATTACCGCAAAAACCAAAACAAATATTGGATATCCGTTATCGATATTTGCTAGTCCGTGGTCACCACTTTCATCGATAAAAATAATATAATCTGAATAGTTGGATCGAGGTTTATCCATATTTTTTCTTGTAATTCTTGATCACGGCGAGGGCGACGATGTTGAAGATGAAAGTGATGACGAAGAGCGTCAGCGCTAGGGCGAAGGCGGCGAGGGTTTTGGGACTGTTGAATTCTTGATCGCCCACCAAAAGCGTGACGATTTGCGCGGTGGCGGTGGTTACGGAATCGAGGGGATTGAAGGTGAGTTTGGCGATCAGACCGGCGGCCATGACGACAATCATTGTTTCGCCGATTGCGCGCGAAATGGCGAGAATTAAGGCACCAACGATTGAGGGAGTTGCGGCGGGGAGAACAACTTTTTTAATCATTTCAGATTTAGTGCTGCCAAGGGCTAAGGCTCCGTCTTTTAAGGTTTGCGGAACGGAATTTAAGGCGTCGTCAGTGAGCGATAAAACGAAAGGAATGATCATTATTCCCATCACAAAACCTGCAGCTAGAGCGCTTTCGGAGGCAATTTCAATCCCAAGGCTGGTGAAGAAATGTTTGAAAAATGGTGCGACAAAAATCACGGCGAAATAGCCGTAAACAACGGTGGGAACGCCGGCGAGAATTTCGAGAATTGGCTTTAAGTAATCGCGAGTTTTTGGTTTTGAGTAAAAAGATAAATGCACTGCGCCCATGATTCCCAAGGGCACAGAGACCATCATCGCAATCAGCGTGATTAGTAAAGTGCCAAGAAAAACCGGCACTGAACCAAACGAACTTGCCCCAACCTCTTGCTCAGAAGTCATTGCCATTTGTGGGTTCCAGGAGGTTCCAAAAAGAAAATCAAAAGGATTTATCAATTCGAAAAATCGAATCGCTTCAAACAAAATTGAGGTAGTGACGGCGAGAGTGATTAAAATCCCAATACCTGCAGTGAGCGAGAGAGTAAAGACTCCGGCGCTTTCAATTTTTCTTCGAGTTCGTAGATTCATGAGCCAATGAAAATTTTGTAAAAATGAAAAAAATTCGTCTTTTTGTTGCGAAAGATAATCTCGATCTGGGCACAACAATCAAGCTTTGTGACAATGATTTCGATTATTTAATCAAAGTGATGCGCCAAAAAGTGGGCGATCGTTTTTTTGTGTTTAATGGCGTTGATGGTGAGTTTGTCGCGCAAATAACTGCTGTCGAAAAAAAATATTTAACTGCCGAAATCGGCGAGAAAATTTCTGAATTAAAAAAAGTTCCAAACGTCACTTTAGCCTTCGCGCCGATAAAAAATGTGCGCATTGATTTTATTGCGGAGAAGGCGACAGAACTCGGAGTGGCAAGGTTTCAGCCGATTTTAACTCAAAGAACAATCGTCGATAAAATTAATCTCGAACGCTTTCGCGCCAATGCAAAAGAGGCTTGTGAGCAATGCGAGAGAAATGATTTTCCAGAAATTTTTCCGCCTAAAAAATTGGAGAAATTTTTAAACGAAGAAGAGACCAAGGAAAAGATTTTGATTCTCTGCGATGAGTCTGGGCAAGGTTTGAAGGCGAGTTTGATTTTACCGACGCTTCGACAGGCTCAGCGTGACCAAGAAAAAGAAATCGTGATTCTGATTGGACCGGAAGGCGGATTCTCGGAAAGTGAATTTGCTAAAATGCGTCAGCTCAAAAATCTTTTTTCAATCTCTCTTGGACCACGAATTCTAAGGGCGGATACCGCGATGATTTCAGCTCTGACTCTTGTGCAAGAGTTTCTGTAAATACTTGAATATTTCATTCCCGCGCAGGCGGGAATCTAGGAATGACCAACTCTTGCTCTGAATTTGTTATCCTGGATCCCCGCCTGTGCTGCGATGACGCGGAGAGAAAAGAGAAAATAATTAACTCTAAATGAGAACAATTTCTTCCTTAATATTATTATTCTTCTTTGTGACCAAGCCAGCATTGGCAAGCGATGAAGCTAAGTTAGTCGTCACCACTTTTGACGGCAAAAATTTCGATCTCAAAGAAAAGCGCGGCAAGATTGTTGTCGTGAATTTTTGGGCTTATTGGTGCAAGGAATGCGCCCTTGAAATGATCGCGCTTGAAGAAATGAGCAAAGAATGTCGAGGAACAGATTTCGAAATTATTGGTCTGAGTGTTGATCGTAAAAAATCTCTCAAAGATGTTTTAATAAAGGCGCAGAAGGTTAGTTATCCCAATGCGTTACTCGTTGACGCGAGTGAAAATAATTTTCCTAAAATTGATTCTGTGCCAACTACTTACGTTGTAGATCGTGACGGCGTGGCGCGAGTCTTAAATAAAATTCCAACATGTTCGCAATTGAAATAAACAAACTCGGCAAGACTTACAAAAAAGGAGCAAAAGTTGCTCTGAAATCGGTCGATTTAAAAATTAAAAAAGGATCATTTTTTGGCTTGCTTGGTCCGAATGGCGCGGGGAAATCGACGATCATTAATATTCTCGCCGGACTAGTAAATAAAAGCTCGGGCACGGTTAAAATTGGCGGGATCGACATTGATGAAAATCAACAAGCGACCAAATTCAAAATTGGAATTGTGCCGCAAGAATTGGTCATCGATCCATTTTTTAATGTGCGCGAAACTTTGGAAATTTATGCCGGATATTTCGGGGTGAGAAAAGCTGATCGTCGCACTGACGAAATTATCAAAGCGCTCGGATTGCAGGATAAAGCAACTGCTACGCCCAGAAGTCTTTCCGGGGGAATGCGTCGCCGCCTGCTCGTTGCAAAAGCCTTGGTGCATAATCCAGAAATTCTTGTTTTGGATGAGCCAACAGCCGGAGTGGATGTTGAGTTGCGCAATCAACTTTGGGATTACGTTAGAAAATTAAATCAGGCTGGAACGACGATTTTGTTAACTACGCATTACCTCGAAGAAGCAGAAAAATTATGCGATGAAATTGCTGTAATTAATCACGGACAAGTGATCGCAAATGATCGAACAGAAAATTTAATGAAGCTGCTTTCGAGCAAAGAATTAATAATCGATGCAGCTGACGAAATCAGCTCTGACATGGCTTCTCTTTTGCCTTCGTTGACAACAAAACTTTTGGCAAAGGACAAGATTTCGATCACTTACGATCCAACAAAAATTGAAGTCGCAGAAATTTTACGAATCGTCGCGGGTGAAAAAATTTGCATTAAAGACATCTCAACTAGGCAGCCAGATTTAGAACAAATTTTCCGTCACTTAGTTGCCACAAAGTAGAAATTTTTTGCTTATTTTGGCGTAAAAAATTTCTTACTTATTTTTGATCAAAAAATGAGTTCTAGAGAGAGTAAGACAAAACCTCGCGAGCCCTTGATTCTACTGGGTTCGCGAGGGGTATAATTTTTAATTTACAAATAAAAATTCATTCATACGTTGCCGCGCTCTTTTTTTAAAAAAAGGCTTAGAAAAACCCCTCACGAAATCGCGTCAATATTGGTTCCGTAAGGCTAAGAAATCCTGTTAAATTTTAACTCAAAAAGAAATGGAACAAGAGCCAGAGCAAGATCGAAGAGTAAACGGCAAGATTCACTATCTCGATTTTTCGCAGAAAAAGGATTTCAGCCAAGCAGAAAATGGCTCGAAAAATTCGGCTCTAACAACGGTTAAAAAAGAGGTTTTTTCTACCAAGCCCTCAATCCCGGTTTATTTCATCCGCCCAGATTCTATCAAGCGTGCGGCGCATTTCTTTTTAAAGAATTTTCAATCTTCAAAAAACAAAAGTGACGTTCTTTATTCGGTGAAGAGCAATCCTGACGTTGCGGTTTTGAGGTATTTATTTGATTCAGGAATTAGACATTTTGATGTCGCTTCTATGGCAGAAATTAACCTCATCAAAGGTTTGTTTGGCGATGAAGCCAAGATGTATTTCATGCACCCAGTCAAGTCGCGCGAGTCAATTTTTGAGGCTTATTACAATCAAGGAATTCGCGATTTTTCCCTCGATTCATTTGATGAATTAAAGAAAATTTTGGAAGTCACCGGAAACGCCCGCGACCTTGGTTTGCATGTGCGCTTGGCCATTCCAAATTCTCACTCAGCAATCGATCTTTCGCGTAAATTTGGCATTCTTCCTTCAAAGGCAGTTGCTTTGGTTCGTAAAGTTAGAGCCGCAGCGAAAAATTTTGGCATTTGCTTCCACGTTGGTTCTCAATGCATGGATCCATCACAATATCGCACTGCGCTTATGATTACTAAAGACGTGATCGAAAAGGCAAAAGTGAAGCTTGATGTTCTCGATATTGGCGGCGGCTTTCCTTCTTCTTATCCCGGAATGACGCCACCCAATCTACAAAGTTATTTCGACGAAATTTTTGATTCGATTTCGCAACTTAAACTCGATTCTGATTGTCGTATTTGGTGCGAACCAGGCCGTGCTTTAGTTGCCGAGGCGGGATCACTTCTTGTTCGTGTCGAAGGCAGAAAAAATAACATGCTTTTCTTGAATGATGGAACATATGGAGGCTTGTTTGATGCCGGCGTTCCTAATTTTATTTATCCAACCAAGTGTTTTCGCATTAGAGGCAAAGCAGCTCTTTCTAACAACACCGCATCTTTCGGATTTTACGGCCCAACCTGCGATTCACTTGACGTGATGAAGGGTCCATTCCAACTGCCGGAAAATATTTCTGAAGGTGATTACATCGAAATTGGCCAGCTCGGCGCTTACTCACGCAGCATCAGAACTGAGTTCAATGGTTTTGATAAAAATCTTCAGATCGAAGTTTCTGACGAGCCTTTGGTTTCAATGTATTTGGAAAATGAAGAGCAATCAGAAACAGAAGTGATTGCTGCATAATCAATTAACGAAAAGTCACCCTGAGCTTGTCGAAGGGTGGTAGGGCCATGGCTTTGATCCTTCGACGGGCTCAGGACAGGCTGAGCTCAGCATGACTCCATCAACATCTAACTTTCTCTAAAAATGGTTACGAAAAAAGAGCTTTTGAAGCGCCCAGTAAAACATATCGATATCACTTCTTTTGATGCCCGTCCGATCATCGATCAGATGGATCACATGTCCTTTACTTCACGTGATTTGGCGAGAGCGACTGAGATTTTTAACATGATGCTTAAGGATAAGAAGTGCTCCAACATCCTTACTCTAGCTGGCTCAACCTCTGCGGGCGGTTGCATGAAAGTTTACGCTGACATGATTAAATTCGGCATGATCGATGCGGTTGTGGCAACAGGCGCTTCCATCGTCGATATGGATTTCTTCGAAGCGCTTGGCTTCAAGCATTACCAAGGCACGCCTTTCATCGATGATCAATTCCTTCGCAAAAATTACATCGACAGAATTTACGACACCTACATCGACGAGAAAGATTTACAAAATTGCGACAACGTAATTTTCAAAATCGCCAACTCTCTGGAAGCTCGTCCTTACTCATCTCGTGAGTTCATTTGGGAAATGGGAAAATATCTGAAAAAGAATGCTAAGAAAAAAGAATCACTGATTGAGCTTTGCTACGACCACAATGTGCCAATTTTCTGCCCAGCTTTCACCGATTCTTCTGCTGGTTTTGGACTTGTTCTTCATCAAGTTAAAAATCCGAAAAAACACATGACGATCGATTCAATTGCTGACTTCAGAGAATTGACCGACATCAAAATTAAAGCCGGAACCACGGGTCTTTTGATGGTTGGTGGCGGTGTTCCGAAAAACTTCGTTCAGGATACCGTTGTTTGCGCGGAAATTCTTGGCGTTGAAGCGGAAATGCACAAATACGCAATCCAGATAACAGTTGCTGATTCACGCGATGGCGCTTGTTCATCCTCAACATTGAAAGAGGCCTGCTCTTGGGGAAAAGTTGACACCACTTTCGAACAAATGGTTTTTGCAGAAGCGACTTCGGTAATTCCTTTGCTGGCTTCTGACGCTTATCACCGCGGATTTTGGAAAGGTCGTAAGAGAAGAGAATTTTCCAAGTTGTTTAAATAAGAGACTTGCCCAGATCTTTTTTTATCTCTTCGCGATGGGGAAATTTTTGCTGATCGGAAGAAAGAAATTTTTGTAAAAAAAATCCGCTTAGATTCAGGCCATCAAGCAAATTTTGACTATCGAAATCACCAAGCTCTTTAGTCAGAAAATTCGGCAATTTTAGTAATTTATTTTCGTAGGACGCCGCCGCAGAAATAGAAACCGCGTGTCCAGATTTCGGCGAGACGTAAGCCAAATTCGTTGTAGCGTTGGTGACCACACAGGAAGATAAATCGATGCCATATCCAAGCTCTCTCAACATTTCCAGTTCAAGCCTTACGTAATCAGCAATTACATCTTTTTTATCAGAGCTTTCGGCGGAGATTTTTTGCATGAAGGAAAGTAGTTGAGCAAAAAAATCCGCGTGATTTTCCTGTTCAAGAAAAAGGGTGTCGAGCATTGAAAATAAAGATCTGACGCAATTTAGACGAAATTGATCAAACATAATTCTCGAGCAGTAAGAGCTGATCGGATTAACCGAAAAAAAACTGCCTAAATTATCTTCAATGCGTGATCGAAATTCGAAGGAAACCAAATTTCCAACCTGATAAATTGTGTTGGTTTTTTTCGATTTAGCGCCACGAACGAAGCTGCGATAAACTCCGTGATCGCGCGAAAAGATTTTTACGATCAGCGAATTTTCGCCGTAATTCTTGGTGCTGATGATGATTCCTTCGTCACTGAACTTCATGTAAGTAATAAATTCTGATCAAGGCTGTCAGGCAATCTTAACTTAAAATTTGGAAAATAGGGTTAAGAAACTACGCAAGATTTACTGGGGGTGTTTTTATAAGCAGTTTCTCCAAGGGGATTTCTGGGTTTTGAAGCGGGCTGCTCCTCAGGACTAGAATCTTCTCCCTTTATGGGGCCATCTATACCAAAATTCTGTAGGTGTCCAAAAGTTTTCAGAGCCCCCGATAATGTTTTTTTGAAGGTTTCGGTTCCTGGGTGCTCAGGAGCTTGAAAAGTAAGGGACTCGATTACAGAAGCGGCGGCTTCTTTAAGTTTTTCAGACTCTTTTTGTATTGAGAGTCTAATTACATGACTGGAAATTTTATCTCCAAAGAAAAGAATTTGCCCCGCCGGATTTTGTCTGCTTATTTCGGCAATTGTTACTAGAGCTTCTGATTTTAATTTTTCAGATCCATTTCCTTCTAAAATAACAAGTAGGCAATCACTCATATCTTCGGTAGAAAAAAGTAGTTTCCCTCTAATATTTTTTAGGCTGAGAGCGGATATTAATTCCAGACTACTCAACTTCAGATCTTCAGATTCAGCCTCGTCTAAAATCTCGATAAGAAAGTTTCTTATTTCTTGTCCAACCCCTTTTTCGCAGAGAGAGTCCTTCAAGCGTCGGTTTTGGCGGATCATTTTATTTACTGACCGCAAGCTGCGTGATTTTATATCTTCGGAATCGCCCTCCGCCAAGTTTTGTGTTGAGAGTTCGTTCATTCTTTTTTCACAAAAGTCAGACTGTAAATCTTGGATAAAAGTCTCTAATTCTTGAAGGGGATTCTCTATTGCTTGTAACCTCGTTAAGGCAAGGGCTGTTCTTTCGGTGGAAAATATTTCTAACGCTTTTTAGTTGTTTCTGCTTATTTCCATCATCGCAGATGCTGCCTTCGATCTAAAATTTATGTCTTCAACATTTTCTAGAATATCGAGCAAAATATTGCCCATCTCTTCGCTGGAGAAGAGCGCTTGTCCACTTGGGTTATCACGGCTTATTTCACGTATCGTCACTAAGGTGAACAATAAAGTTTTATCTAACCATAAAGTTTCCTCAGATTGAAGCTTAGAATCTATTAAGATCTTAAGTAGAGCATTCCTCACTTCCTCGGTGGAAAGGGCATTCATCATTTTTTCTCGATCCTCAAGAATCATCATGTTTATCATATTCATCGCCACCGGAACATGGGCTTGGCTTGAAACTCCAACTACATCACCACCAATCGAATCTCTTGGGAATTCTACAACTTCAGGGCCAATCAAATTTCTTAGGAAATCCACAACATCCCTCTTTGTTTCGACTCCCAAAGTATCGAGTGTTTTCGAAACATATTCTTGAAGATTTTCCGACCTTTTTTGGCTAATGTTGCTTCGCATAATTTGCTTTGTTTAGAGATTTAGATGAATGAATTCGATGGCCTGCTTGGCATCGCTAAAAACCATTTTTTCAGGTAATTGATTGCGAAACCAAGTTATCTGGCGTTTGGCGTAGTTGCGAGTTTTTTGTGTGGCGATTTCGATCATTTGTTCGTGCGACATTTCTTGGCTTAAAAAGCTTTTAATCTCACGAAAACCGAGAGTTTTGCTGATCGAACAATCTTCATCAGCTACAAGATTTTTCACTTCTTCAAGTGCTCCACACTCAAGCATTTTGACAAAACGCGAGTTGCAATTTTCGTAAAGTTTTTCGCGATCGGGATTGAGATTGATGTGTAAAAAATCTGTGAGAAATGAAATTTTTTTTCCGTCTTTTTGCCAATAAGAAATCGATTTTCCAGTTTGCAAGAAAACCTCACCAGCCCTGATTAAGCGCTGCTTATCGATGATTTTATTTTCACCAAATTTTTTACGAAATTCTTCGTGACCAATTTTTTCGTAAAGCTCATGCGTAGATTTTTTTACCTCTTTGGAAATCTCGGGCATTTCGGAAATTCCTTCGATTAATTTTGAAATATACATGCCGCTGCCGCCGACGATTACGGGTAATTTTTTCTCAGCCTGAACCTCTGCGATCTTTGTCTCTACTAGCTTTAACCAATCCATCACCGAAGAATTTTCCTGCGCCTTAAAATGCGAATAAAGAAAATGTGGCGCTATTTTTTTTTCAGCTTCGGTGGGCTGTGAGGATAGAATTGGCAAGCCTTGGTAAATCTGTAAAGAATCAGCATTGATGATTGCGATGTCATGCAAACTTGCTAAATCTAAGGCTAAACGAGATTTGCCGGAAGCGGTCGGTCCGGAAATAATTAAGCAGTTCACTTGAAATCCATTTGTGCAGCTTCGGTAAAAAATGCTAAGCCGCCATGTTTATCTTTGCCGAAATTAGCGATTAATTTTTGCGCGCGTGGACTTTTCAAATATTCCAAAAACTCGAGTGCTTCTTTGCGCGGTTTTTTGCCAAGCAGCGCAAAACATGGATTCAGCAAGTCTTCGCCGCCGCTTAGATAAATCTTAGAATTCTTCAAAGAACCTTTGCTTGAGAGCCAAGTTCCCCAATCGGTTATAGAATAAAGCTCGTGCTGATCGACGTATAAAAGTGCTGTTTTTGGGAAAGTTGGATACTTGAAATACCAAGACTCATTTCCACTCCAAGGTTCAAGTTTAGCGGATCTCCAAATCGATTTTTCTTTAATGTTTGTGCCAGATTCGTCGCTACGAGAAAGGAAAATTTTGCCTGAATTTTTTTTGCCGAAATCAGAAATTTTTAAAAATGCTTCAGTTGGAGAGTCAGACTCGGCAAGGTTTGCCGGATTTTTTTTCGGCCCAACAATCAAAAAATGATCGTTAAAAATTATCGCATAATTCGTGGCCCAACCTTCTTTTTGCGCTACATCTCCTTCGGATTTTTCATAAACCAGCGCGACATCAATAGTGCCGTTTTTCAGATGTTTTAGTGAATTAGTGCTGATGTCTTGATACCAAGCGATTGAATATTTTGCGTCGCTTTTTTCCAAATAATCTTCGGCTAAAGCGCGCAAAATTCCTGTCGGTCCAGCGCCACCATTGGCGATAGTGAGGCCGATATTTTTATGGTCTGTTCCATAAATCTCTTTTGGCTTGCTGCTTATTTGCCGAGTGTCGACTTCGGCGAATACTGCCGAACTACAAAATATAAAAATTAAAATAAGCGAGCGCATTCTTGGCAATGTCAAAAAAATTACTAAGTCGTTTTGGAAGAAAATAACAACAAATCAGAATCCAACATGTCTAACTCACAAGAATTTAGTTTCGACGTTGAGGTCGGAAAAATTTTAAATTTAATGATCAATTCTCTCTACACCAATAAGGATGTAGCCTTGCGAGAGTTGGTTTCAAACGCATCTGATGCCTGCGATAAATTGCGTTATTTAGCAGCGCAAAATCCGGATTTGCTGCAAGATGAATTAAAAATTTCGATTACCACTAACAAAGAAAAAAGACTGTTAATTATTCAAGATAATGGACTGGGCATGAATCGTGAAGATTTGATTCAGAACCTTGGCACCATTGCGCGCTCAGGGACGGAGAATTTCATAAAATCACTCACTGGCGACAAACAAAAAGATGTGCAATTGATCGGACAATTCGGTGTTGGATTTTATTCCAGCTTCATGATCGCCGACAAAGTTGAGGTGCTTTCACGCAAGTTTGATGAGGAAAAAACTTTTAAGTGGGAATCAGACGGAAGCGGTAGTTTCAAGATCTCAGAAGGTGAAGAAAGTTTAGCTCGTGGTACAAAAATTATCTTGCATTTGAAAGAAAATGCGACCGATTTTCTTGATCGCTTTCACATCAAACACGTTGTTCAAACCTACTCTGATCACATAAATTTTAAGATCGAATTCATACCAGAAAATTTGGAAGCAGGTGCAAAAGTTGAAACCCTAAACTCGGCTTCAGCCTTGTGGGCAAAGGACAAAAGCGAGATTACTCCCGAGCAGTATCAAAACTTTTTCAAACATATTTCACACCTGCCGGGAGATCCATTTATGGTGATTCATAGCAAAGTGGAGGGAGCAACGAGTTACACAAATCTGCTCTTCGTGCCAGCAACGAAGCCGTTCGATCTCTTTCATCCGGATCGCAAAACTTCAGTAAAACTCTACGTAAAAAAAGTTTTTATCTCGGAAGAATTGGGTTTGATCCCAGCTTGCATGCGCTTCCTGCGAGGCCTCATCGACTCTGACGATTTGCCGCTAAATATCAGTCGTGAAAATTTACAGCACAGTTCAGTGCTCGATAAAATCAGAAAATCAGTGGTGAATAAAGTGCTTTCGGAGTTGAAGAAAAAGGCTTCTGAGAGCGAAGAGGAATATCTGAAATTTTGGAATAATTTCGGCGCAGTTTTGAAAGAAGGATTGTGCGAATCGTCAGAATTTCGTGAGAAAATTTTAGAGATTTCTCGTTTTTATTCTTCGAAATCTCCGGATAAATTAATTTCCCTCGCCGAGTATTTAGACCGCGTCAAACCTGGTCAGGATAAGATTTATTTCTTAACCGCCGAGTCAGTTGAAAAAGCAAAATCTTCACCGCAGCTTGAAGTATTTTCGCAGAAGGATGTCGAAGTTTTATTTTTAGTTGATGCGGTTGATGAGTTTTGGGTGACGGTCGCTTTGCCTTACAAAGACAAGGAATTCTGCTCAATTAATCGTCATGATGTTGATCTCTCCGATGTCGAAAAAAGCGAAACAAAAGAAGAAGAAATAAAAGATGTAACCAGCAGCAATTTTGAAGGTTTGTTGAAGTTCATCAAAGAAACTTTGGGCGATAAAATTAAAGATGCGCGTATCTCGAAAAAATTAACTGACTCACCGGTTTGTCTGGCTGTGGACGCGGGTTCGATGGATATTCGTCTTGAAAGATTTTTACTTGAGCAAAAACAAATTCAGGCGGGAACGACGAAGATTTTTGAGATAAATCCGAGCAACAAAATCATTAAAAATTTGAACGAAAATTATTCTAACGAGGCGCAAAGAAATGAGGTTAAAGACAAGATCGAAACCTTGTTTGATCTTGCTTGTATCATCGAGGATGAGCCGATCAAAGATGCGAAAGATTTCTCGCGTAGGTTGCAGAGTTTGATGGGTAGCTAGTGCTGCTTGGGTGAGACTTTCTGGATCCCCGCCTGCGCGGGGATGACGTGGTTAGTTGGGTATGCTACTTAAAGCATCATCCCAGCGCAGGTGAGGATCCAGAAACTGGTTAATGATTATTTTTCTCCCCATCTTTTTCCTTCGCTAACTCCAGCAAATCATCGGCACGAATAATTTCAGATTTATCAGATTTGTTGAATTTTTCCTTCGCCTCCTTGGCATATTTTTGACATTTTTCTTTTTCACCGATCAACAAACTAAACTCGGCTAAAGCTAGTAAAGACCTAGCTTCGTCGCCAATACGAGAATAACCATTCGCCAACTGTTTAAATAAAAGAGGATTTTCCGCTTCGAATTTTTTTGCCTCTTCGAGCTCCTTGATTGCTAGCTTGATCAAATCTTGATCGCTGGTTTTGAGCGACAAAATTGCGAGAGCGAAAGAAACTTTTACTATTGCATTATCTTGTGCTGATAGTGATTTGACCGCTTGGCTGTAAGTTAAAACAGAATCTTGAATTCGTCCGCTTTCAAAAAGAATTTGTCCTTTGAGCTCGAAAAGAAATCCATCTGATGGATTCTTTGCGATGATTGGATCCAACAACGCCAAGGATTCATCGATCTTTCCTTTTTTAAATAGGGCTACGGACTTGATGTAATTTGAGTTTTCATCCTGACGATTTTGATATTTTTTTAGTAGGTAGTCGGGGTTTTCAATAAAGGCCTCGAGCTTTGCCAATACTCGATCCATCGGCTTCTGCAATTTCTGATTTATTTTTCGATATTCTTTTCCTTGAGAAAATTTTTTCTCAGCGGTGCGTATTTTTATGACATCGATTCTTTTGCGACTTATCGGGTGAGAAAGTAGATATTCATCAATCTGATCTTTGTATCCGATCATCTCGCTTTCAAAAAACTCCAAGAGATTGATCAAGCCAGTTGCGGGATATTTTAGCTTGTCGAGATAGGCGATGGCATGTTGATCTGCGGCCTCTTCCTGTGTTCTAGTAAATTTCATGTAGAGTCTCTGAGCGGTTTGATTTCCTCCCATGATTAGCGCCGTACCGGCTTCTGGAGAGCCTGCAGCCACGGCGCCAATTCCTAGTAAATAGCTCAGCAACATTGCCCCTT
This sequence comes from Pseudomonadota bacterium, assembly GCA_018970485.1. Classification (GTDB taxonomy): domain Bacteria; phylum Pseudomonadota; class Alphaproteobacteria; order Rickettsiales; family UBA1997; genus UBA2645. The sequence continues at coordinate 51,340 of JAGWWH010000005.1, read as the reverse complement.
CGGCCTGCTCTGCGCCTTCCGATGAGCGCGCCAAATGACCAGCAGTGATGTGTCCAGTTTCATGCGCGATCACGCCAATCAAGGCATCGGGAGTTTTGTATTTGCGAATCAATCCAGTGTTAATGAAGACATTTTGTCCGCCGGAAACGAAGGCGTTAATGCTGTCATCGTTAACGATGTAAATTTTGATATTTTGTGGATTGAGGTCGGCGGCGACAAAAATTGGATCAGCGAGTTGGTGTAAAAACTTTTCTGTTTCAGCGTCGCGAATTAACGAGGCATCGGCGAAAGAGTTTGTTGCGTAGAAGTAAATCAGGGTGAAAATTATGCGAAACTTCATGCTTCAATGTTCCATCATTTAGAAAATAAATCTCTCGCGATAATCCTTCTGATCAGCTTTGGCGCGATGTTTTTCGTGCTCAATTTTTTGATTACTGATGATTTGAAGATTCCACAAAAAGAAACTTTATTGCCGATTAATATCAAGAGTCAGGTGAATATTTGTTTGGCGAAAGAAGAAGATTTCGATGAGTAATTAACGGTGTCCAGGGCTTCCGACTTTCTCATAAAACTGCAAACCGAAGATGGATTATCGCTAAACACAATCGCTTCTTACGGCAAAGATTTAGAGCTGTTTGAAAAATTTTTGGGCGAGAAAAAAATCGCGCTCAAGCAAGTGAATCCAGATGTTCTCAAGGATTATCTTTTTACACTTCATCAACAAAAATTAAAGCCGGCATCAATCGCTAGAAAAATTTCTTGTCTGAAAAATTTCTTCAAATTTTTAGTGAATGAGAATTTTTTGATAAGCAATCCAGCCTCTAATTTACAGGCTCCGAAGCGTGAGGCGAAGTTACCAAAATTTTTAAGTGAAGAAGAAATTCTAAAATTACTTTCGGAAGCGGAGTCAGATTTGCGGCTCGTTTGCATGATTGAGATTCTTTACGCAGCGGGTCTGCGCGTGACTGAATTGGTTTCTCTTCCGCTTTCGGCGATTCAACGCGAGGGCGAAACTTTACGAAATTATTTGCTGGTGAAGGGAAAAGGTGGAAAGGAAAGAATCGCTCCGCTCAATAAAGCCGCGATCGCAAAGCTGATCGAATTTTTAAAAGTTAGAACAGAATCTCCGTGGCTTTTCGCCGGACATTCGCCAAACAAACATTTAACCAGACAAGGTTTTCACAAAATGTTGAAACAGGTTGCGATCAAGGCTGGATTGGATCCGAATCGTGTTCATCCTCACGTGATTCGTCATTCTTTTGCCACGCATCTTCTAAATAGCGGAGTTGATTTGCGCGTGCTGCAAGAGCTGCTTGGTCACTCCGACATTTCCACTACCGAAATTTACACCCACATTTTAGATTCGAAGCTCAAGGAGCTTGTGTTTAAGCACCATCCACTCGCAAAAATTTAAATTATGTCCAAGCCAAATCGCCAAGAAAGAATCAGAAAGTTCGAAGGCCTTATCGCCAAATGTGAAGCGGAAGGAATAAGTTTACGACACTCGAGGGGCTCTGGCTCTGTAGATGTTGATGGAAGGAAAAGTGACGCCCTAGCTAAAATTGAAGGATTACTTTCAGAGGTTGATCAGCCAGATGATTTTAAAAAAACTTTGGAAGATTTTAAAAAAGAAGCTCCAAAAGATTCTTCGCAAGTTGCTGTAGTTAGCGATTTGCCAAGTGGCTTCAAAGAGTCTACTGGTGAGAGTACTGAGTGGTATAGCGATAGAGATATTTCTCGTGTTTTGACAGAAGAGATTAAGTCGCGTTCTGGCGTAGAACTTTCGGGAATAGTTCAAGTTTCAGACGACAGCGAAGCGAAAGAATTATTTAAATCGCAATTTCAATTAGCTATAGATCAAGCCACAAAAGGTGATGTGGTAATGATACCAATCAATCTCAGCAAAAAACACTGGATTGGTGGGGTGATGAGAATGAATGAAAAAGGAGAGTTAGAATTTATTTACAATGACTCGCTCGGAGATTCAGAAGGATCAGAGTTGGAAGTTTTCCATTCCAAGCTCAAAGGTTGGATTGGAGAACTTTCTCCAGAAGTTACCGTTACAGATCTCGGAGTTAGGCAGCAGAATGACGGTCATAATTGCGGGCCTTTTACAATTCATAACCTACTCGCCCTCGCAGATAACCGAGCTTTAAGCGCTAAAGAATTAAAAGAAATTTTAGGAAAACAAATCGATCCAAAAGAGCTGCGCAAGAAACACGAACTTACTCTAGCTCCAGAGCCAGATGACAGAGATGACGCTGAAAAAATGTGGAGTGACACAAGGGATTGGTTGGTTTGTCTAAAAATGCGAGAATCTTTAGAAATGCTCAGAGAAGAGGGTCGTATCTCCGAGGGCGGTAAAATAAATTGTGAAGATGAAACAGGGGCAAGAAAACTTGCCGAAAATCTCAAAAAATCTTACGAAGATATCGGCGTTAAGCCTTGTCGGATTGAACAAAAAGGAGATGTTTGGGTGGTGAGACTTCCGCAAGAATGCAGGGGAAGAGATCCTTTTTCGATGGACATAAAAGAATTAAAAGAGCTGAAGGAAGAACTCAGGTCTCCAGCTGCGTCTGTGATGCAAACTTCCGTCAAACAAACTGATTTAGGTGCGTCTTTGAATGAAGGAATTTCTACTCACTAACGATTAGCTAACCCATCTCGGCTAATTCATCTAATCGGAAATTTTATCTAAACGTTTATTGCCTTTAAAGCCGGCAGCAATGCCGGTTCGTGATACTGTTGCGAGTCCGTAGCTTTCCATTTTTACAAGCACCTCATCAACTGTTTGTGAATTTCCGATCACTTCAAAAACCAGTGAGTCACCTTCAATATCAACCACATTGGTGCGATAATTTTCCAAAGCCTTCATCGCTTTTTCACGAGTTTCTTCGTCGGAAATAATTTGTACCAAAGCCAATTCACGCTCGATGTAACCCTCTGTCGTGCTTAGCTCGGCAGCATGATGTACGGGCACGATGCGCTTCAATAATTTGCAAATTAGCTCGATAGTTTTGTCTGTTCCGAAGGTTGTAATCGTGATGCGAGACATTTTTTTATCGCGCGAAACCGGCGCCACTGTAAGTGTCTCGATGTTGTATCCGCGTGCTGAAAAAAGTTCGACGATGCGCGCAAGGGCGCCAAATTCATTCTCAACTAAAACAGCGAGAACATGTTTTTTTATCTGCATTTTAATAAAAATTTTGGGAGGGGTTGCTAGTTTGGCACAGGCTCTAAACTAGTCTTCATGCAAATCCTAAATCGCAAAGCACATTTTAATTACACCATTGAAGAGGAGATCGAAGCTGGCGTCATGCTGCTTGGAAGCGAGGTTAAATCTCTGCGCGAAGGTAAAGCGAGTATCTCAGAAAGTTACGTTATTGAAACCGCGGGTGAGCTGTTTTTAATCAATTGCAACATCAGCGAATATAAGTCGGCAAACCGCTTCAATCATCCGCCAAAAAGGGTGCGCAAACTTCTTCTGCACAAAAAACAGCTCAATAAAATTCTCGGAAAAATGCAGGAAAAAGGTTACGCTTGCTTGCCGATAAAAATTTATTTTAACCAAAGAAATGTCGCGAAAGTTTTGATCGGACTTGGTCGCGGTAAGAAGCTTTTTGACAAGCGCGAATCGATCAAAAAAAGAGATGAAAATCGTAGGAAACAACGCGGCGAAGAATGAAAGATTTACTCCTCCCTCTTTCTTCGTTGCGTGGTGTGGGAGCGGTGCTGGAGCAGACTCTAATCAAACTTATCGGAAGAAATAAAGTTTTTGCGCTACTACTTCACAAGCCAACTCGTGTCGAAAAAATTTCGCTTTGTCCGCGTCTTTTTGAAGTAGAAAATGATGAGCTGATTATTGTTAAGGCGAAGGTTGAAAGTCACATCAAACCAGCGACAAATCGTCAGCCTCACAAAGTTGTCTGCTACAATCCTACTGGTTACTTAAATCTCATTTTTTTCAAAATTTTTCCGAGCCAGATTTCTAAAATGAAAGTTGGCTCTGAAATCGCTATTCTCGGGCATTTGCAGCGTTTAGCCGGAGAAAATAAAATCACTCATCCGCAAGAAATTCTGCCGGCAAATGAGATCGAAAAACTACCGAGATTAAACGTAATTTATCCGCTGATTGCTGGAGTTACGCAAAAATTTCTTAGCAAAAAAATTGGCGAAATTCTCGCAAAAATTTCTGACGACGAACTCGGTGAAGCGCTAAAAATTCTGCATCATTTTAAATCAGGCGATGTCGAAAAAGCGCGCCGCTACATTGCCTCCAAAGAGCTTCTCGCTTGGCAAATCGCAGTCCTTCTCGCGAAAAATAATAACAAAAATACGAAGCACGAAGCACGAATCACGAAGCACGAAATCGGTTCTAAATTTTTATCCAAACTTCCATTCAAGCCAACAGCAGCGCAGCTTAAAGCCATCCAAGAAATCGAGTCAGAAATTTTTTCTTCCAAAAAAATGCTGCGACTTTTGCAAGGCGATGTCGGCAGCGGAAAGACGATAGTAGCAATATCTGCCTGCCTTGCGGCCATTTCACAAAAAAAACAAACTTGTGTAATCGCGCCAACTACCGTCCTCGCCAAACAGCATCTGGCCTACTTTCGTGGCTTCTTATCAATTCGTATTGAGCTACTGACTTCAGCGACAACAAAAAAACAAAAAGAGAAAATTTTGTTCGATTTAGCCTCTGGAGAAATTGATGTTTTAATCAGCACTCACGCGGCTTTGGAGGATGATATAAAATTTAAAAATCTTGGTCTGGCGGTGATTGATGAGCAGCATCGTTTTGGGGTGATGCAGCGTTTAAAATTAGTCGCAAAAGGCGAGAATGTTGATTTGCTTTTGATGAGCGCAACGCCGATTCCGCGCAGCTTGATGATGGCTCTTTATGGTGACATGGACATTTCAATTCTTGGCGAAAAACCAAAAAATCGTCAGAGAATCGAGACGCTAGTGATGTCAGCAAAAAAAATTAATGAAGTGCATGAAGCCATGAAACGCGCCGTTTTGCGAGGGGAGAAAATTTTTTGGATTTGTCCAGCAATCGAAGAAAATCTTGAGATGGAATTGACTAGCGTGAAGAAAAAATTTGCAGAATTGGTGGAGATTTTTTCGGCCCAAGAAGTTGGTTTGCTCCACGGCAAAATGACTGAAAAAGAAAAGGAAAAAGTAATGGTCAATTTCTCGCATGGAGCGTTACGAATTCTAGTTTCAACAACGGTGATTGAGGTTGGAATTGATGTCCCAGATGCCACAATAATTTTAATCGAAAATGCTGAAAATTTTGGTCTCTCACAACTACATCAATTGCGCGGAAGAGTGGGCAGATCTGATAAAAAATCTTTTTGTATTTTGCTTTACGGAGAAAAGCTTAGTGCCAACGGACGTAGACGTCTAGAGGCTTTGCGCCAATCAGACGATGGATTTTTTTTGGCGGAAGAGGATTTAAAAATGCGCGGAAGCGGTGATTTGCTTGGTACGAAGCAAAGTGGTTTTCCAGATTTCAGAATTGCTGATCTCGGTTTGGATTGCGACTTGCTTGCGAGTGCGCGCAAAAATGCTGAAATAATGTTGCAAGGCCAAGTCCAAGATTATCAAGATTTGCTGCGACTTTTTGATTACGATGATTGTCTAAAAATGATCGCTAGTGGCTAGTTTTCCTCGATCCCCGCCTGCGCGGGGATGACCTTAGAAGTAAGATATTTAAGCTGTCATCCCAGCGCAGGCGGGGATCCAGGAAATGTTAACTCACATCCGCAACGGAAATTTTCAGAATTTTTTCTTCGCGATTTAGCAGCAAATTTCCCTCTCCATCTATCCCGGAAAAAACCCCTTCAACCTCCTTCCCATCAAGCTTTAACTTAACTTTTTCATTAAGACGATAAGCGCGCTGCAACCAGATTTGCCGTATTCCAGCAAAGTCAAAATCAAGCCAATTTTGGTAAAGAATTTCAAACTCATCCAAAAACTTTTTTAGCATTTCTGGCGGCGAAATTTTGATGCCAAAATTTTCCAAATTACTGGCCGGAAAAATTGTTTCGGATGGATGAGAAGTAAGATTTATGCCAATTCCGATCACAACAAATTCACAATTTTTTTCCGAGATTTTGCTTTCAAGTAAAAGGCCGGCGACTTTTTTTTCCTCGATCAAAAGATCGTTTGGCCACTTAACCATCGAATTTTTTACAGCGAGACGCAAAGCCGCGATTGCGACAAAAGAAAGTTGAGGGATTTTTTCGAGCTCGATCTTTGGACGCAAAACTAAAGAAAAATAAAGATTTCCTGCGGGCGAAATCCAATCTCGGTTTCGGCGACCACGACCCGCACTTTGTTGTTTTGCCAAGATTAATTCTCGATCAAAAATCTTTCCTAAACTAGCCAATTCAACCGCAGTTTTGTTTGTGCTTTCCAGTTCTAAAAATTCGTGAATTACAAAATTTTTGTAGGTCCAATCCATTGCTTTATTAAGTTGCCGTAAGTTAAATTCGCTTTTTCTTACGACTTTAAAATTCCTCAAAAAATGACACAAGAACTCCCCCTTATGCGCAAAGCAACCGCTGTTTGGCTGGTTGAAAATACTGCGCTCACATTTGCTCAAATCGCTAATTTTTGCGGGCTTCATGAGTTAGAAGTTCAGGGTATTGCTGATGGAGATGTTGCCTCAGGAATTATCGGACAAAATCCAATTATTTCTGGCCAACTTTCTCGTGAAGAAATTGCTCGTTGTGAAAAAACTCCAGATGCAAGTTTGATACTGATTCAAGGCGCCGCATCTCAAATAAAAACTAACGAGAAGCGATCCAAATACACGCCTATCGCGCGTCGTCAAGACAAGCCAGACGGCATTTTTTACTTACTTAAATATTATCCAGAGATCACCAATTCTCAGATCAAAAAACTTGTAGGAACAACTGACAAAATGATTGATTCAATTAGAAGTCGCGCACACTGGAACATGAAAAATATAAAGCCTCGTGATGTTGTTTTGCTTGGTCTTTGTAGCCAATCGCAGTTTAACGAAGTAATCGCCTACGTGGCGGTAGCAAAACCAAAAAACTAAATATGAAAGTCGGAGAATTAGCGCCCCTATTTTCACTTAGAAGTGACGAAGACACCAAAATTGAGCTTTCAGATCTTAAGGGAAAGAACGTCGTTCTTTATTTTTATCCGAAAGACGACACGCCGGGATGTACTATCGAGGCTCAAGACTTTACTAAAAAAATTTCTGAATTCGAAAAACTAAATTGCCTTGTGCTTGGCGTTTCAAAGGATGGAGTTGCTAGTCATTGCAGTTTCGTCGAGAAATATAACTTGGCTTTCAATTTACTCGCGGATGAATCAGGAGAAACCTGCAAGGCTTATGACGTCTTGAGAGAAAAATCGATGTTTGGGAAAAAATATCTCGGTATCGATCGCAGCACATTTTTGATCAATAAATTAGGAAAAATTTCTAATATCTGGCGTTCTGTTTCCGTTAAAGGACACGTTGAAGAGGTTCTGATCGCCTTAGGCGAACTCGAAAGAAAAAACTAAGTCCCGCTTGATTGTTCTAGTTCGATAAATAATTTGCGCCGCCCTTTGGAAAATAAGCTACAAAGATAGAAAAAAGCCCTCCCAACTTTCAGAAATCAAATATGTCAATTACACTAAAAGCAGAAAAAAGAGAACAACTCGGTACTGCCGCATCTAGAAGAATCAGAAATTTAGGTCTTATACCGGCAGTCATCTACAACTCGGCTGGAAATATTAATTTAACCTTAAATAGCCGCGAGTTCGAAGCTGAGTATTTCAAAGGAAGCCTTACAGTTTCATTGATAGAACTCGATCTAGCTGGTAAAAAAACCAAGGTAATTGCACATAAAATTGAACTTGATCCAGTTTCAGATCGACCAGTTCACGTTGATTTTTTAAGTTGCGACAATGTTGAAGCCATTCGCGCTAAACCAAAATTTTCTTTTACCAATCAAGACAAGTCTCTTGGTTTGAAAAAGGGCGGAATGCTCAACATCATTTTGCGCAAAATTGAAGTTGTCTGCGATAACGAAAAGTCAATTCCAGCAACAATCGAAATTGATGTCGGAAACCTTCACATCGGAAGCAAAATCAGAGCTAGCAACCTCAATCTTCCGGCCGGAGTTAAATTGTTCAAAAAAAGCGATGCATTGATCGCTAGCATCACTGGCCGCGGCAAATCTGAAGAAGAGGCAGCTCCTAACGCAGCTCCAGCTAGTGGTTCAGCTCCAGCAAAAGTAGATGAAAAGAAAGCTGAAGCAAAAAAGCCTGAAGCCAAGAAATAATCCTCCCCCTTGTGCTTGGTGACTATAATGCTTCGTAACATATTCGGCGGGGCGTTAAACACCAAGCACCAAGTCTCTCTATTTAGAAAGATTGTAATCTTCATTTTTCTAACCTCTCCGCAAGTCGCTTATTCCGAAGTTTTATCAGCCAAAGGTTTTATCAATTTTTCCACCGCTTTTCGAAAACAAAATTCCGCACTTGAACAAAAAACTTTGCCGGATGGAATCACCAAAAACCGCCTAAATAACACACAATCTATCGGTAATGATTCGCAGATCTTTCTTAGCGCTACCGAGAAGCTAGAAAACGGCTCAAAATATGGCGCTACAGCTAAAACTGAATTCAACTTTAACTCAGACGGTCGCAACGAAAATCCTAATCTCGATCAGATTTTTACTTTCGTAGAAGGTGATTTCGGAAAGTTTGATTTGGGAAATAATCAAGCGGTTAATCAGAAAATGAAGTCTGGCCCAACTCGCTTTGCACGTGCTGCGGGAGGAATTAATGGAAAATATCTCGAGCAGATAAATTTGCCGATGCTTGCCGGATCTGGCACTGCGCCTCATTTTATTTTACTGGCACAGTCACCGATTGGTCACGGGGGTTATGCTAAATCTTTTTATCAAGCTGACTCTGCTAAATATTCTGGGTTTAACCGTAGTCAGTTTCGTGCGCTAAAAGATGACAGTTTTGATGGAGTTGAGGATGCAACAAAACTTAGCTATTACTCACCAAGAATGTCAGGAATTCAGCTTGGTTTGAGCTATGCTCCAAGTAGCTCTAATATTGGCTTTACCAAGCAAATAGCCCAAGATCTCGATTCAAATTCGATCAAAGATATTTTTAGCTTCGGTGCGAATTATTCAGAAGATTTTGACAATCTTGGTTTAGAAGTTTCAGCAACTGCGGAAAAAGGTAAGTCCAAGAATTCGCAGCGCTCAGATTTATCCGCTTACGATCTCGGCACTAGTTTGAGTTATTTTGGTTTTACTCTTGGCGGATCTTACGGATCGTGGGGCTCATCTTTGCAGCCGGTCGAAGGAGCTTACGCAAAAAACAACAATACAAATTATCGTACACTCGGAATTGCCTATCGCTTCGGACCAGTCGCCACCAGCATTACCAGCCTTAATACTTCTTTTCAAAAAAATAATTATTCGGCGATTTCTTTCGGTGTTGATTACAAATTAACCCGTAGTTTGATGCCTTATTTAGAGTTAACAAAATTTTCCTTCGACCCCGCAAATCAAGGCATACAAGGCAATCGAGGTTACGTTTTTTTAGCCGGAGCTTTGTATTCTTTTTAGAGCTAGTTAGCCGAACCAATAAATATTAACTAAATGAGCATCGCCGCCCTAGAATCCTACATGCTTCCGATCAAGCAGATCCTAGATCGCGAGGGTGTGAATGAAGTTTCGATCAATCGTCCTTTTGAGGTTTGGATCGAATCGAAAGGAGAAATGACGCGCGAAGATTTGCCGAGCTTCGATATGGAGCATTTGAAATCGATGGGTCGCTTAATCGCGCAATCAACCGAACAAAGATTAAGCGAAGAAGAACCTCTACTTTCCGCCACTCTCCCCAATGGTTACCGTATTCAAATTGTCTTTCCGCCAGCTTGTGAACAAGGCTGCGTAGTGATGTCGATTCGTAAGCCGTCGAGCCTAAAATGGACTTTAGATGATTACGATAAAATGGGCATGTTTGACAACGCCTCGATCAACGAAGTTGAAGATAAAAATGATTTGATCTTGGCCAAGTTATTGGAGTTGGGCCGCATCAAAGATTTCGTTTCACGTGCGGTTATTTACAAAAAAAACATTATTATTTCCGGCGGTACTTCGACCGGTAAAACCACTTTCACCAACTCAATAATTCGCTGCATTCCAAAAAGGGAGCGCCTGATAACGGTTGAAGACGCTCGAGAAGTTGATCTCTCTTTTCATCCAAATCGCGTACACTTGCTTGCTTCAAAAGGCGCACAGGGTCGAGCAAAAGTTAATACCCAAGATTTAATCGAAGCCTGTCTACGTCTGCGTCCAGAGCGAATTATCGTCGGCGAGTTGCGCGGTTCCGAAGCATTTAGTTTTTTGCGCGCAATCAATACCGGTCATCCGGGATCAATCTCAACTCTTCACGCCGACACTCCAAAAATGGCGATTGAGCAGTTAAAGATGATGGTGATGCAAGCGGGTCTTGGCATGGCTCCAAACGAAATTATTTCTTACATCAAAAACGTTGTCGATATCGTTGTGCAGCTAAAGCGCGGTAATAAAGGCCAGCGCTACATTTCAGAAATTTATTTCCGCGCTATTCACGATAAACGCGAGAAGCAGGAATAATTTTAACTTACTTTGATCTTCCTGCGTCATCCCCGCCTTCGTGGGGATGACAAAATAACAAAACAAAAACATGTCTCGTTCACGTTTCTTCACCAAAAAATTTGATTTCCTAACCCTCGCGCAAGCCCTTGAAATTACTGGCGCGACAGTAGTTGGTGATGTTGATCTCAATCAAAAAATCCACGATGTTGCAACTCTAGAAAAAGCGGATGCGTCGCAAATTTCTTTCTTAAATTCCGGCCAATATTTGGAAAAATTTTTAAGCTCAAAAGCTGGATTTTGTCTTCTTGACGAGAAGCAACTAAGCAAGGCGCCACAAGGTATGGTGACGTTGATTCACAGAAATCCTTACTTCGCTTACGCTAAAATTTCTGAGGCTTTTTACGCGCCAACAAAACCAGAATTTCTCGCCGGAAAATTAATTCATCCAAGCGCAAAAATCGGCGAAGGAACCGTTGTCGCTCCTAACGCTTACATCGGAAAAAATGTTGAGATCGGAAAAAATTGTTTCATCGGTGCAGGCGCGTCAGTTATGGACGGATGTCTGATCGGCGACAATTCCGCGATCAATTCCAACGCGACAATTTCCTTCGCGATTATTGGCAAAAATTCGACAATTTTTAACGGTGCGCAAATCGGCCAAGATGGTTTTGGCTTTGCTCACGACGCCGGAATTAATCACAAAATTATTCAGCTAGGAATCGTTGAAATTGGCGACTCAGTTGAGATTGGAGCCAATGCCTGCGTAGATCGCGGCGCGATTGAAAATACGGTGATTGGCGATGGAACTAAGATCGACAACCTCGTGCAAATCGGTCACAACGTAGTAATCGGCAAGGGCACAGTAATCGCTGGATGCTCTGCAATCGCGGGCTCAACGCGTATTGGAAATTTTGTGCAGATTGGCGGCGGTTCGAATATTTCTGGTCACATCGTGATTAACGACGGCGCGAGAATCGCTGGGATGACTGGTGTGATGCGTGATGTTCCAGCGAAACAAATCGTCGCGGGAATTCCTTCGATGCCGATCAAACAGTGGCACAGAATGAATGCCGCTTTGTTGAAAAAAAATTCTGATTAATTTTTGAAAAGTCGCCGCGGCGGCGACTTTTGGATGGCAATGAAATCAATGGGCTGTTGGGTTTTCAGAGCAACTGAGATTTTTCTTCCAACGTTTTTTTTTAGTTTTCGACCCAAAAACTCATCCACTGAAATTACCAAATAAGCTGAATTTGTGAGAAAAATTTCGTCGGCATTTTTCAGCGCAGAAATTTTTGCTTTTGCTTTTTTGATCTTGAATTCCGGCATTTTTAATAATCTCTCTCTCACGCATCCAAGCACGATTCCGCAGCTTTCGTGCGGCGTGTAAACCTTTCCATCTTTCACCCAAAAAATATTTGCCGAGGACGTTTCGGCGACAAAATTTTTGTCAGAAAACATCACCACATCAAAAGATTTTTGTTCCTCTGCTGCAATTTTCGCCAAGACGTAAGCCATTGCGGACATTGGCTTGAAGGCTATTCCTGGTGTGGTGATTTTCGAAATTTCTAGACGAATTTTTTTCGGCAACTTTCTGTCCAAAAAAGTTTCAATGATGACGAGAGCAGCACTTTCGTGAGTTGGTAAATATCCCACACTGCCAATTCCACGACTAATCGAAATGCGTAAAATTCCGTTTTCTGCCGAATTTTTTTTGATCAGTTGGTAAGATTTTTTTTCGAGATCTGAAATTTCTGCAGAAAATTTAAGTAGCTTCAAAGCCCGATGAATCCTTGCTTCGTGAAGATCAAAATCGAAAATCTTGCCGTTAATAATTTTGCAAGTTTCAAAAATTCCGTCGCCAAAAAGAAAGCCGCGCTCACGAATCGAAATCGTGGCTTTTTTCTCTTCGACAAGATTTTGATTTTTGAAAACGTATTTTTTCATCTTAATGAAGTTGTTGCTTAAGCTCATATTTTTGTTCTCGATCTGGCTGGCGATTATCGGCGCGGTGGCTTTGTTTTACTACTTCCAAGGTCTGCCGAGTTTGGATGATTTGGAGAAAGAAAGCGGCAAACAAATTGTGCAAATCAACTACGCAAATGGCAATCGCCTCACTAATCGCAGCGAGATTTACGCCAGTGAAGTTAGTTACTACGAGCTGCCGAGACACTTAATTAATGCGGTCGTTGCGACTGAAGATCGGCGTTTTTTTTCGCATCACGGCGTCGATGTTTTTGGGGTGATCAGGGCTTACGCAGCCAATAAAAAAGCGGGTCGAATCGTGCAAGGCGGCAGCACGGTTACACAGCAACTAGCTAAACTTTTATTCCTTAGCTCGGATCGAACTTTCAAAAGAAAAATCCAAGAAGTGCTGCTTGCTTTGCAGTTGGAGAGGCGATTTACCAAAGAGCAAATTTTAACCTTTTACCTCAATCGCGCTTATTTCGGCGCCGGTAATCACGGCGTTGGGAATGCGGCGAAAAGTTATTTTGGTAAAGATGTCTCGCAGCTTAGCCTGAGAGAGTCGGCGCTGCTTGCAGGGTTGTTAAAAGCACCGTCAAAACTTTCGCCAAAAAATAATCGCGAACTGGCTGAGAACAGAACCAGCGTGGTTTTGCGCGCGATGATTGCCGCTGGATTTTTGGATGAGAAAAATCTTTCAGAGCTAGATCAAGATCCGCACTACATCACCGATCATGGCCAAAGGCTCTATTTTGCTGACTTCGTCTATGATCAGCTGCCAGATTTTTTAGGAAAAAAAGAAGCGAAAGGAAAAATGATTTCCGTTAATACCACCTTAGACGAGTCCGTCCAGACCGCGCTGGAAGAGGTTCTAAACAAGTTTACTGAAAAAAATTCTAATAAACTTGGTAAGTCAGAAGTTGCTGTTGTGGTGATGAATAAAAGTGGTGCAGTGCTTGCTATGTCTGGCGGGAAAGACCATCAACAAAGTCAGTTTAATCGTGCGGTTTACGCAAAAAGACAGGCAGGATCGGCTTTTAAAACATTCGTTTATTTGGCTGCTTTTGAGAAGGGATGGAAATCCGAAGACGAGGCTGAAGACAGGAAAATCAACGTCGGAACTTGGTTACCAGACAACTACAACAGTAAATTCTTAGGCAAAGTAACTCTGCAAAAAGCCTTTGCTGAATCACTAAATTCTGTGGCGATTCAGCTAGCGCGAGATGTTGGGGGAAGTGCCGTGGCATCAATGGCACGTAAGTGCGGCATTATTTCGAAAATCGATAAAAGTGATCCAACGATCGCTCTTGGCACCACGGAAGTGACTTTACTAGAACTGACTGGGGCCTACGCAACCGTGGCTTCAGGAGGTAATGCGATAATTCCTAATTCGATTACTGAGATTAAAAATGGCGAAGGTCAAGAGCTGTACAAGTATGATTCTTCTGGTCTCGGAGCTGTTGCTTCAGAAAATTCGATCGCAGAAATCAGAAAACTTTTACGCGCAGTGGTCGAGAGCGGAACTGGGAAAAATGCTAATGTGGGAGATGACGTTTTTGGAAAAACTGGAACGAGCCAAAACTTTCGTGATGCTTGGTTTTTGGGATTCAACAGTGATTACGTAATCGGAGTTTGGATCGGAAATGATGATAATTCAGCGACACCTAAGATCACCGGAGGATCTCTACCAGCACAACTTTTTGGGGAAATCTTAAAAAAAATCTGACTTGTTTGATGGTGGGTCTGGGAGGACTTGAACCTCCGACCTCGCACTTATCAGGCGCGCACTCTAACCAACTGAGCTACAGACCCATCAAACAAGGCGGCGCAACCTATTGGGGGCTTAAGAAATGTCAAATATTTTGAACCCTTAATCTTGCTAAACCAAGTAGGGACAAGCTCAAAACCACTTTACGAATTTAATTCAAACATGACTTACAAAAACAAAAATCTCGATTTCAAAAATCTTCACCTCGAAACGCAGATGGTGCGTGGAGGAACCATTCGTTCTGATTTTGGCGAAACTTCGGAAGCGATTTTTATGAATTCTGGCTTCGCTTACAACTCAGCTGAAGTGGCGGAAAGTCGCTTTAACGGAGAGGCTCCCGGTTATGTTTATTCGCGTTATTTGAATCCAACTTTGAAGATGCTGGAAGATAAGCTCGCATTACTCGAAGGCGCTGAAGCCTCTTGTGTCATGGCTTCTGGCATGGCTGCGGTTTTTGCTGCGATCATGTGTCAGCTAAAATCCGGAGATCATTTTATCGCTTCGAAAGTTTTGTTTGGATCTTGCTTTCACATCGCCACAAAAATTTTACCGAACTACGGAATCGAAGTCAGTCTAGTTGATGGAACGAGTGAAGACGAGTGGAGTCGGGCTTTTAAGAAAAATACCAAAGTCGTTTTTATCGAAACTCCCGCCAATCCAAATTTACAAATTATCGATATCAAATTTGTTGCCGAACTCTGCAAAAGAAATGACGCGCAGCTGATCGTCGACAATATTTTTGCCTCACCTTACTGCCAAAAACCTTTCGAACTGGGCGCGGATATTGTGGTTTATTCAACAACTAAACACATGGACGGACAAGGTCGCAGCTTGGGCGGATGCGTGCTTGGAAGTGAAAAATTTATCAAAGAAACTTTACTGCCATTTCATCGCCATACCGGGCCGGCATTAAGTCCTTTTAATGCTTGGATAATTTTAAAATCGCTCGAGACATTTTCTCTGCGCATGGAGCGTCACTGCGAAAATGCAAAAAAAATCGCTGAATTTTTGGAGCCACACAAAAAAATTAAGCGCGTGCTTTATCCAACTTTAAAATCTCATCCACAATTTGAAGTGGCGCAAAAGCAGATGAATGGCGGCGGCACGATGCTTGCTTTTGAAATTGACGGAAGCAAAAAAGATACATTCAGCTTCATGAATCGCCTACAGCTGATTGATATTTCTAACAATCTTGGCGATGCAAAATCACTCATCACTCATCCCGCAACCACAACTCACTCGAATATTTCGCGTGAAGAACAGGAAAAAATAGGAATTACCGAGTCAATGTGTCGCTTGTCCGTAGGGCTTGAGCATGTTGACGATCTTATCAACGACTTAAAAAAATCTCTTTATGCCTAGCTTCGACATCGTCTCCAAAATCAACATGCAAGAAATCGACAATGCGATCAATTCTGTGAGGCGTGAGATCGGCAATCGCTATGATTTCAAAGGCGCGACCTTCTCTTTGGAGGTTAAAGAAAAAGACAATCTGATTCTACTTACTGCGGATAGTGAATATCGCCTCGAATCAATTCGTGATTCGATGAAGGTTTTTGCAACCAAGCGTGGCGTGGATGCGCGAGCTTTTGATTTTCAGAAAGAAGAAAAAGCGGGCGGAAATATGATGCGTCAAGAAGTGAAATTGCGTAACGGAATCGAACAAGAAATCGCCAAGAAAATCGTTAAGCATGTGAAGGATACAAAGATGAAAGTTCAGGCTTCGATCAAGGGTGACGAGGTGCGAGTTGATGGTAAAAAACGTGACGATTTGCAAGAGGCGATGGCTTTACTGCGCTCTGCTAACTTTGAGATTCCTCTACAATTCATTAACTTTCGCGATTAGTGAAAATCTTACTTAACGGCGAAGAAAAAATTCTCTCAGGAAAAATTACCGTGGCGGAACTGGTCGCGCAGCTTGAGCTCGACGTAAAAAAAATTGCGGTCGAAAAGGATTTAGAAATCGTGAATCCGAGTGATTTTTCAGCGGTTCTAATTGATGAAGGAAGCCGAATCGAGATCGTTCATTTTATCGGCGGAGGCTAGAGTTTATTGCTCTAGCACCGATGTTGCTAATTTCGCAACTCCAGCAAATTTGCTCTTTTTGTATTTCATTTTTACTGCATCTCCGAGGCGCAGTGTTTCGGCTTTTTTAGCGTCATCAATTACTACCCAAGCGGTTTTTGGATCAATCAAATCAGAAACAGATCCAGTCGCAATAATGCGGCGCTCAACCTCTATCTCGTTAGTAATCGCATTTTCAGATTCATACTGACCAATCACTTCAAATTTATCATTTTGCTTAATGCCGTCAGCAGAGCCGAGAGAGATTTTGAAAATTGATTTATTGTCCAAAACTCGCTTCTCAAGAATGTAGCCTTTTTTGGCAAAAAAGTTTTTTACGTCGATCTCGATATCGTTTATCGCATCTTCTCCCGCCTTGCGTACCAAGCTGTCATCGCGTTTCGCGCCTTCAACTTTTTTACCACCGATTTGCAATCCACCCAAGGACACTCCGCCTTCTTGTTGCGTAGCTTCGGAGCGAGATTTTTTCGCGGAGAACTCGATTGATTCAACGACGGAGAGCGAAGGAAGTTCGTAGACTTTGAGATTTCCGGCAACGTCAGCGGAGTAAGTATATTTTGGTGGAATCGAAACCATTTGGCGGCTTTGCGGATTGTAGAAAGTTGATCCGCTGGAATATTTGCTGGTAAATCCTGCGTTAGAAATCGCGCCGGAGATCGCGTAATCAGCGACAATCGGACCTTTGTAAGATCCAGTTTTTTTCATTTCAGAAAGTTGGATTTCTTTTTGTAATTTTGCTGCAGCCTTGCGATCGACGATTTCACCGAGGCGGTTTTTGCTTAAAACATTTTCAACATTGTTGGCAAGAGAGTCGCCAAGTCCGGTTTGAGTTGCGATCTCATTGCTATTTTGCTCAAGAGCAAAAACTACGATTTTTGGAGCCTTACCTTCGAGATTTTCTTTGTTCGGCATGAACTTACTTTTGCTCAAAAATTGTTTTTGATATTCATCAAAATTTCTGATGGTCGTTGAGCAGGAGCTTAGGAGTAGTAGTAGTGTAAGATGCTTTAGTTTCATGACCGGAATTTAGTTAACGATGCCGATTACCTTCAAAATTCCTTCGGCAGAAATTTCTTCTTCGAGTGATTTTATGGCTGCGGCGTAAGATTCTTTTTCGCTGATTGTTGAGCTGCCAGTTACTTCAAGCGTGTTGCTTGCAACGGTTTTTCCGGCAGAAATATTTGCGAAATCGATTTGTAATTTTGTGATATGCGCGCCGTAAATTTCACTACTGCGCGAAGAAGATTTTATTGAGATCGTGATTTGATTGGTTCCGCCGCGGGAATTGGAGACTTTGATTTTTTCCTTATTGAGAGCGGTGCGAATGGTTTGAGCGATTTCTTTTGAAGAATTTATCTCGAAATAAAACTCAATTTTGTCACTGAGTTGGTTGAGTTGGTTTTTGAAAAAAGCGATACGACTCAATTTTTCTTTGAGATCAATATTTTCTCCTAAGCCAACAAGAATGCGACTTGAGAGCTCAATTTGTTTTTCAAGATCAAGAATTTTTAGTAGTGAAGCGCGTTTTTGAACTGGGTTTGATGCGCTTAAGTTTTTCTCTAAATCAGAAACTTGTTTTTCGGAGAATTCGGTTTTTTCTTTTTGATCGCGAATGAAGGGATCGCGCTTTATTTCGATCTCAACAAAAAGCTCTGGACCAACTTTTTCACTGCGCGAAATGCGGAAATTGGTGAAGTCGATTTTCTCTATATTTTGCCTAACTTGCTGACGCATTTCTTCGTTGGTGCCGCGAGAATCTTCTTCGATTGTAGAAGTTGATTCGGAAGAAATGCTTACCATTAAACGTGCCGCAGCGTCCACCAAAGCTGATTTGGTGGCTTCTTCTAAATTTGCCCCCACTGAAATTCCGTAAAGATTTTCAGAATTATTTTGCTTAGGAGAGAGATACCACGATGGCTCAGAAGATTTGTGAGGGCTAGATGCGCAAGAGGCGACAAAAAAAATTGTCGCTAAAATAAATTTATTCATCGAGTTCTTTAAATGCATCTTTGCTATTGTTATCGCTAGCGTTGAGGCGGCTTGAGGCGGCACCAGCTTTAGCGCTAGCTTTCACCTCATCGCTTGCCCAATTGCTGCAAGCGGTGAGTGAAATGAGGGTAAAAATCGCGATTAAATTTTTCATTATTGAGCGGTTTTTTCTTTAGTTTCAGCCTTGTTTCCTCTTTCTTTTTCAAGTTCAGAAAAAAGCTCTTTTGAGGCTTCTTGAGTTTTATCGATATTTTCGCGAGCCATGTTTGATTTAGCTAATTGCGCAGAAAAAGATTTTTGGCTGTCGGCCAAAAACTTGCTGTAGTCTTCATTGCTAAGAAGCATGTGAACGTAAAGAGTTCCGTCTTCGGACTTGAAGATGTTGATTCTTTTTACACCAGAAAGGGGCAGGTTTTTTACCACTTCTTTGGTTGCTTGCGCGAAAAATTCTTCAACATCATCAGCGCCATTAACGTTTGCCGAGCGCATAGAATCTTTGGTTACGCGAGAGATTTCAGATTGAATTGTCGCAGCAATATTTGCCTTAGCATCAAGTTCAGCTTTTGGGATTTGGAATTTGATTCCGCCTTTTGAAGGGCTGGCAATACCAACTCCGGCAACGCCGTTTGGAACGGCCGGATCAAGAACCCAAGCTGGTAAATCTTTTAAATCCCCGCTATTGGCTTTGATATTTTTGTCATCTTTCTTTGTGCATGCAGAAGAGAGAACCAGTGCCAAAATTGATGCGGCGAGAAGAATTCTATTTTTCATATTTTTGAAAATATTGATGATTAGTGAAGGGTCTTGAGAGTTGTTTTTCGGAAAAAAAATTCAACTCAAAAACAAGTTTTTAACTCTCCCGCTGCGAAGAGTTAAAAACTTTCTTTTTGGTAGATTAGTAGAATTCCGATAGAGAGGCAGATTACGGCAATTAACCAAGTCGAAGCGAAGATTGGAATTAGTCCCGAAGCGCCTAGAGCGTTGATGATGCTTGAAGTTATGTAGAGAACCAGTCCGAGAACTACGCCACAAATTATCAGAAAAACTGTGTTCTGATTACGAATGTGATTAAGGCTAAAATAACAGGCGATCAGACTCATGGCTGAGAATAGCAGAGGTTTGGCGAGTAGTGAGTGAAAGTAGATTTTAAATTTTGTTGGAGAGAAGCCGGCTTCAGCAAGATCTTGAATAAGACCGGGTAGTTCAAAAATAGAAAATATTTTCGCGCTCTGTAGGTTGTTGACGATTTTTTTTATTACGAAATCTGCTTCCAAATCAGTTGGGATGGAAACGTGATCTAGCTTGTTATTGAGTGTTGTTGGATCGTTTGTAGTAACCTCATCCAGTGACCAAGATCCTTTCTTTAGAAAGGCTTTTTTAGCATCAATTTTTTTATAAAATTCTCCCTGTTTGTTAAAAAACCAAACAGTCACGTCGCTAAATTCTAAATCGTCGCGATAAAACTTTTGTGACAGAATAACCAATTCTTCGTCAGGATTTTCAACGTTGGCTTGTTTGAGCCAAATTCCATCTTTTAAAACCAAGGCTTCACGCGATTCGTTCTGCAAATATTTACTTTCAAGGCGTTGAAATTCTTTGCCCATTTTGATCGATAATATGTCAAAAATTGTGATCCAAAAAATTCCAAGAGCGAATGAGGTGAGAGCTACGGGCTTAACAATTTGCCACAAAGAAAATCCACTAATTCGGATGATGGTTACTTCGCTGCGAGAGGAAAGTGTGAAGAAGGTGACGATGGTTGCGATCAGCACCAAAGAAGAAACGACGTCATTCAAGAAGTCGGGAATCTGCAAAAAAGCTAGCAAAATACTGATGTAAAAAGGGCTGTCTACCTCACTCATTTTACTCATCGTCTCCATGAAATTAATGAAGAAGATAAGCAAAGAGAAGCCGCAAAATATTTGCAAAAATCTGATCAGAAAATTTTTGGCGAGATAGTAATTTATTCTATTCATTTTTTTGGCTCCAACATCTTCAAGCTAAGCACTAAAAATAGTAAAAAATTTAGATAAGGTAGAGGAATAAAATATGGAGAGAGCGCGATTAGATTGTAGCTCGCGATCGTCAATACGAGAAAAGCCGCTGAAGCTAAAATTGCCACGAGAGTATTGGTTAAATTTCCGTGTCTGCTGAATTGTCCGCTCATAACCATCGCCATCGAAATTAAAGCAAAGGCGATGGGAAGAAGCGGATAGGTGAAGCGCTGATTTATTTCGACACGATATTTTTCGAGTTCCGATTTTTCCAAATCTTCGCTAGGGTTGAGGAGTTCGCTTAGATAGAGCTCGCCAGTTTTCCAGCGTAAAGAAGAGTCGCTTTTGTTGTTTTCAGTTAAATTGAAAACATAGCTGTCGAAATTGAGAATTTCTGATTCGTGGCTTTGGTAATTAAATTTTTGTACCGTGCCATTTTCCATGTATAGTAGTGCTGACTTGTCTTCGACCAAGATACGGCCGGATTGAGCGGTGATTGTTAGTGAATAATTTGGATTTCTTTTGTCGTGAATAAGAATGCCAAAAAGCTGATTTTTTTCGTCTCGATCGCGCGCGTAAATAGTCAAATTTTTCATCGTCTCGAAAGTTTGAGGAGCGAAAGAAAGGCTGGTGTAATTATTTTTGATATTAATGCGCGAGAGCCTGAGCTCTTTGTTTGCGTAAGGCATTAAATAAAAAGAAATCGCGAAGCAAAAAATTGATAAAATCGTCGCCAGCAGAATTATTGGTCGGCAAATTTGTAGTTTAGTTAGACCGGAATTTTTTAAGATTGTGATCTCGTTACTTGAACTCATTCGATTAAAAATAAGCAAAATCGCAGCAAGAAGAGATACTGGCGTTATGAAGAGCAGTAGCCACGGCAGAATCAAAACAAAAAGATAAAAAAACTTACTCAAAGCTACGCCGTTTTCAGTCACATATTTTACGAAACCAATCGCGCGGCTAAACCAAATTAATAAGATCAAAACCCCGATTATTGCAGCAAAGGCGAGAGATGTTTTTTGAAAGAGGTATTTAGCGTAGAGTTTCAAGCTCTGTCTCCGATGAATTGTTTAACTTCTTCGAGATTATTTTTGATCACAGAAAATTTTTCTGCCTGATTCATTAAATCTTTCAAAGAGCTAGGCAGCGCAGGATTTGAAGTACCACAATCAATCAGCGCTTCTAGAAATTTAGCTGGATGAGCGGTGGCCAAACTAATCACAATTCCACCGTCGTAATTTTTACTTTCGATGAATTGGTTTGCCGCGTAAACACCGATTGCGGTATGTGGATCAAGGACTTCACCGGTTTTTTTAAAAATTTCTGCGATTGTTTTTTTTGTGATTTTGTCGCTGCAAGAATAGGCCTCAAAATCTTTACGAATTGTTTTTAAGGCTTCGTCGGAAACTTTTAAAAATCCGGTGCGCTCGAATTCATTCATTAACTCCGACAATTTTTCTTCTGATTTTAGGACTTTGTAAGCATCGAAGATTAGTCGTTCAAAATTGCTTGAGACCTGAATATTCATGCTGGGAGAGATCGTTTCAACCATCTTGTCTTTGCGGTAATTATTTTCGTTTAGAAAGCGAACCAGAATGTCATTTGAGTTGGTGGCGATTATCAGTTTGTTGATTTTTAAACCCATTCTTTTGGCCAGAAATCCCGCGTAGATATCGCCAAAATTTCCGCTTGGAACGGAAAATGAAACTGCGGCCTTATCGGCTCCAAGTCTGAGTCCGGCATAAAAATAATAAACAATCTGCGCCATTATTCGGACAAAATTTATCGAGTTTATCGCGACCATTTTTTTGCCTTTTAAAAAGACTTGATCGGTAAACATTTTTTTCACCATCGACTGACAATCATCAAAATTTCCTTCGACAGCGAGGTTAAAAATATTATCACCGACAACTGTCGTCATCTGCTTTCTTTGCACTAAAGAAACTTTTTCGTGAGGATGAAGAATAAAAATTTTTACATTCTTGCAATTTTTACAGCCCTCGATTGCTGCTGAACCTGTATCGCCAGAAGTTGCTCCGATGATCACAATTTTCTCACTGCGTTTTTGCAGAAAGTGATCGAGCAAATTTCCTAAAAATTGCAAAGCAAAATCTTTGAAAGCGAGGGTTGGGCCGTGAAAAAGTTCGAGTAGAAAATTGTTGGAAGATATCTGCTTTAAAGGCGCGATCGCGGAGTGAGAAAAATTTTCGTAAGATTTTTTGATAATTTTTTTGTAGCTCTCGGCATCGATTTCTCCATCAACAAAATAACGCGTTACCTCAAAAAATAATTCTTCGTATCCGAGTTTCTTGAATTCAGAAATTTTCTTTTCATCAAACTGAGGCAAGAAATCTGGTACGTAGAGTCCGCCATCGCTAGCTAATCCTTGGAATACAGCTTCTTCAAAAGAAAGAATTGGGGCGGTGAGTCGGGTCGAAATGAATTTCATTGTTTGAAATTTTGCTTGGGGAGATTTAGAAAAAAACTAGCCCAATCAATCAATCAAAGTCAAATGATCAAAAACGCCGAGAAGCCAGACTATCTCTATCGCAGCGGCGTTGGCATCATGCTAATTAATTCAGATAAAAAAATTTTTGTCGGCAAGAGAATAGATAATAATTCAGATGCTTGGCAAATGCCTCAAGGTGGCATTGATCCAAGTGAGAATGAAGATGTAGCGATGTTTCGAGAGCTAAAGGAAGAGACCGGAATTTCCGATTCAGGAATTAATATTATTAAGAAAAGTGCAGAATATTTTTACTATAATTTGCCTTACAAACTGCAGAAAAAATTTTGGGGCGGAAAATATTTAGGGCAGAAGCAAAGATGGTATTTGGCAGAATTTATTGGTGACGAAGCGATGATTAATTTGCGAGGCGAAAGCCCAGAATTTTCTGATTGGAAGTGGATCGAGAAAGATCGCCTAATCAATTCTATCGTCGGCTTTAAGCGCAGTCTTTATCGCGACATAATAAAAGAGTTTGCGGAATTTTTATGAGTCATCCCGAAGCAAATTTTTATCAAGTTGATGAGTCGATCGGTAAGTCAATCGCTCCATTATTGCTCAAGATTTTGAGCGAGAAAAAAAAAGTGCTAATTTTTTGTCGTGAGCAAATTCAAATCGAAGAAATTGACGGAGCTTTGTGGAATTACGGTCGTAATAAATTCATTCCTCATGCATCGATTTTTGACAAGGAATTCGAGTCAAAAAGACAGCCAGTTTTACTTACTAACAAAGAAGAAAATTTGAATTCTGCAGATTATTTAGTTTTCCTAGATGAGCCGTCCAAAGCCTTCATTTCCGAGTTCTCGCGTGTTTTTTACTTTTTTGAAGAAGGAAAAAACTTGGCTAAAATCAAACCAACAAATTTTTACAAAAAAGATTCAGGCAAGTGGGTGAAACTTACTTCGAAATAAACACCGCTTGAATATTTTTTTCTTCTTTCTCGTCAGCAAGAACAAACTCGATTAAACCCCGTCCTTCCTCATTCTGAGCCAGAAAATCCTGAGGCAAGGTTACAAAAACTTTAAAAGTTCCAACTTCATTAGCATTTATATCAAAGCTTCCCGAAGGCTTTAAAATCGCTTGCTTAGGATGCGAAACCTTCAGCGTAACAATTTTCTTTTCATGAGTTTTGTTGGTAATTTTTATCGTGTAACCGTTGCGAATCGAGCCATCAGAAAGTTTTACAAAAATTGGGTTGCGATCAGGAATAGCGGCGATTTCTAAAGTCGGTTTGTAGATCAAGCTACGGATCATTATTCCAAAAACTAGAATCAAAATTGACGCGTAATAAAAACTGCGCGGCTTGAGAATTTTAAACTTTTTCTCCGGCTTGGGATCAAGCATGTGAGACATGGTGTCGTAACGAATTAATCCTTTCGGCAGGCCAATTTTTTCCATCACATTATCGCAAGCATCGATACAGAGCCCGCAAGCGATACACTCCATTTGTAAGCCGTTGCGAATGTCAATTCCGGTAGGGCAAACCACAACACACTGCTTGCAATCGATACAATGGCCTTGGGTTTTAGATAAGTCCCCATCCCACTTTCCACGAGGCTCACCACGTTTTTCATCGTAAGAGATAATCAAAGTGTTGTTGTCAAACATCGCTGATTGAAAGCGCGAATATGGACACATGTAAGTACAAACATGCTCACGAGCGAATCCCGCCATTAAGTAAGTCGCGCCGGCGATACCAAGAATCCAGCCCCAGATATTTAAGGTAAGATTTTCATGCAATGAGCTTGCTTGGTTAAAATAGCAGACGAATCCGTAGCCAGTGATAAGAGAAACAACAATCCAACTAAAATGAGTTGCTGTTTTGCGCCAAAATTTTTCGAAATTATTTTTTCGATCGAGAATAATTCTGGCGTTGCGATCTCCCTGAAATATTTTTTCAAGCGCGATAAAAATATCTGTCCAGACTGTTTGAAAACAGGCATATCCGCACCAAATACGACCAAAAAGAGAAGTTACAAAAAATAACAAAATTGCGGCAGTAACAAGTATTCCAGCCAGATAAAAAGCTTCTTGTGGCCAGATCTCAATCCAAAAAAAATAAATTTTGCTGTTAGATAGATCGATCAATATCGCCTGATTCGGCGAGCTTTCTCCGCGATCAAAAGGAATAAAAGGAGCCAACAAATACAGGCTCAGAAATAGAAAGTTCAAAATCCATTTTAGCCTACGGAAACGGCCCTTAACACTTTGCGGATAAAGTCGTTTTTTTGCGGTGAAATACTCTTCCAACATCGTGTTTTTCTAAGAAGTTGACAAACTTAATAGGCGTCCATACGGTGCGCGCCCCTTTACTTACAGATGATTACTTCAAGTTAATAAATTCAACCTCATGTTTGCAATTATCGAAACCGGCGGAAAGCAATACCGCGTAGCGCCGAACGAAAAAATTATTGTCGAAAAATTAGTCGGCGATGCTGGCTCTAAAATAACCCTAGAAAAAGTTTTATTGGTCAAAACCGAAAAAGGTGAAATCAGCTTTGGAGCTCCTCTGGTTCAGGGTGCGCAAGTTGAAGCCGAAATCGTTAAAACCTTCAAAGATGACAAGGTTATTATTTTCAAAAAAAGAAGAAGACAAAATTCGCGTAGAAAACGCGGACATCGTCAGCAGCAAACATTGCTGAAAATTCTTTCAATCAAAGCGTAGGTAAACCATGGCAACGAAGAAAGCGGGTGGTAGTTCGAGGAACGGTCGTGACTCGGCGGGTAGAAGACTCGGTGTAAAAAAATATGGCTCACAATCTGTTGAGGCCGGAAATATTATTGTGCGTCAGAGAGGCACTAAGTGGCATCCCGGTAAAAATGTTGGAATGGGAAAAGATCACACAATTTTTGCCAAGATTGCTGGTGTTGTGAAATTCGTAAAAAGCGGACATCACAACAGAATCTTTATTGATGTAGTAGCAGCAAACTAGATTCTAAAACTCTGATCCGTTTCAAAGCGGATCAGAGTTTTTTTATGCCTCATTAAGAATGCACCAGCATTTTTAATATAAGCGGACGTGGCGAAATTGGCAGACGCACTAGACTTAGGATCTAGCGCCTCACGGCATGTGGGTTCAAGTCCCTCCGTCCGCACCATAACTCACAGAAAATATTTTCTGTGAGTTTTTTTATTTCTTTTCCTCTCCTATTCTCGGAAAGACGGCTTTCGGTTCGTTGATTTTATGACCGCTTTTTAGATGACTACCAATTGCTGCAAAATTTCTTTTAGACTCATCGACATTCAACAGATCAAGAATTTGGGAAGCGCTTTTTGGCATAAAAGGTGTAAGCAAAATCGCAATCACGCGTATTGATTCTGCAGCGACATAAAGCGCTTCATTCATCTCGGAAATTTTTCCTTCCTTCTTCAAATTCCACGGAGCTGCGTCATTAAAATTTTTATTTACTTCGCTTGCGAATTCAGTGATGGAGCCGATTGCGCGCTCGAATGAGAAATTTTTCATCGCCGAAAAATATTCTTCGAGATGTTTATTTGAGTGTGGAACTTTTGCTAAAATTTCTCCGCCAGAATTTTTATAAATCATCGAGAGGCTGCGCTGGGCAAGGTTTCCGATGTTGTTGGCCAATTCAGCATTGATGCGTAGGAGAAAATTTTGGCGCGAATAATCGCCATCATTTCCGAACGGAACTTCGCGCAGAAGAAAATAACGAAGATAATCGAGAGCGGTTTCATCGCTACAGCCAAAAGACTTTAACCACTCCAATTCTTTGTGGGGATCGATCACATTGCCGACAGATTTAGAAATTTTCTCACCTTCATTGGTCCACCAGCCGTGAGCAAAAACCGAATGGGGAATATTCAAATTTGCCGCCATCAAAAAGGCTGGCCAGTAGACGGCGTGGAAGCGGACAATATCTTTTCCAACCATATGAACTGGAGATTCCGCGGCATCGACCCAGAAATTTTTGTAGAGCTTGGCGTTTTCATCGGGAAAGCCTAGAGCGGACAAATAATTGGTAAGAGCGTCGAGCCAAACATACATCACGTGACTGGTTTTTGGAATTGGAATGCCCCAAGAAAAAGATGTGCGCGAAATTGATAAATCTTTGAGTCCGCCTTTTACAAAAGAGACAACTTCATTGAAACGTGATTGCGGGCGAATGAAGTCCGGCGCGGCTTCGTAGAGAGTTAATAATTTTTCCTGAAAAGCAGAAAGTTTGAAAAAATAACTTTCTTCCTTGTGCCATTCGACCTCTGCGCCGGTTGGAGCTTTGCCATTTATTAGCTCGTCTTCGTTGTAAAAAGCTTCGTCGCGCACAGCGTACCAACCCTCGTAAGTGCTTTGATAAATCCAGCCATTTTTCTCTAAAATTTCCCAAAACTTTTGTGCGCATTTTTTGTGACGCTCTTCGGTGGTGCGAATAAAATCATCATTAGATAGATTCAGTGTTTGCGCTAGTTCGCGAAACTTTTGCGAAACTTCGTCACAGAATTCTTGGGGATTTTTTTCGCGCGCTTTTGCTGATTTCTCAACTTTTTGTCCATGCTCATCAGTGCCAGTTAAAAAATGCACATCAAAGCCTTCGAGCCTTTTAAATCGAGCGACAACGTCACATGCAACAGAAGTGTAAGCATGGCCAATATGAGGCACATCATTCACGTAATAAATTGGCGAAGTAATGTAGAATTTTTTTGTGCTCATTGTTTTTTTAAGTTACGTTCATAATTTGCGGAGCCTTGATTCTCAAGCTACCGAACCATTTTTCAAAACATTTTTATGTCATTCACGCAAAAGCTCGACGGCATCGTCACCAAGTTTAACGAGCTGGAAAAAAAGTTGCTCGATCCTTCTGCCTTGGGACAAAATTTTGCTAAAATTTCCAAAGAACATTCGGATGCGGCACCTGTGGTGGAGTTGATTGGGGAATATCGTAAAATGCAGAAAGATATTTCTGACATTAACGAAATGTTGCCGCTTACCGAAGATAAAGAAATGCGGGATATGTTGGAAGTTGAGCGCTTTGACCTAGGCAAAAAACTTCCTGAAATTGAACAAAGAATTAAGCTTTCACTTTTGCCAAAAGATGCTGCAGATGAAAAAAATGCGATCCTTGAAGTCCGCGCTGGCACTGGTGGGGAAGAGGCTGCCCTCTTCGCTTACAAGCTTTTTGCCATGTATCAAAAATATGCCGAGAAAAAGAGATGGAAGTTTGAAGTTCTGTCGATTTCGGATACGGGACTTGGCGGTTACAAAGATGCTTCTGCGACGATTAACGGACGCGGAGTTTTTGCGCGCCTGAAATTCGAGTCCGGAGTTCATCGCGTACAACGCGTTCCAGAAACAGAAAATCAAGGTCGCGTACACACATCGGCGGCAACAGTTGCGGTGCTTCCTGAGGCGGAAGAAGTTGATATTAAGATCGAAGAAAAAGATTTGCGCATCGATGTATTTCGCTCTTCTGGTCCAGGTGGACAATCGGTAAACACTACTGACTCAGCAGTGCGAATTACCCACGTTCCAACTGGAGTTGTAGTTTCAATGCAGGATGAAAAATCGCAGATCAAAAACCGTGAAAAGGCGATGAAGGTTTTGCGCTCAAGAATTTATGAAGCGGAGCGAGAAAGGCTTGCTAAAGAGCGAGCCGCAGATCGTAAGGAGCAAGTTGGAAGTGGAGACAGATCTGAGCGTATTAGAACTTACAACTTTCCACAAAGTCGCGTTACTGATCACAGAATTAATCTGACCAGCTATCGAATTGATGAAATTATGCTTGGCGAATTGGATGAATTTATCGAGGCGTTAATCGCTGATGATCAGGCAAGGAAGTTATCGGATAATGAATAATTTATTTGCTCTCGACCGATAATTTTACACTTCAAAAAAATAAGCAGTCGACTCACCCCAACTGAAAGTATATTTTTCACTCCCTAGCGACTTAAACCTAGGATCCGCAAGGGCGCGAATGATGGTGATTATTTTTGTTCCGGGCTTTAGTTGTGTTAAGAATTTTTGCTCTAATTTGGCGAATAAATCACGGTCTTTTAGCGGGTGATTTAACAGAATTAAATCAGCTTCGCGCAAATCAGTCTCAAAAAAACTTTCGTTAAATAAATGCAGTTCGCGATCACCAATTTCTTTGCGAATTAGCGGTTCGATTTCTTCAGCAAATTTTTCTGCAATGTCGCAAGCCTTGTCGTGTAAGCCAGCTAGTAGTTCAACACCTACAGATTTTTGAAAATTGAATAAAAGATGAGATTGCAGAACAACTCTTCCGGTTCCCGAACCAAGATCAAAAAATACCCCATCATGTTTTGGATTTGCTCTCATGACGATCGCTTTCCAAGTTGCAAAAGGCAGTTCGCCGTAAAGCAATCCTTCAGTGATACCAGCCTCTGTGCGAGCCTGATTTGAAACTCCATAACCGTTAACATCTTTGTAAAGTTGGTCGAAATATTTTTCTGCTAAGGTTGGATCGAGCATATTTTTGTTAGGAGTTTAGTAGTTAAAGGGAAAATTTGACGATGAGTTATATTTGGGCGGCAACACGTTAATGAGGTTCATATTTTCCTCTTTGTGGCCTTTAGCGTAAAGATCTTGGTAGAGCAGAAGAAGGCTATCCATTTTTGTGGTTTTACCACTTAGGTCGGGAGCGTCAGAAGTTGTAATCTCAACATATTGCTGATCGAAATAAAGCTGAACGTAGTTGTAAGTTGTGTGATCTTCGATGCTAGGAAGGTTTGTTTTACGAAAGAAAAATTCGCGCGCGATATTTTTTCCGTCATCATTTGTCCAAGAAACGCTGACTAAGCCAAAAAATTCCGCATCATTTTCTATGTAAAAGGACTGACTTCTTGTTTCTCCAGGATTGAGGACTGGCAATGTCATCACGTGTTTTTTAGCCCATTCGCAATTAATATTTTTTATCGGCTTTAGGCTGGAGTTGCTTATGTAGATCATTGGACTTTCGCGAAGAGAAGAGGCGCAAGAAGCCAGAAGAAATAAAAGCAAAGTTGAAGAAAGTTTTTTTAGCATTTTTTCTCACGAAAAAGCTCACGGGTTTTGATGGCTTTAGCAAAGCGAGAGAAGGCAAAAAGCGAGCTGTAAATCAAGCCTTCAAATCCATAAATAAAATAACGACGTACAAAATAAGATTTTAAAAAAGCAAAAAATGGAGTGAAAAAAATTTTTAGAATCGAGGGATTTTTGTCTTTCAAAAAAGCATCTTGCGCTTGCATCTGTGAGTAAGAATTTAGCTTGTCAATCCAGTGAGAATAAGAGCGGAAGGATTGGTGATAAATGATATTTTTTAACTGAAGAATTTCGTGTTTCGGGCTTCGCGCTTCGACGGAATCGTGAACTGAGCTATTTTTGAATCCGGCAAGATTTTTGTTGTAGAGACGAAATTGATTGTAGTAGTAAGCCCATTTTCTTGGATGAGTTTCGAAGCGAAATTTGTTAACTATTTTGATGCGAAATCCCGCGATTTTATCGTCTATTTTTTTTGAGAAAATTTCTCTGATTTCTGTGCAAAGTTCGGGAGAAATTTCTTCATCTGCATCGATATTTAAAACCCAGTTATTTCGACATTCATTCTCGCCAAAAATCTTTTGCTGTCCATAACCTTGCCACTGATTGAATAAAACCTTCGCTCCAGCTTGCGCTGCGATTTTACAGGTGTCATCACTACTTCCAGAATCAATAACCAAAATTTCATCGGCAATTTTTTTTGCAGCATCGATTACTTGCTCGATTCGATCTCCTTCATTTTTAGTTATGATAAAAACCGAGATCGGCAGCATTTAGTTTTGGAAAAAAATTGATATTTAAGGCACAAAAAAATATCTCAGGCAACTCCTTCTTCCAGTCAATCCAAATTCTTAAATTATGTCAAAAAGAGGCGCGATCATTGCCGTTTCCGCTGCGTTGCTTATTGGGTTCGTGGCTCTTGTTATTCACAACTATAAAACAAAAACTTCTTTCAAATATGCGGAAAAAACTGCTCAAGAGTTAAAGCCCGAACAAAATCCGCAAGATGCCGTTACTGCTGAGGTCAACAAAGAAGCAAAGGAAGACGCTATCACTGAAGCGCGTCGAGACAGCGAGCTGTTAAAAGTTTTGCCAGAAGATTTTGTCCTCGGAGACAAAGCGGCGCCAGTGCTGTTGATCGAATATGCCTCTCTATCCTGCCCGCATTGTGCTGATTTTGCGCGTGAAGCTTTCGAGAAATTGAAGAGTGAGTATGTTGACAGTGGCAAGATAAAATTTGTCTTTCGTAATTTTCCTCTGAATCAGCCAGCATTAGTCGCAGCGATGTTTGCCGAGTGTCAAGCTAATGACAATAAAGATCGCGCCGGTGAAAAATATTTTTCTACCTTGAAGGCCTTATTCAAAACCCAAGACACATGGGCTTTTGATGAAAAATTTTCTGAGAAACTCGAGGCGATTGCGCAACTTGACGGAATGAGTTCCGATCGCTTTAAAAAATGCATCAGCGACAAATCTTTGCAGGAGAAAATCTTAACATCACGCATGGAGGCATCAAAATCCTTACAGCTGCGCTCAACCCCAAGTTTTTTCATTAATGGAGAAATTTCTGAGGGATTTGTTGATTACAAAAGTTTGAAAAAACTGATCGACGCAAAACTTTCTGAAAAAAAATAAAGTGACTCCAAAACTCCTTGTCAAAAATCTGGTGAAAAATTTCGGTGAGAAAAAAGTTCTCTCCGGAGTTGATCTACAAGTTAATAAAGGTGAGTCAGTAGTGATTCTGGGTGGCTCGGGAAGTGGCAAATCTGTACTGATCAAAATCATTGCCACGCTAATCTCCTCAACATCGGGAAGTATTCAGGTCGACGGAAAAGAGATCGCAAATATCGGCTCGCGTGATCGAGATAAGTTGATGGAAAAATTTGGATTTCTTTTTCAGGGCGGAGCTCTTTTTGATTCTCTGCCGATCTGGGAAAATGTTGCCTTTCGCCTCATCCACCAAGCTAAAATTAATAAAAAAGATGCTCGCGAGATCGCGATACAGAAGTTGAAAGCGGTTGGCTTGAGCGAGAAAACCGCAGATCTTTTTCCTTCTGAGCTTTCTGGCGGTATGCAAAAACGCGCCTCACTTGCGCGAGCGATCGCGGTAAATCCGGAAATTATTTTCTTTGATGAGCCCACCACCGGGCTCGATCCAATCATGGCTGATGTGATTAATAATCTTATTGTTGCTAACTCAAAACAGCTCGGAGCAACAACAATCACAATCACTCACGATATGCAGTCAGCTCGCAAAATCGCTGACAAAATCGCCATGCTTTTTGAAGGAAGAATCATTTGGTTTGGAGATGTGAAGGACATGTATTCTTCGGGTAACGCTTATCTCGATCAGTTTATTCACGGGCGTGCCGAAGGTCCGATAAATTTTCTAAATAAATGAAAAATTTTCGTAGCGCTTTTTCGTTAATCGAAATGTCGGTTGTTCTCGCTGTTATTGGTTTGTTGGTCGCGGGTGTGGCTCAGACAAGTAAGATGATTGATAAAGCAAAGATTGCCTCAGCGCAAAGTCAAACTAAGCAATCTGTGGTGAAGGATATGCCGGGATTGGCTCTTTGGTATGAATCCACGCTAGAAAGTAGCTTTATCCCCGAAGAGGTAGTTGATGGAGGCGAAATATCCACTTGGTATGACGGGAATGTTCAGGCTTTGAGCAGGGTTGATGCTACTCAAGCAACTAGCGGTAATAAGCCGATCTACACCCAAAACATAATAAATGGTTTGCCGGCACTTAAGTTTGGTGGTACGAAAATCATTAATGTTGCTAATACCGAAATCAATCCATGCGCACAAAGTTTTACTGTTTTTGCAGTATTCAAAACAGCTACGGTAACTACCAACGGGGTTTTTGACGGCTGGCAAATTCTTTTCTCGGATGCATCCAACCTAGCTAATGATATCATCCCAATGATAGTTACAGGAACCTATATCTCGACAGCCAATGGCGGACCTTCTGATAGATCGATGAGTGCATCAACAAAGGTCGTAACTGATAACAATCCGCATCTAGCAGTTATTTCTCGCAACATGGACACTGGCAGCAGAAATATTTGGATAGATGGATCGAATAACGCCAGTGATTCCAACGGCGCTCAAGGAATAGTTTTAAATGCAAATCCTATTCTCTCGATTGGCCGTTCAGCTAACAATAACATCAACTACATCGGCTATATCGGAGAGATCATTATTTTTAATCGTCAAATGCTCACCGACGAAAGAAAATCTGTCGAAAAATATCTCAGCAAAAAGTGGGGAATTGATTTTTAATTTTGGTTGCCTTTTGCGACTTCGTTCCTACGTTGCGCCCCCTCTTTTTATATCCCTTTGAGGCCCCATCGTCTAACGGTTAGGACGTCACCCTTTCACGGTGAAAATACGGGTTCGAATCCCGTTGGGGTCACCACGCTTACTACGTGGTGACTGGCCCTAGGTAGATTCCTTTTAGATGTCTCTTCAAACAAAAATTCGTCAGATTTCAGACTTAAAAATTTTTAAACAGTTACGTCGCTTTTTGATTATTGGTGGCGTTGCTACAACTATTAGCTACTCGGTTTTTTTGATCTCCATTCACCTTTTTTCGCTGCATTACATCATCGCCAATATTTTGGCTTTTTTCATCAGCATTATTTTTAGCTACAACCTCAACAAGCGCTGGAGTTTTGAGGTTGCAGAGCAGCAAAAATCTCACCTTCCTCAATATTTAATTCTCTACCTCGTCTCGCTTTTGGTCGGCACTTTCATCCTCAAAATCACCATCGACTCTCTTCAAATTATTCCCGAAATCGCTTTCATCATTTCGCTTTTTTTTACCACCACGATGAATTTTATCGGAACCAAATTCTTCGTTTTCAAAGAATAAAAATTGGGTGCCTTTGTCGTAAAAATCCTTGTTGTCGATCTTGATTTTATCCGCGCCAACGCAGTCGGGAAGGCGATATTTTTTAGTTAGATTGACGATCACATCAAAATTATTCTCCGCAGCACTTTTACAGATTTCAGAAATTTTATTTCTCTGCAAAAGCACGAGAATTTTTTTATTTTTTACTTCAACTGAGCAAAAATCTTTTTCGCAGGGAAAAGTTTTAAATTCATTTTCACCAAACCTGTTCATCCAAGAAGCACGCTGCTTCGAAGCTCTTAATTCCTTAGAAAATTCCAAGCCATTTTCTCCGTAAACCGCAAAAAATTTCTGATCTCTTTCGAAGATTAAATCGGGCTTTTTGACAGAGAAAATTGTCAAAAACGCAGCGAGAAAAATCGCTATTCCAACAAAGCGTAAGTAGGTTTTGGTTAGGCAGATTAACAGTAATCCAAAAATCGCTAAGGCAAGACCAGAGCTTGGTAACCAAGGGCTCACGAAGTGTGAGTAAGAAATTCCAGAAACAAAATCAGCGATTTTTTCGATTCCGATAATTCCCAAATTCATCAAAAGTAGCGCAGGTTTCGCAAGCCCGAGTGGCATTATCAAAAGCGCTAAAAATCCCAGTGGCATCACCACAAAACTTGCTAAAGGAATCGCGAGAACATTCGCTACAAACCCAAGCAGAGAAAGGTTTTGGAAGTGGTGCATTAAAAACGGAATGGTGGCGACCTGAATCAGAATCGAGAGTAAAATAATCTGCCAAAAATAGTTGCGATCACTTCGAGAAAAATTCACTAAGACCAGAATCGCTACAAAAGAAAGTTGAAAAGAAATGCTAAAAACCACGTAAGGATTTAAAAGAATCAGCAACAAAGCCCCAAACATTATTGCTCGTTTAGCGTCGAGTTTTTTGCTAAGAAATAAGGCGAGCAAGGCGCAAGAAACAAAGATGAATGCACGCTGTGCTGGTAAGGGCGAGCCGGCTAGTTTGAGGTAGAAATAAACGGCAAAAATCGCGACTCCAGCGGCGATTTTTTTGAGATCAAAATGCAGTGCCAAATATTCGTTTCGCGCCAGAAAAAATCGTATCGAAACAAAAAAAATCGCACCCGCAAGAGAGAGGTGAAATCCAGAAATCGAAAGGAGGTGAGAGAGTCCGGAGTTGCGAATTTTTTCTGCCAGATCTTTTGAGATTTGTTTTTGATCGCCAATCAGAAAAGCCACGGCTATCGCGGCTTCATCGCCGGTTAATGTTGTAAAAATTTTCTGCCGAACTTTTTCGCGCAGAGAAAAAAACCACTGATCGAGATTGGAAATTTTTCCTTTTTCTAAAATTTTCGCCTCGCCGGAGACAAAGCCGTAAGCTGCAATTTTTTTGATTTTAGCGTCGAAGGCATAATCGAAATCATCAGGAAATTCTCGGCTGCGCGGAGGCTGTAAAAATGCGCGAAAAGAGATTTTATCGTTTACCGAGATGCTTTCTGAATTTCTAACAAGGTTGACGGAAATTTTTTTGAGATTGCTCGGAAGCTGCTGCTGGTAAGCGTTGCTGTAGTCTAGGAATTCGCGATCGAGCTCTTGGTAGTCGGGGAGATTGACGAAATTTTTAATTTTTTTTCCTTCCAAGAGTTTGTCATTCCCGTGAAGGCTTGAATCCAGAGAGACGACCTTTGTTCTGAGTTTTTTGCTCTTGGATCCCCGCCTACGCGGGGATGACGCGGTAGATTTTTTCTTTTTGGCTTTTACTTCCTTCTTTTCGTAGCTGGTGACTTTTTGCAGCACAGGCTCTGCGATCACTAAATTCAAGCCCTCAACACCATTCGCTGGATTAGAAAATTTTCTTACTGACTCAACTTTTCCAGTCACATCAACGAAAAGTTTGTCACTAACTTCTGCCGGTTTTTCGTAGATTTTTGCGTAAAAACTTCCGGCAAGAAAAACGGCGCAGGCTAGGATTATCAAGGAGCGGTTGAGGATGAATAAAAAAATCGCGACACAAAAAAGCGCGAGAAAAAGCGGAAGTTTTTCTAAAAAATTTGCAGAAAAGGAAAAATAAAACGCGACGCCAAAGGCGAAAAAAACAGGAATCCAGAGAGGAAAGTTTTGGCGTTCGCGATCGAAGATTCTGGTGAAAAAATGCATTCGGGTTTTTTGAGTTGCTCTGTGTGGCCTAGAGCTGAGCGGATTCGAGCTAACCAAATACTTGCCGCCGCGGCAAGTATTGGAAGATTATTCTTGAACGAAATCGAACTTTGCTTCTTTCGAACGACCCAATCTTTTGCGGTCATTTGAATCCAACATTTTTTTACGTAGGCGCAAAGATTTTGGAGTAACTTCGACCAATTCGTCATCACCAACGTAAGTGATCATGTCCTCGAGAGTTAGCTCGCGTGGCGGAGTTAGGCGGATTGCTTCGTCAGTTCCAGAAGCGCGAACGTTAGAAAGTTGTTTTCCTTTCAAGACGTTAACTTCCAAATCACCTTGTTTCGAGTTTTCGCCAACAACCATTCCAGAATAAACTTTCTGTTGTGGTTTGATGAACATGGTGCCGCGATCTTGCAGGTTCCAGAGTGCGAAAGCTACAGCTTCACCTGGATCAGTTGCGATCAACGCACCATTTTTCTTAAAGCCGATTTCGCCTTTGTATGGAACGTAATCGTGGAAAATTCTGTTCAGAACGCCGCTGCCTTTGGTGTCAGTTAAGAATTCACTTTGGTAGCCGATTAAGCCGCGTGAAGGTACGTAGAAAATGATGCGAGTTTTGCCGCCAGAAGATGGGCGCATGTCGATCATCTCGCCTTTGCGTGAAGAAAGTTTTTCAACCACAACGCCGGAAAAATTATCGTCAACGTCAACTACCACTTCTTCAACCGGCTCAAGAATTTCACTTCCTTCACCTCTTTTGAAAAGTACGCGAGGTCTTGAAACTGAAAGCTCGAAGCCTTCACGACGCATATTTTCGATTAAAACGCCAAGCTGTAATTCGCCACGTCCACCCACTTCAAACGCGTCTTTTGCTTCCGCTTCTTTTACTTTGATGGCGACATTTGTTTCTGCTTCGGCGAAGAGGCGATCGCGAATCATGCGCGAGGTAACTTTTGAGCCTTCGGTGCCAGCAAGAGGGGAGTCGTTTACGCCGATAGTGATCGCCATAGTTGGGGGATCGATCGGAGTAGATTTGATTGGTTCAACAATCGAAGTGTCACAAAGAGTATCAGAAACTGATGCTTTTTCTAAGCCCGCGATCGAAACGATGTCGCCAGCTTCCGCTTCTTCAACGGCGATTTTATCGACGCCACGGAACACGTGAAGTTTAGTAAGGCGGCCAGATTCAACGATTTCTCCTTTCAAGTTGATCGCTTTGAAACTCATCAAGTTTTTCGCTTTGCCTGAGTAGATGCGACCAGTAAGCATACGGCCGAAATAAGGCGAGCGATCAAGAAGTGTCGCCAGCATTCTGAAAGGTCCGTCAACATCAAATTTTGGTGGTTGAACGTGTTTCAAGATCAAATCGAAAAGTGGAGAAAGATCTTTTCTTTCGTCTTTGTCCATATCGGCAACGCACCATCCGTCACGTCCCACAGCGTAAAGAACCGGGAAATCTAGCTGTTCTTCGTTGGCATTTAGAGAAACAAAAAGGTCGAAAATTTCGTTAAGAACTTCATCAGCGCGAGCATCTTGACGATCGATTTTATTGATGATCACCATCGGCTTCAAACCAAGAGCCAAGGCTTTAGAGAGCACGAATTTGGTTTGCGGCATTACACCTTCAGCTGAGTCAACTAGAAGCACGACGCTATCTGCCATGCAGAGTACGCGCTCAACTTCACCGCCAAAATCGGCGTGGCCCGGAGTATCGATTACGTTGATCTTGTGATCTTTCCAAACGATCGAAGTGCACTTAGCAAGAATCGTGATTCCGCGCTCTTTTTCGAGAGCGTTAGAATCCATCACACGCGTTTCAACTTGTTGATTGGCGCGGAAAGTTCCGCTTTGTTGCAGCATGGCATCAATCAATGTGGTTTTGCCGTGATCGACGTGAGCGATGATGGCGATGTTACGAAAGTCGGTCATAAAAATTGCTGGTTGTTGGTTGCTAGTTGCTAGTCAAAAAAGGGGGCGCAACGTATTGTTTAAAAACAACCTGTCAAACTCGTGCACAAAAAACTTCTAGCCATAATTTTTTCAGCAATTTTTTTGAGTAGTTGCGCCAATAAAGCCGATGATCGCTATTCGCTTTCTAACACTCTCGAGATGCGTGAGCTGGAGAAACAAGATCACAAAATTTGTGCTGCACTAAAATTTAATTTTGATCGCAAAGACAATTTTCTGAATCGCAACTATTGGCAGTGTCGAATTTCTTTTGCGAAATATCGCTTGAGTACTGGTCGTAACGCAACTCCAGAGCAGTTGAGGCGTGATGCCGAGGTTAAGGATTTGATCGTAAAAATTTCTCTAAAGATTACCGCAACTCCCGAGTCGGTGATTATTCGTGAAAATCAAAAAATTGATGGGCGCGACCATAACAGATGCTTGGCCATGGGCTTTGATTTAGATACAGAAGATCAGGCCAAAATAGAGGATTATTTTTCCTGCCGTAAATTTTTGCTGGACGATCAGCAACTTATTCCACCTTACGGAAATCTCGATTATCTGCAGTTTCAGAATCGTTCCTACAATATTGGATTTATTATTGATCAGCGCGTTAGCAAAGAGATCGCGCGTTATAACGAGCTGCAGGGCAAATATCCGTCTTGTGTTTCCTACAATATTCGCAGCTTGAATTTCAAAAGATGTACTGAGGCAGTAGAAAATTCCCGCAAATGTTTTGAAGGAATTCCCAAGAAAAAATTTCGCTTAGAAGGTGAGGAAAAAGTTGCTTGTCAGCAGCGAGCTTACCTGAAGTTTGGAGATATTTTGATGAAAAAGGATGATCAAAAAAGCCAAGATATCGCAAGAAGCACTCGCAATTCTGATTACTACAACAAACAGAATTTCGCCTCGCTAGGAATTGATGAGACGAAGTTTTATGACAAAAAAAACGAGGATTTGAAGAAAGGCTCAGTAGAAAAAATTAACCCCAAGGCGGGTCTTTACGAAAAATTTGAACTTACAAAACTCCGTCAAAGATTCGTGATCGCCTGTCAAAAAGATGCCGCAATTCGTGTCGAAAATTACGTTTCGGAATTGAGAAATTCTTGTGAAGCGGCGGAGAAATTCGAGGTGGTAGAAGAAGAATAATTTTTGTCGGTCGATTGATGAGAATGCGAGAAAATAAATTTTACTAAAATGCAAAATCCAAAAAATATTTTAATCACCGGCGCTGGAAGTGGAATCGGACGCGCCCTTGCCATTACTTACTCTGGAGTTGGTATAAATTTATTTTTATGCGGCAGGAATTTAGAAAAACTGCAAGAGACGAAATCTTTTTGTGAAGCACGGGGTGCAAAAGTTTTTGTAGAAATTCTTGACGTTACTGATGAGCAAGGAGCCAAAAATTGGATCGAAAAAATCGATGTTTTGGATTTGGTAATCGCCAATGCCGGAATCTCTGCGGGAACGGCGGGAGGCTCAGAATCTTTCGCGCAGATTAAGAAAATTTTTTCCACCAATCTCGACGGAGTTTTGAACGTGACTCATCCGGCGATTGAAAAAATGAAACTCGTAAAAAATAAATTTCCGAGTGGGCAAATCGCGCTGATTTCTTCTCTTGCTGGAATGCGCGGTTTGCCTAGCTCGCCGGCATATTCTGGCAGCAAAGCGGCGGTAAGAGTTTACGGCGAAGGTTTGCGCGGAAATCTCGCGTCATTTGGAGTTGAGGTGAATGTGGTCTGCCCTGGTTACATCAAAACACCGATGACTGATGTGAATGATTTTCCGATGCCTTTTTTGATGAATGCCGAGAAGTGCGCCGAGATCATCAAGCGCGATTTAGCGAAAAATAAATCCCGCATCTCTTTCCCTTTTTTACTCTATTTTGTGGTGTGGTTAGCGACTCTACTTTCAACAAAAATCACCGATCCGATTTTCGCAAAATTACCGGGGAAAAAATCTCTCTAGAATCGGTTGAACAAAATCAAAAAGAAAAAATCAGCAATTCTGTTGAAAAAATGGAGAGTAAGATGGGTGAAAAAATATAGAATTTAGCTCCAATTTTTTTGGTTTAAAAAACTATCTTCTGAAGGGTTTTGTTGGCCCCAATCGCTGGCCTCCTAACATTGTCACAGAGCTTGATTGAGCAGCATCTGCAGATGCTCCATTAACTGATTTTTTGATATCGTTAATCCCAAGATATCCAAGAATTTCCGAGAGTATTGTTGGGTTTAATCCAAGTAGCGTAGCTGATCGGTATGAAGGGAGCTCTGTCTCACGCATAACTCCCCTTACCACCAAAAGATCAGCTAGATTTAACTCTACCCTAGGCTTTCGAAGTTGATCGCGTGTTGAAAGTACCATTCTTAAAATGTCAGGTAATTCTTTTATGTGACTAAGCAATTCTTGACTCTCTACAGCTTTAACTTCGGGCTTTTCAAAGAATTTATTTAATATTTCTAAACAAGCTCTTGGGGAGGTTGAGATTAGCTTTGATTACACTTCAGAAAGATTGAATTGCCTGATTTCAGGAAGATTGAGTCGCCTGATTTCAGAAGGATTGAGTCCCTCAGATTTTACCATAGATTCTACCGTAGAAAATTTTTCATAGATTTTTCTGAAGATTTGCTCTGGAAGCCTCCGATTTCTTTCTAATGAAGCAGTAATTCTCTGATTATTTTGTTCCAGATCCGGTATTTCTTGGATAGTCACATTATGCTGAAGTGCATTTGATATTTCTTGAGTTAATCGGGCTCCGATTCCATTACCCGAGAGATCAAGTCTTATCAGAGTTTTATTATTACGAATTGCGTCTCCTAGGGTTGGAGCTCTTTCTTCTTCAATTAAATTTTCCGAGAGGCTAGGACTTGTTAGAGTGGCTGGACCTACTTCTTCTCCAATCGCATTTTCCGGGAGGTTAGTACTTTGTGCGATTGCATTAGTCATAAGGGCTCGGAATTGAGCTAATCTTTGTCTATTTTCGTCTTCAGCTTCGTTTCCAATTTCGTTTTCCGAGAGACTAAGGCGTTGTAGAGCTGTATTAGTCAGAAGGGCTCAAGCTCCTTCTTCTCCAATTAAGTTGGACCAGAGATTAAGAGTATGTAGAGTTTTATTAGTACGAAGCTCATCTGCTAGGACTCTAACTCCTTCGTCTCCGATTCCATTATCTGAGAGATCGAGTTCTGTTAGGGTTGTATTGGTCCGAAGCGCACCTGCTAGGACTCTAACTCCTTCGTCTCCGATTCCATTATTTGAGAGATCGAGTTCTGTTAGGGTTGTATTGGTACGAAGCGCATCTGCTAGACTTGTTAGATCTCCCATTGTCATTGCTATTTCCTCTTCCTCTTCCTCTTCCCGTGCTTCGATATTACTTAAGTCAAGTTCAGTAAGTGTCGGATCATTACCTCTAATTCTTCGTAAGATTGTTGGATCAATTGGCATGTTTCATCTTTTAAATTTTTGCTGACCGCAATTGAGCTAGCTTGGTTCGAGTCGTAATAACTTAGAACTTGGGCGGTAACGACTTAAGAAGATAGGTGAAGTTAGTTGGGCGAAGGTATTTCAGGAATCGATTGAATATTTTAGGCCATCAAAGCTCTACGCCTTGCCAAGGCCTCTTGTCGCAATCTCTCTTTTTCTTCAATTATTCTTTCTTCTTCGATTGCTTTCAAAACTTCGCAAAGAAGGGGTATCCAGTCTTTTGGATCAAAAGATTTAGTGTTTTCTAGCACCTCATCCATCGCGGTTAAGGTGATCATATCTGAGCTTAAAATTGCAGAAAGCTCGATATCGCCAGAGAGATCAAAATTAACGATTAGAGAGTCTCCCGAGTGCTTCATTAGGAAGTGTCGCTCTTTGTCGGCGGCCATGATTTCGATGATGGAAATTTCTTCTTCGTTAAGATCTAAAATATTTTTGTAACAAGGGTGAGGCTGGATATTGGGCAGGAAAATTTTGGTGTTTAGACGATCTTTCAAACCATCGTTAATATCGCTTTCTGACAATGTTTCGAAGTCGCTTACCGTTAAAATAACGACGCAATTTT
Organism: Pseudomonadota bacterium; assembly: GCA_018970485.1. Classification (GTDB taxonomy): domain Bacteria; phylum Pseudomonadota; class Alphaproteobacteria; order Rickettsiales; family UBA1997; genus UBA2645. The sequence continues at coordinate 9,393 of JAGWWH010000005.1, read as the reverse complement.
TTTGACCCATGCGATCAAGAAATTCGGCAAAGTTGGGGCTAGAAATTGAATTATCGAAAATTTTTAGACCCTCGTTGAGTACGATTATCGAAGGGCTGCCATCAAGATTTTCTTCAATATGTTCGAGCAAAGAAGTTAGGATCGGAATCAATACCGAAGGGCGTTCAAGCGTTCCTTCTAAATTGAAGGCCAACACTTTGTTCGACCAATTATTTTTATCTTCTGCCTCTGCACCAAAAATTTGGCTGAGCCTTTTATTGCTACTCCAAATTTTTAATTTTTCATAAATCAGTGCAGTTTCAGGAGAGTTAAAAATTTCGACCGCCGAGATGAGATTTTTTACGTCGTCTGCGATGATTCGATCAATAGCTTGTGGGATCGATTCTAGTTCGTTTTGCGGAATCGGATCTTTGCCGAAAGAGACAGCGCTTGTAAAAAAGTTAATAAGAAATTTTTTCTTTTCACCGCTATTAATCAGAAGTGGGTTGATTCGTAGAGATTCTTCTCCCTCGGTTTTAGAGATGTCAAAATAGCTGCCACCTAAAGATTTGATGAAGCATTTGGATGAGTTATCGAAATCAAAAGAAATAATTTTCCCGTCAAATTTTTTTGATTGAGCAAGAAGGAAGTTGATCAAGGTGGTTTTGCCAGAACCTTGTGGCCCAACAATTAGTGTATGTCCAAAATTGCCGTCATGAAAATTAAAGAAGTAAGGCGTATTTAAAACAGTACGAAAAGTTGTCACCGCGGCGCCCCATTTATTTCCAGCTATTGATCCAGAGGGGAAATTATGCAGAGCTGCAAATCCAGCGATGCGACTAGTGTTTATAACTATTTGTCGGCGCAAATAACGAAAATTCGCAGGTAATTGAGCCCAAAAACAGTGTTCAGAAAAAAGATCTTCACGAACCAAAACAAAGCCAAGTGAAGCAAATTGCTCGAAGAGTAATCCGATATCTTTTTCAAGTTCTTGTTTGTTAGGGCTAATAACCATCAAGGTGATTTGTTGTTTGCCGTAATCGGTAGATTTTTCTTTGTTGCTTTCGATAAAATTTGCTACGCCGCTGATTTGGCGAAAATTTTCATCACCACTTACCTGCAAGATGTAATTTTGATATTCGCGCTGCTCGATGCTTTTTTTGCTTAAGGTGAAATCGAATGATTGAGTGATGATAAATTCGAAAGGTAGCTGAAGAACGTGGTCTAGTAATTCGGTTGAGACTTCAAAATATTCTTTGAGCGAAAACATCGCCGCGAAATTTTTATTATTATATCCAACAACCTCTAGCTCACGGTCTCCGAAGGCGATTTTATGACTGGCTAAATCGGTTGAAATATCGTTCGCCGCAAGCGGGTAACGCTCTTCGTAAAGGTTAACGATTTTACCAAAAAAGCGCATAGGCTCAGAATAAAGAGCGCCATCCCACTCAGAAAATCCAAGCAATTTACCACCATAATCCGAAGTCTCTTTCAGGATCGATTGAGCAACTAAATTTAGTTTTTGATGAGCTTCTTCGAGAAACTTTTTGTGAAGAGATTTAGTGGCGAGGTAAGAGAGGGAGCGGAAAAATTGATTTAGGTTAGTGACCGAAGTGTCGAGGCCTTCGGTGATAATGGTGATGTAGAGTTCGTTTATGTATTGATCGTGCCAGTGATTTTCATTGACCCAAGCATCATTTATTTTTTTGGATAAAAAATCTTTGAACTCTCCTTTTGGAGTGATGTTTTTTTTGCGTCTAATCGTGCTAAACCAAAGTGCGAATTTATTTTCTTTTACATTATCCACGATCGCTTCTCGCACGGTTTCGCGTAGCGAAATTAGCTCAGAAAGTTTTGATCCCTTATTGAGTCCGGAGATGCGAATGATCTGCATAAGCTCGCCATTCTTGGTGAGAATGGTATTTTCATCGTAGTGACAAACGTAGGGAATAAAATCTTCATCCGGAATTTTCGCAATCAACTTGCTCGGATCTTTCGCGGCTTTTTTAACAAGTTTATTGAGGATGAAGTTCATTTTAGTGCTTAGTGTTTCGTGCCTCGCGCTTAGTTTTTATCTTGGGCTTATTAACCAAGCACCAAGCACGAAGCACCAAGCACGAAATTGTTAGACTCCAAGCAGATTTCTAGTTTCTAGCTTTACGGGATTTTCGATTAGTTCTTTTACGCGCACCAAGAAGGTCACAGCCTCTTTTCCATCGATGATTCGGTGATCGTAAGAAAGCGCTAAATACATCATTGGGCGGATTTCGATTTTACCACTTACAACCATCGGGCGTTCTTGAATTTTGTGCATTCCAAGGATTCCAGATTGTGGAGGGTTGATGATTGGAGTAGACATCAATGAGCCATAAACCCCGCCATTTGAAATGGTGAAAGTTGCGCCAGTTAGATCAGGAATTGTCAATTTTCCGTCGCGCGCTTTTCTGCCAAGTTCGCCGATTCCAGCTTCGATTTCAGCGAGACTAAGTTTATCAGCATCACGAAGAACCGGAACCACCAAGCCTTGTGGCGAGCCAACTGCAACGCCGATATCGTAGAAGTTTTTGTAGATAATGTCAGTGCCATCGATTTCTGCATTTACTGCTGGAATTTCTTTTAAAGCAGCAACGCAAGCGCGAACGAAGAAAGACATGAAACCAAGCTTCACGCCATTTTTCTTTTCAAAAACATCTTTGTATTCGGCGCGTAGAGCCATTACAGCGCTCATGTCGACTTCGTTGAAAGTTGTTAGAATCGCTGCGTTATTTTGTGATTCCTTCAAACGCTCGGCAACTTTTTGACGCAATCTTGACATCTTCACGCGTTCAACTGGCTTTTCGCCAAAGTTGGCTGGAGCCTTTGGTGCGGCTGGTGCAGATGGTTTTGAAATTGCTTCAAGAACATCGCCTTTAGTAACGCGACCATCTTTTCCTGAGCCAGAAATTGTTGAAGTGTCGATGTTATTTTCTGCCGCCAATTTTTTTGGAGCTGGAGAAAGTGAATGATCTTGCTTAGTTTCAACTGGTGAGGGAGCTGCTGTGGCTGGTTTTGCAGTTACTGCTGCACCACCTTCTTGCATTGTTGCGATCAAATCACCGACTTTCACATTGTCACCTTCAGCAACATTCAAGCCAGAAATCACGCCATTTGATGGAGCATTTACTTCGAGAGTAACTTTGTCTGTTTCGAGCTCGACGATCAAATCATCGGCCTTAACCGCATCGCCAACTTTTTTGTGAAGCTTGGCAATTGTTGCTTCGGATACTGATTCGCCAAGGGCGGGAACTTTGATTTCGAGATTCATATTTTGAAAAATTAAGCGTTTGGATTTGGATAAAATTATTTTAGCTCAGTGCCTCGTCAATTAGTTTCTTCTGCTCTTTGGCGTGATAAGAAGCGTAACCAGTTGCGGGTGATGCAGAAGAAATTCGACCAACATATTTTGGACGAGAAACTGTTTCTTCGATTAACTCTTCAACAAATTTCCAAGCGCCCATGTTGCGAGGTTCTTCTTGGCACCAGATGATTTCTGCACCCTTGAATTTCGCGAGTTCGGCTTTCACTTCTTCTGCTGGGAATGGGTAAAGTTGTTCAAGACGAACTAGAGCTACGTCGTTGATTTTAGCAGCTTCGCGAGCTTCGAACAAATCGTAATAAACTTTTCCGGTGCAGAGAACAACCTTGCGCGCCTTCTTGATTTCAGAGCTTTCGCCGATGACTGATCTGAAATTTAAATCAGAAAATTCTTCGATTGTTGAAGTCGCAAGTTTGTGACGAAGTAGCGATTTTGGCGACATCACAACAAGTGGCTTGCGATCTTTTCCGTGAAGTTGACGGCGCAGTGCGTGGAAGAAATTCGCCGGATTGGTGATATTCACCACGCGCAAATTATTGTCGGCGCAGGCTTGTAAATAACGTTCCAAACGAGCTGAAGAGTGTTCTGGGCCTTGGCCTTCGTAACCATGCGGGAGTAGCATCACGAGACCAGATTTTCTCAACCATTTCACTTCTGATGAAGCGATGAATTGATCAAAAATAATTTGGGCACCGTTAGCAAAATCACCAAATTGCGCTTCCCAAATTGTTAGAGCATTTGGAGCTGAAAGTGAGTAGCCATATTCAAAACCAAGCACGCCATATTCAGACAAAACTGAATCGTAAACTTCGTATTTTCCGATGTTTGAGAAAATGTTGTGACGCGCGCCAGTCTTGGTGTCGTGAAGCATTGAGTGACGATGCGAGAAAGTGCCGCGACCAGAATCTTGGCCGGTAATTCTTACTGGAAAACCTTCGTTCAAAAGTGAGGCAAAAGCGAGAGCTTCTCCACATCCCCAATCGATTCCTTTGCCGCTTGAAACCGCGTCTTTTCTAGCTTCAAGTTGTTTTACGATTTTTGGATTGGCGTTAAAACCAGCTGGAATTTCGAGAGTTTTTTCGATCAGATTTTGCAAAGTTTTTTTCGCAACTGCAGTTTTTGGTAAAGAGTTGTCGCCGTCTTTGATCTTACTCCAGTCTGCCTTCATCCAATCTGCTTCTTTTGGTTTGAAGTCGGTAGCTTTGTCAAATTCGCTGCTCAAATGCGTTTCAAAATCAGCGACTAATTTTTCATGTTCAGCAGCAGAAATCACATTTTCTGCGATCAATTTTTGTGAATAAATTTTCTCAAGAGTTGGGTGATCTTTGAGTTTTGTATACATCACCGGTTGGGTGTAGAGAGGCTCGTCACCTTCATTGTGACCATATTTGCGATAGCAGATCAAATCGATCACCACATCTTTTTTGAAGGTCTGACGATAACGTGTGGCGATGTCAGAAACCTTTACGACCGCTTCAACATCATCACCATTCACGTGGAAAATCGGCGCATCGATCATTTTGGCGAGATCAGAGCAATAAGTTGTGCTGCGTGAATCTGTTGGATTGGCGGTAAAGCCAACTTGGTTATTGATGATCAAATGCATCACGCCGCTAGTGTTGTAGCCAGCTACACCATTCATCACCAAACTTTCTGCAACAGAACCTTGACCAGCAAAAGCCGCATCACCGTGAATTAATAAGGCCATGCCGTTACGTCCGAGATCTTGTTTGGCGCGAATTCGTCCGGCTGCAATTACGTTCACTGCTTCCAAATGCGAAGGGTTGAAAGCGAGAGACAGATCGATTTTTTTGCCAGAAATTTCGCGAGTCGAGGCATAGCCCATGTGATATTTTACGTCTCCAGATTTGGTGATTCCTTCCGGCATTCCGGGAGTTCCTTTAAACTCGGAAAACATTTGGTGGTAAGGCTTGCCCATGATTCCGGTAAGGGTGTTCAAGCGACCACGATGCGCCATGCCGATGACGATTTTATCAACGCCAGATTTCGCAGCGACATCAATAATTTTTTCAACTGAAGGCATCGCCGAATCGCCACCTTCAACTGAAAATCTTTTGGCGCCGGGGAAGCGTTTGTGAAGAAATTGTTCGAATTTTTCAGTACGAATTACTTCTTTAAGAATCTTAATTTTTTCATCTTTGGAAATGGCGCTAAGCACTGTGTTTTCTGTCTCGCGCGCTAACCAATCTTTTTCTTTTTGATCAGAAATATACTCGAATTCAGAGCCAACTGAGCCGCAATAAATTGCACTTAATTTTGTTTTTGTTTGAGCGGCTTCGGCCGGAGTTAAGTCGTGATTTTTTGGATCAATTTCTGCGACATATTGAGGCACAGAAAGCCCGATTGGATCAAGATTTGCAGCTAAGTGACCAAATCTTTTGTAAGCAGAAATTAAATTTTTGAGACGAATTCCGACATCTTTTCCAGCCTTAACTGGAGAGGATTCCACAGGGGTTAAATCTTTCTTTGGCGCCCAACTCGGAGCATCGCAAAAATCGCCATCATTTTGGCAAAACTCGTTGATAAGATCGATATTCGCGCTGAAAAATGGCGATGTTTTGAGTGATTCTTTCGACATGTGTTTGGGAAAAAAACTTAAAAGAAAAAAATGTGGGGAGTGGCGACCTTAAAGCTCTGACAACTTAATTTCAATCATGAAAACCGACGGTCGCTAATAATAAAAATATTTCCGTCATCGTGAGAAGCGAAGCGACGTAGCGATCCAGAGAAAATTATAAACCAATGAAAACTTTAGTAATTATTAACGAGTCGTTCGCCGAAATGTTTTTGGGAAAAAATACCACATTGGCTTATATCCTTGCTGCGGCTGATTTTAGTGAGGTTTATGTTTGGAATTTTGCTAAAGATTTTTGCGTAAAAATTGATGAAAAACAGGCGAAGATTTTAACGAAAAAATTTCGAGAAATTAATCAGCAGATTCGTGATTTTTCTTTGGAAGTTGCGAGCGTGAAAGTGAAAGATTTGATCGAAGAAAATGTTGTCGAAGTTCCAGAAATTACTTTGAAGGATTTAATTATTCAGCGTCTCGAGCCAATGAAAGCGCCCTTTCCACCGGTTGGAGAAAAAAATATCGATGATGTTTTGCGCGATCTTAGAAAAAAATTTCCGCGACATATTTTTAACTGCCCGATCGGTTTGCATGACAAGGAATTAGAAAAATTTTCTGATATCGCGACACCAACTGCGGAATTTAAATTAAGCGACGAAAACTACTTACAAAAAGTTGAATCGATGGGAGATGTTTACGAAAAAATTTACCAAAATTTTCCCCAGAATTTTTCCCAGAATTTTTCCCAGAATTTTTCTTTTGGTAAAAAAAGAAAAGTTGTGATTAAGCCAAAAAATTTAGCGCAATCGCTTGGAGTTTTCGCGCTTGATCTCGCTGAAAAAAAAGACGTAAAAATGGCCTGCATCGAACATGGTGAAGAGTTTTATCGCGAAGAAATATTAGCGCAGCCATTCCTTGAGGGAGTAAGGCGTGGAGATATTCGTGCGACTATCATTAAAAATAAAAAAAGTGATTTTGAGTGCGCTGGATACACCTTTAGAAAAAGTGTACGAGCATCAGATGATGAAGAATTTACAACTGGCTACATCGTCGGCGGATCGACACCTCGACCAATTTCTGATCTCTCAAAATCTGAACAAGAAGATCTGCTAAAAAAATGCGCTAAAGTTTTGCAGGTTTTGAATGGAGATCTGCGTGAAAAATATTGCGATGTAATTGAGCTTGGAGCTGATTTTATTTTAGTTGGAAATGATCGAGAAGTTTTGTTGGGGGAGATTAATCACCACTGTCCAGGTCTTGTCCCTGTAAGTGAGGCGATGGGGGATGAAAAGCAATATTGTGGAGGTCTAGGAGTTGTGACCGAGGTAATCAAAAATTTTATTTGGTAGCGGAGGAGGGAATCGAACCCCCGACACGCGGATTATGATCCCGCTGCTCTACCGACTGAGCTACTCCGCCACAAATTAAGGGGCGCGCATCGTGTTGATCCAATTTAATTTTTCAAATTTTTTTCTATTCCTGTTTCGTGAAATCATAGAATTTGCGCTGTTTGAGAGCGGCTAAAATTAAGAGAAATAAAAGTCATTTTTTGAGCTCTTAACAACACTCGATTAGCGAAAAAAATATTGTCAGCTATGACTAACGACTTACGACTGCGGTCTTACAAAAATCACTGATTATTAATGCGCCTTACAACCCTTAAGCCAGAAAAAGAAAAAATCACGAAGGGAGAGGTTTCCGCTGCGCATTTTATTCCCTACAAATGCCATTGGAATTCGAACACGATTTTGACTTACAACGAAGAGTTGGTGCGTGTTTTGAAGATTAAAGGATTCGCCTTTGAAACTGCTGATGATATTGACGTCGATCTAAAGAAATCTGCGCGCAACAACTTGCTGAAGGGCATGGCTTCAGGTAGTTTTTCTCTTTATTTTCACACCATCAGGCGCAAGGAAAAAAGTTTTCCGGACGGCGAGATGCCCGATCTTTTTTCGCAAAGAATAAATGAAGAGTGGCTCGCGAAGCACTCTGGCTCTAGATGTTTTGTCAATGAACATTACTTAACAATCATTCGCGGTCCCGACAAATCTGCCTCGGCAGTTATCGAGAATATGGCAAAAAAGTTGCAGCATCAGGCCGACAAATCTTCTTGGGAAAACTACATGCGCGAAACTTTCGATGATCTTGAAGAAATGACCGAGCGCGTTCTCAATGGTTTTGGAAATTACGGCGCAAGGTTACTCGGCTTGGTCGAGAATGAGAATGGCGTAACTTCCGAGTTGTTGGAATTTTTAGCTCGAGTTGTGAATTGTGGCAGTGCACAACCAATGACAGTGCCGCTTGGCGAGATATCTCATCATTTACCAATCAACAGACTTTTCTTTGGAAGTAAGTCGATAGAGATACATCAAGCCACTGGCGTGAAATATGCGGGCATAGTTTCGATTAAAGAATACCGACCTTCGACTCACGCCGGAGTTTTTGATGCATTTATGCAGATGCCATTTGAGCTGATTATTAGCCAGTCATTCACTTTTATTAATCGCATGGTGGCGATTAGTTCGATGCAACTACAGCAGCGTCGTCTTGTGCAATCGGAAGATGTGGCGATTTCGCAAATTCGCGACATTGATTCGGCGCTTGATTCAGCAATGAGTGGGGAATTCGCTTTTGGTAATCACCACATGACTGTGCTTTGCGTTGAAGATTCTCTGAAATCTCTAGAAAGCTCATTGTCTTTATCTGTTGTCCAACTCTCAAACGTTGGAATTACTGCTGTGCGTGAGCGCATGAATCTCGAGCCAGCTTTTTGGGCGCAGTTGCCATGCAATCAGGAATACATGGCCAGACGCAGCGTGGTTAACACGCTTAACATTTCTGCTTTTGCGTCTTTTCATAATTATCCTTCGGGCAAGCGTAAAAATAATCACTGGGGCAACGCAGTTACTGTTTTGAACACTGTTTCTGGTACTCCATTTTTCTTTAGTTTTCACGTTCGTGATGTTGGACATACGATGATTGTCGGTCCGACTGGTTCGGGTAAAACTGTACTACTAACTTTTCTCTGCGCACAGGCGCAAAAGTTCCAAGGTAGATTATTTTTCTTCGATAAGGATCGGGGTGCAGAAGTCTTTGTGCGCGCTATTCGTGGACGTTACATGACCCCAGATTCATCGAAAATTTCTGGCTTCAATCCATTTCAACTACCTGATACGAGCGATAATCGTTCTTTTTTAATTGAGTTTCTGAAGGTGCTTGTGAGCACAAGAAACGAGACTTTGCCGGCATATGAAGTTGAGCGCATCAATGAAGCAGTGAGTGGAAATTATAAATTGCCAAAAGAGCAACGCAGACTGCGCAATATTGCGCCATTTATGGGCATGGGCGGTCCAGGAACTTTGGCTAATCGTTTGGCGATGTGGCACTCTGAAGGCTCGCATGCGAAACTTTTCGATAATGAGGTTGATTTGATCGACTTCGATTCTGCGCGCGTTTTCGGGATTGAAAT
>JAGWWH010000032.1 GCA_018970485.1 Pseudomonadota bacterium | reverse complement strand
TTACCCGTATACCTTCTTAGCAGGAAGGTGCCTTCAGCCTCTCGGCCACCTCTCCACAATTTTAAACCCTCGGTTATTTGCCGAAGGCATTTTGCGCTGCTTCGCAAAATTAGTTTATTTCACCTCTCTTCGATCGCGATCCGAATTGGATTGCTGTGAAAAGAGCGCGGCAAGGTAGGGGGGAGTTGGTTTTCGTCAATGGAAAATCCGAGGGAAGTTTTGGATTGAATTAGCTTAAATTTTTTCTTGAAGAGTGGATTAAAAAAATCCTCGTTGCCAATTATTTTAGCAAAAATAGAAAATCGGATAAATCAATATTTAGTAGCACTTAGCAGTTTACCACACTAGATGTAGTCAAAATCGCACCTAATTTCCTTTTTTCCAATGTCAAAAAAATCAAACACAACTTCAGCAAAAACCGCAAAAAATTCGATAGCCAAGACGGCGGCGAGCAGAAATTTTTCTGTAAAAATCGATCTCAAAAATGACGACAAGCTCAGCAATTTTGGTAAAGCGGTTTTGAAGGATCGCTACTTATTGCCAGGTGAATCTTATCAGGATTTGTTCGCGCGAGTTGTCGCTTATTACGCCGACGATCAAGAGCACGCGAATCGCCTTTACCATTACATCTCAAATCTCTGGTTCATGCCGGCAACGCCGATTCTTAGTAATGGCGGGACAGATCGTGGTTTGCCGATCTCGTGTTTTTTAAATGAATGCTCGGATTCACTCGAAGGGATTGTCGAGTTGTGGAACGAAAATGTCTGGCTGGCATCTAAGGGCGGCGGGATCGGAAGCTATTGGGGCAACTTGCGTTCAATCGGCGAAACTGTGCGCGGAAATGGTAAAACTTCCGGCATCGTTCCATTCATTAAAGTGATGGATTCACAAACTTTGGCAATTTCGCAAGGCAGCCTGCGTCGTGGTTCAGCGGCGGTTTATTTGCCAATTCATCATCCAGAAATCGAAGAATTTATCGATATTAGAAGACCAACTGGTGGAGATCCAAATCGTCGCTCACTCAACTTGCATCATGGAGTGACGATCACTGATGAATTCATGCGCGCAGTGGAAAAAGATGGTGATTTTGATCTTAGAAGTCCGCACAGCGGAAACGTGGTTGAGACAGTTAAAGCAAGAACTCTTTGGATAAAGCTACTCAGCGCCCGAGTTGAAACCGGAGAGCCTTATTTGCTTTTTATCGATGCAGTTAATCGCGCAATTCCTGAGCAACAAAAAAAGCTCGGTCTACAAGTTAAAACTTCAAATCTTTGCAGCGAGATCACTTTACCAACCGGCATCGATCATCTTGGAAAAAACCGTACAGCCGTTTGTTGCCTGTCTTCGCTCAACTTAGAATTTTACGATCAGTGGAAAGATAACGGAGAAATTCTCGAAGATGTGATGCGCTTCCTCGACAATGTCTTGCAAGATTTTATCGAAAAGGCACCTGACTCGATGGCGAAAGCAAAATATTCAGCAATGCGCGAACGCTCTGTGGGACTAGGCGTAATGGGCTTTCACTCGTTTTTACAAAGCAAAAATGTTCCGCTCGAATCAGCAATGAGTAAAGTGTGGAACAAGAAAATTTTTCAATTCATCAAGCAAGGAGTTGATCGCGCTTCGAAAGTTTTGGCGAAAGAAAGAGGAGCTTGTTTGGACGCGCTTGAAGCGGGAATTGAAGAAAGATTTTCGAACAAATTAGCCATCGCGCCGACTGCTTCGATCTCGATCATTGCGAATAATTCTTCGCCAGGAATTGAGCCATTTGCGGCGAATTCTTTTACGCAAAAAACTCTTACCGGCTCGTTCAATGTGCGAAATAAAAACCTCGTAAAATTGCTCGAATCAAAAGGAAAAAATTCGGAAGATATTTGGTCTTCAATCACTATAAATGAAGGCTCGGTGCAGCATTTAGATTTTCTCGACGAGCACGAAAAATTAGTTTTCAAAACTGCGCAAGAAATCGATCAAAGATGGATGATTGATCTTTCTGCGGAGCGTCAGGAATACATTTGCCAAGCGCAAAGTTTGAACGTTTTCTTGCCAGGAAATGTGTCGAAAAAAATTCTTCACGATACTCACTTCCGCGCGTGGCAGAAGGGCTTGAAGAGTTTGTATTATTGTCGCTCAACTTCAATTCAGCGCGCTGATAAAGTTTCTAACAAGGGCGAAAAGCACGAGTTAGATGTCTCGATTCAAAACAACGGCGAAGGAAAAAAAGAATACGACGAGTGCTTGTCTTGCCAGTAAAATAGCTGTGGGAGTAAGGTTTTTTTGATCGAGCGAGGTCTAGAATTCTAGATTTTTTTTAGTAGATTCCGATTTCCTTCGACCGAAAAAAATTAACTTCAAGCAAGCAGTGTCGAAAAACTTTCTCACCAAACATCTTCGCGATATCAACGAATCTTACTTCGTGCACATGGGCCACGCTCTTGGCTTTGCGCGAGATTCTCTGATCGCCTTTTTTTGCTTTTTTACTCACTCGATTCTGCCTTTTATTTTTCTCACTACGGGCAGTTCAACAACCAAAAAACTTCTCAACAGAATCAACTTTCGCACAAAATTAATTAATCTTGCGACCACTAACGAGAAGCACGTGGCAATTGTTGGTTTTGGGATGAGTGGCTTGATCGCCTTTTACAATTTGGTAAAAAATTATCCGGCATCTTCGGGAAAATTAGTTGTTAGAATTTTTGAAAAATCACCTTCATTGGTTAAAGGAACGGCTTATTCAACAAAGAATCCAAACCATCTTTTGAACGTGCTTGCGAGTCGCATGGGAGTAGTGGAGGAGGATGTTGAGCATTTTTTCAAATGGCTTTGTCGCAAAGGTTACAGCTACCAAAAAACTGATTTTGTGCCGCGACAAATTTTTGGAATTTATCTCGAAGATATTTTGCAAAGCGCGCTAAAAATCGCCGAAGAAAAAAATATTTTTTGTGAGTTTCGTAGCAAAGAAATTTCAGAAATTACTGAGCGTGGAAATTATTTTTGGATCGATGGCGATCTACACCATTCCTGTATTCTTGCCGTTGGCCCGCAGTTAAAAGATTCGAAAAAAAGTTTCTGGCGCAACGATTTGGAAAACTATTTATCTGACGAAGAAATACATATTTTAGGTTGTGGTTTAACCGCGATTGACGCGGTGATTTCTCTGCGAGATCTCAAATATTCTGGAAAAATTTTCTTACATTCGCGTCGCGGAATTTTGTCAAAGCCACACAAAATTTTTGATTCGCAAGAAAAAGTAGAATCGCCGCTGAGCCTTGAGGATTCTGATCTGACGCTCTCACAAATTTTTAGAAAATTTGTTAATGCTTGTAAAAAAGCTCCAGATTGGCGCCTCGCTTTTGATGCATTTCGTCCACACACACAAAAATTTTGGATGGCGCTAAATGCAGAAAAGAAAAAGCGTTTTTTGCGTCACTGTTTTCGTTTGTGGAATGTGCATCGCCATCGTTGTCCGGAATCACAATTTAGAGTTGTCGAAGAGATGATTAAGTCAGGTAAATTAAGGATCGAGAAGGGTAGAGTGACTGATAAAAAACTGATCGACTGTACCGGCTTTGATTACGGATTTGAATCAGAATTAATCAAAAATTTAGTGAAAAATAATTTGGTAAAATTCGACGAAATACATTCGGGAATTATTCCGCAGCGTGAAAATTTTTACGTCACCGCCGGATTAAATTTTGGTAGTTTGTTCGAGATTACAGCCGCTCCAGATATCTCTTTGCACTGCAAGCGCATTGTGGACAAAATTATTCTTTCTTTGCATTCCTAGAATTTGTCATTCCCGCGCAGGTTGGAATCCAAAAAAAGTCTCGGAATTTTTGGCAGCTGTTGATTTATCAAGGTCTCAGCGCGGATGAAGTTAGGAGTTTAATTCCTTACAAATTCTTCGTAAGAATCACTCAAAATCGTCGCGATTTTTCTTTTTTGGCCACCAACTTCTCTTCCATCAATTTTTGAAGCAGGGCGCAGAATCAAGCTAGAACTGGTTAAAAACACTTCACTCGCATTTAACATTTCTTCGACGGAGAAATTTCTTTCCTCAACCTTAATGCCTTTTTCTTTCGCGATTTTGATGAATCGATTACGCGTGATGCCTTGTAAAATAAGGTTGCTTGGCTCTTTGGTGATTAAAGTTTCATTCGCATCGACAATAAAAATATTGGCAAAACTTCCTTCAGTCACAACTCCATCGCGTACAAAAATTGCGTCATCAAAACCACAATCTTTTGCTTTTTGATTAACGAAACTCGAAGCAAAAAGGGCGACAGACTTGATGTCGCAACGTTTCCAGCGAATGTCTTCGTGAGTCATAAAAGTGTAACCGCGCGTGAATTCTTCGGCGGAAACTTTTTTGCGCGCAGAAACCGTCGCAGAAATTGTTGGCTGAATATTTTTTGGAAACCAAGGAGTGCGATTTGCCGCACCTCGTGTGATCTGGATGTAGCAGGTTCCAGCGCTTAAATTATTTTTTGCAAAAAGTTCAAATTGGATTTTTTTTAGCTCTTCAGCGGTAAAAGAATGTTCAATTTTCATTTCGCGAAGAGAGCGAAAAAATCTTTCAATGTGAGCGTCGCCGTCGATTAATTTTCCATTTTCGAAAAGCGTAACTTCGTAAACCCCATCAGCGAATTGAAAGCCTCGATCTTCGATGTGAATGAGGCAATTTTCGTGCGGCAGGAATTGGCCGTTGAGGTAACTGATGCGAGACATTTTATTTTTTTAAAATCGATTTTCCCGCATATTTTGCGCGGCTTCCCAAGTGTTCTTCGATACGAATTAGTTCGTTGTATTTTGCAGTTCGATCAGAGCGGCAGAGTGAGCCTGTCTTGATCTGTCCAGCATTTGTAGCGACGGCAATATGCGAAATTGTTGCGTCTTCAGTTTCGCCAGAGCGGTGAGAAATGATGTTGTTGTAACCAGCTTTTTTGGCGATCGAAATGGCTTCGAGAGTTTCGCTTAAAGTTCCGATTTGATTAAATTTAACGAGCAAGGCATTGGCCATTTTTTCAGAAATTCCTTTTTGTAAAATTTCTGGATTGGTCACAAAAAGATCGTCGCCAACGAGCTGGATTTTATTGCCCAAAGCAGCGGTTACATTTTTCCAGCCAACAAAATCATCTTCAGAACAAGCATCTTCAATTGAGAAAATTGGATAGTCGCGAACCAGCTCTTCGTAATATTTAATCATTTGATCAGAGCTTAATATGCGGCCTTCGCCAACTAAATCATATCGACCATTTTTGTAAAATTCTGTCGACGCGCAATCAAGGGCGAGAACAACATCTGAACCAAGTTTGTGACCTGCTGCTTGAGTGGCTTTTGCAATGTAATCCAAAGCTTCTTTTGCTGAATTTAAGTTTGGCGCAAAGCCTCCTTCGTCGCCAACGTTGGTGTTGTGTAGATCTTTTTTTAGAAGCGATTTCAAGTGCTGGAAAATTTCTGCACCGATACGAATTGCATCCTTGATAGAAGAAGCTCCGATCGGCACGATCATGAATTCTTGGATGTCGATTTTATTGTCTGCATGTTTGCCGCCATTGATGATATTCATCATTGGTACTGGCAAAATTTGCGCCTCATTCCCGCCCAAATATTCGAATAATGGAATTTTTTGCGAGACAGCCTGAGCTTTGGCGCAAGCGAGAGAAACAGCGAGAATGGCGTTAGCGCCGAGAGTGGATTTATTTTTAGTTCCATCCATTTCGATCATAATTTGATCGAGCTCTTTTTGTTTGCTTGCATCAAAGCCAACAAGTTTCGCAGCGATTTTTTCATTCACATTTTCAACCGCCCTCAAAACGCCTTTACCCAAAAATCTTGTTTTATCGCCGTCGCGAAGTTCGCAGGCTTCAAGGCTACCGGTTGATGCGCCAGAAGGAACGGCGGCGATTGCACTAGATCCATCGGTCAGATGTATTTCTGCTTCTAGGGTTGGAAATCCTCGCGAATCAAGGATTTCGCGGGCTCTGATGCGAGATATTGTTGTCATTGATGATTGCTTGTTTGAGAGGGGCGCGGCAATTTCTTCTCTCTTCAAAAAATGTCAAATTGCCCGAAATGTTTCGTATTATTTTTGTCGTCGTTTTGCTTTTATTGGCTATCCCACTTTTTAACAAAGGTAAGGAGTATTGGGATGAAAAATTATCTAAGGCCAAAGTTATTGTTCAGAGTATGGAAAAAGCCATACGCTACGGCGCTGGGAAGAAGTAGGAAAAATAACTTTTCATTTATTTTCCCTCTGAGTAAGTTGCTCGCCCTTCCCTTAAAATTTCAATTCAAAAACACTCTTCGAGCTAGGAAATGCCTGACTCTAGGAGCTGTCAATACATTCAACTTTTATGTCCAAACAAACCTTCCAACGCACCAAGCCTCACGTAAACATCGGCACCATCGGCCACGTTGATCACGGTAAAACAACCCTCACAGCTGCAATCACAACTTACCTTGCTAAATCCGGTCTCGCTGAAAAACGCGGTTACGATCAAATCGATGCTGCTCCAGAAGAAAAAGAGCGCGGTATTACAATCAACACAGCTCACGTAGAATACGAAACTAAAGCTCGTCACTACGCTCACGTAGATTGCCCAGGTCACGCCGATTACGTAAAAAACATGATTACAGGTGCTGCACAAATGGATGGCGCTATTCTTGTTGTATCTGCTGCTGACGGCCCAATGCCTCAAACTCGCGAACACATCCTTCTTGCTAAACAAGTTGGTGTTCCTTCACTCGTAGTTTTCTTGAACAAGGTTGACATGGTTGAAGATGCTGAACTTCTTGAACTTGTTGAAGTTGAGATCCGTGAACTTCTTTCCAAATACGACTTCCCTGGCGACACAATCCCAATCATCAAAGGATCTGCACTTAGAGCTCTTGAAGGTGAATCATCCGAACTAGGCGAGCCATCAATCCAAGCCCTAATGGATGCTGTTGATTCTTACATCCCAGAACCGAAACGCCCAGTTGAGCTCCCATTCCTAATGCCAATCGAAGACGTATTCTCGATCTCTGGTCGCGGAACCGTTGTTACTGGTAGAATCGAGCGTGGTATCGTTAAAGTTAACGAAGAAATCGAAATCGTTGGTATCAAAGCTACTCAAAAAACTACCTGCACTGGAATCGAAATGTTCCGCAAACTTCTTGATGAAGGACGCGCTGGTGACAATGCCGGTGTTCTTCTAAGAGGAACTAAAAAAGAAGACGTCGAAAGAGGTCAAGTTCTTTGCAAACCAGGCTCAATCACTCCACACACTCACTTCGAGGCCGAGGTTTACATCCTTACTAAAGAAGAAGGTGGACGTCACACTCCATTCTTCAAAAACTATCGCCCTCAATTCTACTTCAGAACAACAGATGTTACTGGCTCAGTAACCCTCAAAGAAGGAACTGAAATGGTCATGCCTGGAGATAACGTAAGACTTACAGTCGAGCTTATCGCTCCAATTGCCATGGAAGAAGGCCTCAGATTCGCTATCCGTGAAGGCGGAAGGACTGTTGGGGCTGGGGTGGTTTCGAAGATTTTGAAATAAGGAAAAAGCGATGAAGACATCAAGTAAAGAAAGTATCAAAATTATTCTAGAATCATTTGATCACTTTGTTCTAAATAAGGCGATGAACGAAATTATCGCTACCGTGAGAAGAACTGGTGCTGGAATCAACGGTCCAATTCCTCTCCCAACCAAAATCGAAAAGTTCTGTGTAATCCGAGGCCCTCACGTAGACAAAGATTCTCGAGAACAATTTGAAATTAGGTCATCAAAAAGACTCTTAATCATAACTCCAACCAATCAAACAGTAGATGCTTTGATGAAACTAAACCTTTCAGCTGGCGTGAATATCAAGATAGCACTCAATAGCAAAAATTAACAAAATGTTAGAACTACTTGGAAAAAAAATTGGTATGACCCACTTGTTCGCAGATGACGGTGCTATTGTTCCACTTACCATGGTCCATATTTACGAAAACTGTGTTTTATCATTTTTATCTAACGAAAAAAAAGACTTTGACTATCTTTCGTTAGCTTTCGAAAAAGCTACTCACCCACAAAGAGTTCCAAAGCCAGTCGCGGGGATATTTAACAAAAAATCCCTCCCGCTTTTTAAGAAAATCCATAATTCTCAAATAAAAAAAGGATCATCATTAAAAACCGGAGATTCAATTTCTTTGGAATCTGTAATAAACACTGGAGATAAAATTTCTGTTAGAGGGACTACTATTGGTAAAGGATTCGCCGGCGTAATGAAGAGGTGGAATTTTAGAGGATTAGAAGCATCTCACGGCGTCTCCGTTTCTCATCGCTCTCACGGATCAACAGGTCAGAGACAGGATCCTGGAAAAACCTTTAAAGGAAAGAAGATGGCCGGTCATATGGGCGTCGCTAACGTGACAACAAAAAGTCTAGAGGTTATATTAGTCGATAAAGAAAAATCTATTATTGGAATCAAAGGTTCGGTCCCAGGCCATGCGGGATCAGATGTTATTATAAAAATAGCCAAAGTTTACTAAAGATTATGACTTTTCTAACTCTCAAAACCATTGATTTTCAAAAAGGCGAGCACGGCTCTAAGAATTTCGACATACCATCTACTCTTGAAATCGAGAGCGCCAAATCCGTTGCGTACGTAGTGCGTTGGCAACTTGCTCGTAGAAGAGCCGGATCCGCTAAAACAAAAACAATGACAGAGATATCGGGAACTACTGCGAAGCCTCATAAACAAAAGGGCACCGGTCGCGCACGTCAAGGTAGTAGAAGGTCAGTCCAGTTTGTTGGTGGGAGAACGTGTCACGGTCCAATGCCAAGGTCTTTCGATTTTTCCATGCCCAAGAAGATCATTTTTTCTGCAATTTCTGATGCTTTAAAACTTAAGTTGAAACAAAATAAAATCGCAGTTTTTTATGAATTTGGTTCGGAGTTTAAGACCTCTAAAGTAAGAAATGCCTTGATAAAAAATAATATCTCGAGCGCCTTAATTCTGTATGATGGGCTCAATAAGGCTTTAGTTAAATCTACTCAAAATCTCAAAGGAGTTAAGTCTATCGACGCAAAAGCAATTAACGTTTATGACATCCTGAATTTTGACCACATCTTGGTAGAAAATAAAATATTCGAATCCAAGATTTTGGGGGCTATATAATGACTTACGATAAAATAAAATCCTTAGTTTATACCGAAAAATCCAACAATCAAATAATTGAAGGAAAGTACCATTTTCAGGTCTGTTCGACTTGCAATAAAAGTGAAATATCCTCTCTGATAAAAAAATCATTCAACGTAGAGGTGGAGAGTGTTAATATTATCAATACTTTTGGTAAGGCTAAGAAATTTAAGGGCGTCAAAGGTGTAAGGGGCGGTTATAAAAAGGCAATCGTTACCCTGAAAAAAGGCCAATCAATTAATTTTAGTTCTTAAATTATGGCTCTTAAAAATTACAAGGCTATCACACCAGCACTTAGGAAGTTTGTCGCAATAGATAGAAGCGAACTTTGGAAGCAAGGTCCTTTAAAAATACTTACAACAAAAGTCAACGAAAGAGCTGGACACAATAATTTTGGTCATATCACTGTTCGACATAAGTCTAGTGGCCATAAAAAATCATATCGCATAATCGATTTCAAGAGAGACAGGTACGACATTGAGGCTAAAGTAGAGAGAATAGAATATGATCCAAATAGAACCTCTTTTATCGCATTGTTAAAATATTCTGATGGGGTCTTTTCTTATATTTTAGCGCCACACAAAATTTCTGTTGGTGATTCAGTAACTTCTTCAAGAAAGCTGATTGATGTTAAGATCGGCAATTCCATGCCTCTTTCACTAATTCCAATAGGATCCATCATCCATAATATCGAACTTAAGCCCGGTTGCGGAGGTGCTATATCCAGATCAGCAGGAACTTACTGCCAGTTGGTAGGAAAAGATAGCGGCTATGCCCAAATAAAGCTCCAATCTGGTGAGATCAGAATGCTTAGCCTTGATTGTATGTCTACTATCGGCTCAGTCTCCAATTTAGACAACAAAAACACTACTATAGGTAAGGCCGGAAGGTCAAGGTGGTTGGGTATTCGCCCAACTGTACGTGGAGTCGCTATGAACCCTGTAGATCACCCGCACGGAGGTGGAGAAGGGAAAACATCAGGAGGAAGACATCCAGTTTCCCCAACCGGCAAATCAGCAAAAGGTAAAATTACTCGCAAAAGAAATAAGCCATCAAATCGCTTTGTTATTAAATCAAGAAGAATAAAATAATTATGCCTAGATCAACTTGGAAAGTTCCATTTGTAGATGGATATCTGCTAAAAAAAGTGAAAGAATATCTAAATTCTTCTAAAAAACAAGTAATTAAGACTTGGTCCAGAAGATCAACTATTTTACCTCAATTCGTTGGGGTCAATTTTGCTATACACAACGGTAAGAAATTCGTATCGGTTGCTGTAACAGAGGGAATGGTTGGACACAAATTCGGAGAATTTGCGCCAACTAGAACTTTTTATGGACATAGCGGCGATAAGAAAGTTGCAAAATCAGGTTAACTTATGATTGAGAAAACAGCTGTAGCTTATCTTCAAACGGTTAAATCTAGCCCTATGAAGGTCATGAGAGTTACTAAAAATGTTACAAACCTACCTGTTTCAGATGCACTTAGGTCGCTTCAATTTTCTAAATTGAAAATAGCTCCAATAGTCCGCGCACTGATTTACTCCGCCATGTCGAATGCTGAAAATAACCATAACATGGATGTAGACAGTCTTTATGTTAAAGGAATTGACGTCGGTCGTGCTTTTGCATTACGCAGATTCGCAGCAAGAGGAAGGGGAAAGTCAAGCAAAATACTTAAAACTTTCAGCAATATTCGTGTAGTTTTGGCAGAGAGAACTCCGAGAAAAAAACAACAAAAAGGAGAATAGACAGTGGGTCAAAAAGTTAATCCAGTAGGTTTCAGATTACTTAATAACAAAAATTGGGAATCACTCTGGTATGATCATAGAAACTATGCCAAAAAGCTAATTTCTGATGTTTTCATACGCAATTTTGTTAAAAAAAGTTATGCGCACTGCGGAATCGGCAGTGTTATTATTGAAAGGACTTCTGATAAAATCAATTTAATTATAAAAACTTCTAAGCCCGGCGTTCTAATAGGTAAAAAAGGTTCGGATATTGAAAAAATCAATCAAGCCGTTGAAAAAATTGCGGCTTGCAAAGTTGAGGTAAAGATTGTTGAAATTGATAAGCCTGATACCAATTCTCAGCTAGTTGCACAAAGCATTGCTAAACAACTAGAGGGTCGATCAGCCTTCAAAAAAGTAATGAAAAAATCGATGCAATCTGCCATGAAGCATGGAGCGCTCGGTATAAAAATTTCATTATCCGGAAGGTTAGGTGGAGCTGAAATTGCAAGAACAGAGTGGTACAAAGAGGGGTCAATTCCTCTTCATACCCTGCGTTGTAACATCGACTATGCTACAGCAAAAGCTTTTACTACTTATGGCGTAATTGGTGTCAAAGTTTGGATCCATAAAGGATTCGTAGATAAGAAAAAAATTCAAACGATCTAAAAATGCTATTACCTGCAAAAACAAAGTATCGAAAAGCACAAAAGGGCGGAAAAAAAATCCTTGGAACCTCTTCAAACGGAAATAGCCTGAAATTTGGATCCTTTGGACTTAAAGCTATTGAGCCATCAAAGCTTAATTCTAAACAGATAGAGTCAGCAAGAAAAGTCATTACTCGTTATATGAAACGAGCTGGAAAACTATGGATAATGGTTTTTCCGCACACGCCAGTAACCAAAAAACCAGCGGAAGTGAGGATGGGTAGTGGAAAAGGTGGTGTAGAGTATTACATCGCCAAAATAAAGCCAGGTCGTATTGTTTTCGAAATTGATGGAATCGACCAAAATTTGGCAGAGATCGCTTTGCAAAAAGCCTCAGCGAAACTTCCGTTTAAATCTAAAATCGTAAGCCAATCATGAAGCAAGAGGAAAAAAATTTAGCTCTAACAAATATAAATTCTTTAAAAAGAGAGATCATGATCATGAGAATCAAATCATCATCTGGCGAAGCATTTTCTATTAAAGATTACAAAAGTAAGAAAAAAGAAGTTGCTAAGTTATTCACTAAATTGAACACACCATCATGAAAGTAAAGGTTCTGAATATTATTGACGCTAAAACTTTCAAAGCCGTGACGTCAACTTACAAAAAGCATACAAAATACCAAAAATATATTACTGTATACAAAAAATATCTCGTAGACTCATCTGATCAAAAAGTTGAGGTGGGACAAGAGGTTGAGATTTTTGGATCCAGACCGCTCTCAAAAAGAAAGAGGTGGTCTCTTAAGGTTAATCAATAGTTTTTAGTAATGATTCAAATGCAAACAAACCTAATTATCGCAGATAATTCAGGTGCCAAAACCGCTAGGTGTATCAAAGTTCTAGGTGGATCAAATCACATGATAACTGGTATTGGCGACACAATAGTAGTTTCAATAACTAGTGTAACGCCGGGTTCAAAAGTAAAAAAAGGCTCGGTTGCTAAAGGCGTTATTGTTCGAACTAGAAGTAAAGTGGTAAGACCCGACGGCAGTTTTGTCAAATTCGATGATAACGCTCTTGTTCTGGTGGATAAGGACGGAGAGCCTATTGCAACTCGGGTGTTTGGCCCTGTTGCTCGTGAAGTACGACAAAAGAATTTCTTAAAAATCGCGTCTTTAGCTTCGGAGGTCTTATAAAATGGCGAATAAATTTAAAAAAGGAGATGAAATTATCGTGACTACTGGTTCCAATAAGGGCAAAGTAGGAAGAATAACTTCAATATCCGGAAGCAAAATCGTTGTAGAAGGTGTAAATATCTCTACCGTCCATAAAAAACCAAGTTCACAAAGTGTCGGCGAGATCGTCAAGATAGAAAAGCCAATTCACTCCTCGAATGTTTCTCATGTCGAAAATGGCAAGCCGATAAAAATCAAGTTTATGACTGATTCTGGTGTAAAAAACAGGGTTTCTAAAAAATCAGGAAAAAAAATTGGATAAATCATGAATACCCTAACAGAAAAACTCTATAATGGCGCTATCGAAGACTTGAAAAAGAAATTCTCTTATGAGAACGTGATGGCGGTTCCTAGACTAAAAATGGTAAGCATAAACGTAGGAATAAAAGCTTCAGACAGTGATAACAAATTCTTATCATACCTATCAACCCAGATATCAAATATCTCTGGTCAAAAAGCCGTTTTAACGAAAGCTCGCAAAGCGATCTCAACATTTAAACTTCGAGAAGATCTTCCGATTGGCTGTAGAGTCACATTGCGGGGGAAGAAAATGTACGAGTTTTTGGACCGTCTCACAAACATAGCACTGCCGAGAATCAGAGATTTTCGCGGTCTTTCTTCAAAGGGCTTCAATCAAAGTAATCACTATAGCTTTGGAGTTAAAGAGCACAATATTTTTCTTGAAGTTGATCTAGATAATATTCCTAAGATTTTTGGTTTAAACATCACTATTGCAACTACAGCAAAAACAAAAGAGGAAGCTCTCTATTTACTAAAAAAGATTAACTTTCCAATCAAATAAAGAAATGGCCAAGAAATCACTGACACGAAGAAACAAAAAGAGAGAAAGAATATCTCTCTTGCTTAGGGAGAAAAGGAAAAAACTAATATCTATAGCTTCAGATGAAAATATTTTGTTTGAAGCCAGGTTGGCTGCACAAACCAAGATTTCAGAAATGCCACGAGATGCATCTTATACTAGACAAAGAAGAAGGTGCGGGTTGACTGGTCGACCAAGAGGTAATCTAAGAAAGTTTGGCATGTCAAGAATTGCCGTTAGAGAGTTAGCGTCTTGGGGTCAGATTCCAGGTTTAATTAAATCAAGTTGGTAAAATGTTTTTCAATCATCCTGTTTCAGATCTGGTCGCCCGAATCAAAAATGGTTACATGGTTAATAAACCTGTAATAACTTCGCCTGTGTCGCGTTTAAGAGAGGGTATCCTGTCTATTCTGAAAAACGAAGGCTATATACTTAATTTTACAAAAGTTAAAGAGCCTGGTTTGTCGGCTCGATTTGATGTTCAGCTGAAATACCATTACTCAGTTCCAGTAGTTAGTGAAATCCAAGTGGTTTCTAAGCCGGGGAAAAGAATTTACTGCAATGCTGACAAAATACCATTGGTAAAAAATGGACTCGGAATGGTAGTACTTTCAACCTCACAAGGAATCATTGCCGACCATGATGCCAGAAGCAAAAAAATTGGCGGCGAAGTTCTTTTTAAAGTATTTTAATTAAATCATGTCTCGCGTCGGAAAGCTACCAGTAATTGTCCCAGATAGCGTAAAGATAGCTATTAGCAATAGTGTTATTAAGCTAGATAATGGCAAATCACAAAAAACTTATCAAATTAACCCGAAAGTTAGGGTGGATTTATTTGAAAAGAAATTAGTATTCTCTGCGCACAGCAAGAGCGATAGCAACTCTTCCATGTTTGTCGGAATGGATAGGAGTAATGTCAAGAACCTTGTGGCTGGACTTCAAGTCCCATTCAAAATTACCTTAGAAATTAACGGAGTTGGTTACAAAGCTTCTGTTGATAAGTCTATTTTAACATTGACCCTTGGCTATAGTCATGAAATCTATTATTGTCTACCAAAGGACATAAATGCTTCTTTTGAAAAGCCAAATCTAATTATCATCACCGGCGATGATAAAGTTTTGGTTGGCCAAGTTGCAGCTGAAATTATTTCTTTCAGAAAGCCAGAGCCTTACAAAGGAAAAGGTGTAAAGATTATGGGTAAGAAAATTCTAAGAAAAGAAGGTAAGAAAAAATAATATGATAACTAGTTACGAAAGAAGAAAATTCAGAACCAGAAAAAAAATTGCAAAGAGCAATAAATCTGGCCGACCAATAGCATCTGTTCATAGGTCTAACACACATATCTACATTCAGTTGCTAGATACTGGGGGAAAGGTTTTACAATCTTTTTCAACACTAAATTTCGAAGAAGAAAAGAAAATTTCTGGCATAGAGAAAGCTAAGCTAGTCGGTAAAGAGTTCGCAAGTCTCTGTCTGAAAGGCGGAACTAAAGATATTGTATTTGATAAAGGGGCCTATGCATACAACGGAAGAGTAAAGGCTTTGGCCGAATCTTGTCGTAAATTCGGTTTACAATTCTAAAAAAATTCTCAGATGTCAAAACAACATTCAAAAAATCATAACCATAAAGAAAAATCCTCAGAAATAATTGAGAGATTGGTCTTTATTAATAGAGTTTCCAAAACCGTCAAGGGTGGAAAAAATATGTCATTTTCAGCGCTAGTCGTAGTAGGGGATGCGAACGGTCGAGTTGGTTTTGGAAAAGGAAACGCAACGGAAGTTGCTGATGCAAAAACCAAAGCATTTGAGTCCGCTAAAAAAGCAATGATTAAGGTTTCTCTAAAGGAGGGGCGTACAATTCATCATGATATTTTCGGAAGATTTTGTGCGGGCAAAGTTTATTTGCGATCAGCTCCAGCCGGAACCGGAGTAATAGCTGGAGGTCCGATGCGTGCAATCTTTGAATGCGCTGGAATTCATGACGTAGTAGCTAAGTCCGTTGGAACTTCAAACCCTTACAACTTGGTTGGGGCGACATTTGCCGCACTTAGTCAATTACTTTCTCCTAAAATGATTGCCGAAAGAAGATCTAAAGAGATTTCTGAAATTATTAAGAGAAGAAATTATGCAGTTAAGCATATAGAATCGAAACAAGAACAAAAAGTAGAGTAGCAAAAAATGAAGCTAGAAAATTTTCTCGATAAAAAAATTGTTATAACCCAAATAAAAAGTGGTTTGAAGTTTAATAACAGACAAAAAGGCACTCTTATTGGGCTCGGACTCAGGGGTATAGGATCTTCGTCAGAATTAATAGCCACCCAATCAGTTTTTGGGATGATCAAAAAGATCAGCCATGCAATCAAAATTAAATAAAATATGTCTTTATCTCTTAACACTCTTCCGAAAATTAAAAGAAACTCGCGCATCAGGGTTGGTCGAGGAATTGGATCGGGAAAAGGAAAGACGTCTGGTCGTGGCGTGAAGGGGCAAAAGGCAAGAACTGGACATCATTCCGTAAAGGGATTTGAGGGGGGGCAGACACCAATCTACATGCGCCTTCCAAAAAAGGGCTTTATTAACACTTTGCGCAAAAAAATTGAAGTAATAAATGTAGGCGACCTAGAAAAATTTATAGAAAGAAAAAGGATTGATTCATCATTAGTTATTACCAAAGAGTCTTTGGAAAAAGCTGGGCTGATTAAGTGTCAGAAGTCGAAGGTGAAACTTATCATGAGTAAAAAAGATGTTTTGATAACCTTTAAGGTGGCTGTTGATTGCTACTCCAAAAAAGCGAACGCCTTTAGAGCTTAATGAAGAAAGTACAATCAAACTCAGAGCTGAAAAGAAGGATCTTTTTCACCATAGCGATTCTTTTAATCTACCGATTCGGGACGTTTGTTCCAATCCCAGGCGTTGATATCGAGGTATTAAAAAAATTTTTTGCCTCCGAAAACGCTAACATGTTTGGAATGATCAACCTATTCTCGGGAGGAGCCTTGGAGCGCATGAGTATTTTTGCGCTAAACATTATGCCATATATCACGTCATCAATCATAATGCAGTTGTTGACATCGATGCACAAAGGTTTGGAGAGTTTGAAGAAAGAGGGGGAATATGGTAGAGCTAAAATCAACCAATATACTCGTTATTTAACTATTGTTCTGGCATTTTTTCAGTCCCTAGGTGTTTATTACGCCCTCTCAAATCCAGATCATAGCGCGTTTATCTCAGATTCTAAGATTTTTATGTGGACAACTTGTGTTAGTCTTGTCGGGGGAACGGTCATGTTAATGTGGTTTGGGGAAAGAATAACCTCTTCTGGAATTGGAAATGGAATTTCACTAATCATTTTTGTCGGTATAGTTTCTTCACTTCCGTCAACAGTGATCCAGATTTTTGATCTATCTAAAACTGGGGTCTATTCTTGGCTCATGCCCCTATTTTTCTTCGTTTTATTAATAGCTTTTTTGATGATAGTGTGCTTTATTGAAAAAACACATAAACGCGTGAAAATTCAATATCCAAATGCCACAATGATGAAGGCGGCGGGTATGGCTGACTCTTCATTCTTACCCCTCAAAATCAATATTTCCGGAGTAATACCGCCTATTTTTGCCAGCTCAATTTTAATGTTTCCATCGGCAGTTATACAATTTACAGGAGTAGAAGGAGATATGTTAATTTCACTCTTGAGAAGGGGTGGTGGACTTTATCTGCTAATTTTTTCATCCCTAATTCTCTTCTTTTCCTACTTCTATTCCTCAATAGTTTTTAATACGGAAGAAGTGTCGAGCAATTTGAAGAAAAGCAATTGTTTTATTCTTGGTGTAAGGCCAGGAGTTGCCACTTCGCAATACCTAGATAAAATTGTTGCCAAGTTAACAATGCTAGGGGCTATCTATCTAATTTTTGTATGCATTACTCCGGAAATATTAGTAACTCAATATTCAATTCCGCTCCATATAGGGGGTACTGGAATTTTGATTATGGTTAACGTGGTTCTAGACCTGGTGAGTCAAGTTCAATCTCATCTCTTTGCAACAAAATATAATTCCGGATCTACTCCAAAGAGAAAAAGAGTTAGGATGAGAGCATGAACATAATTTTATTGGGAGCTCCAGGCTCAGGTAAAGGTACGCAATCAGATTTACTATCATCTAAGTTGGGAATTCCAAAAATTTCAATAGGGGAAGTTCTAAGAAAAGAGGTGGAGAATAAAAGCGAAATAGGCCTTATAGCAAAATCATACATGGAAAGTGGTCATTTTGTTCCAGATT
>JAGWWH010000031.1 GCA_018970485.1 Pseudomonadota bacterium | reverse complement strand
TCCAGTTTTTGCGCCCAAAATTAAAGATTGGCTGAAGGTGTTAAGAAAATTGAACACCTTCGTAGTCTTCGCTACTCAGTCGGTAGAAGATGCTTCGAAGAGTAATATTTCCGACACTCTCGTTCAGCAAACTGCGACACAAATTTTTCTGCCAAATCTCAAAGCCACCGCAGCTTATCGCGAAATTTTTATGCTTTCGGAGCGCGAATTTAATTTGGTTAAAACAACAGATCCTTCGACCAGATTTTTCTTAGTTAAACAAGATAGTGACGGAGTGATCGCTCGGGTTGATTTGAGTGGAATGGACGAGGTGATCAGAGTTCTTTCTGCGCGCGCCGAAACCACCGCAATTCTTGATGAAATTATCAGCGAAGTTGGCGAAGACCCAGATGATTGGTTGCCTATTTATTACGAAAGATCGAGCGGCAAATGATCAAAAAATTCTGTAAGTCTTTTTTAGTTTTTGTTTTTTTATTTGGATTTTTGGCGCCACAAAATTCTTTTGCTGATGTTGAAGGTGGAATAGGCAGAACGCGCACTTGCTCTGCTTCGAGTGGAGAGGTTGAGGGAATGGAATTCAACCCAACTTCAGGTGGAAAAGATGTGCAATTTGAGCTGACTAACCCGTCTTGTTATATTCCCGGAGTAGTCGAATACGCCTCTGTTAAATCAGCGATTGCCTCGATGAATTCTTCTTGTGGCAATTCTGGAGCGGTCAGGGTTACTCCATCTCCACTCATGGATACGATCGATATTTCGAAAGCTAGCGCCAAATGTGCTACTGGGAATCAAGCTTGTTGTGGTGGAGTTGCGCTTGTTACGGGGGTGTTTGGAGCTTATTTGTCTCATCTCGCTGCTGTATTTGCGATAGCGAAAGATACTTTTAATAACACTAAAGTATGCGGCGCTGATTGGATGAAGCCCAATGTGAATAGTTATGACTTTAGCTCTGCGGACTACAAACAGGTCGTTCAGAATAAAATAAACGGCTATATCAGAGATAAAAATTACACAGAAAATGGCCTCAATCCCGCTAACAAATATTACCGCGAATGGTTTTATGACGGAAAAGAGTTTGAGGATAATCCCTATCAAGGCTCAGTATGTCTTGATCCTACGCAAAGCAAAGACTCTTCCGGCAATTATCCTCGGCAAAAATATTACCTAAAAGGCACCGAGACAGGGAATTACAACTGTAAGAAATTTTTAGTTCTGTCGAGTCAAGCGCTCTACGATGCTGAAGACATGAAAAAAGCCTACGAATGCTGTGTTAATCGTAGTCAAAATTACATGTGCCTCGATTACACCAATGTTAATCTCGCAAGCACCGTTCGAACTCCAACCTTTTGTAAAAAAGGTGAAACTTGCACGATGATCAATCCAGATAGGGGGGTGACGAATAGCAGTCCAGATAACAAAGTGATGAACGGCAGTATTTGGTTCATGATAAATCAATCCAAAGACAGTCTTCTTTGCGCTCAAAGTTACAGTCTCTGCCCATATAATTTTAATGTTGGCGGCGGCTCGGATTACTGCGATTATTATCGCGATGGTAAATGGAGTAGTAGCGAAAATCGCTGGAATATCATCACGCAAGAACAAATCGATGCCGGAGATTGCGCGGGCAATAGCGAAATCAGAAATGAGGATTGCACTTACAAAGAAAACGCAGGCAAGTGTCGAAATTATTGCCAATATCTCACACATTGTACCAAGCCCTCGACCGAGAGTTTTATTTATCGAAGCAGTTTGAGATCTCCGTATTTTTCTCAGGCTTGCCTCGATTTCATCGGCGATTCGCAAAATAATACGGGCTTCAATTCCGGCGTAATCATGGGCAAGCAAATGCATTTTACCGCGCCAATTGCTCAGTGCGTAAAAGAAACTTTGGAGAATCTTTTTTATAACCGCGCTGGTCACAGCAGTTGTTTAAGTTCCGAAGAATATCCTGATTCTTCAGGAGTCTGCGCCTCTGGGCTTTATGCCACTAATGGGAATAGCGATATCGGCTTCCAGTTCATTTACAAAAAAGGCAATCAGGTCAAAGAAAACTCCTTTTTCCAAGTCATAAGTAACACGATGAGCTTGGTGATCAAGATGGCCATCACTCTCGCCATCGTGTTTTATGGCGCAAATCTGTTACTACTGAAAGCAAATCTCGGTGACAAAAAATCTATTCTAGTCTTCATCTTAAAGATCGCTCTAGTGATGTATTTTTGTATTGGCACGGCTT
Source organism: Pseudomonadota bacterium (assembly GCA_018970485.1). GTDB lineage: Bacteria > Pseudomonadota > Alphaproteobacteria > Rickettsiales > UBA1997 > UBA2645. Next base: position 15,964 of record JAGWWH010000031.1, on the reverse strand, counting down.
GGCAGGATGTATTTTTCCGTGGTTTTTATGATGCCTCGATGTCTCTGGCTAACATTCTTTTTAAGGTTCAGACCATGCAAAATCCTCTACAGCAGGATGGTTGCCAGTTCGGGACTGTTGTTTTGAAAGATGGAACGCAAAGGGTGTTTTCAACCTATCCCGACGGAAAATCCTATTTGGCGATTTGGGACACAATTGATTGCAAGATGATGCGCTATCTTGGTTTTGGTCCGCAACTAACCAACGCCAATATTGCTTCGATGGTGATATCGACCTACTTTTTTGGTCCGATCGGAATTTATTTCGCGGTCTCGGTGACGATATTTGGTTTCTTCCTAGTCTCTCTCGGAATTAGGGCGCTGCATATTTTTATCTCCTCAGCTGCGGCGATTATTTTACTGATATTCATTTCGCCAATGATCATCCCATGTGGCATGTTTGAAAGGACCAAGGGAATCTTTAATGGATGGATGGGAAAGCTTATAGCCTACTGTCTGCAGCCGATGATCCTATTTGCTTATGTCGCTATTTTTGTCACGGTGATGGATCAAACTTTGATCGGTAGCGCTACTTTTCACGGTAATCCGCCGACCAAAACAATGTCTTGTGAGAAAACCTGTGTTGATGCCGATGGCGACCTAATTCCTTATGACGGAGATCAGGCTCCAGCATGTGATCAGCCCGGACAAGAGATTGTCGATCCTCTAGATGATAGCGTTGCCTGCTTGCTTAACTTCCAAAATTTTGGCACTTGGAAGGCTTTTCAAGTAGTTGGGGTAGCGGTTCCAATGGTTAAGAATTTGTTAGAAAGTAACGTTAAAGAAAGAATTCTAACCATCCTCAAAGGCGCACTAATGATGTATCTGCTTTATAAATTCATGGATGAAATCCCTGGTATTATCGAGGCGCTAATCGGGGGCTCGTTGGCGCAGAAACGAGCTAATGCATTTGATATGATGACGAAAGCAAGAGCAGCAACCATAGGTATATCGGAACGTTTAGCAAAAGCTGGGTCGGGAGTTGTTAAGGGTACCTTATCAACCATCCGAGATCAAACGAGCCAGTTGGGCAGTAAAGGCAAGAATCAAGCTGAGGTTAGGGGTAGAGGCTCGGATCATACGAGTAATGATGATGGCAATGGCAGAGGAGATCATGTGGGTGGAGATAGAGGACTCGGGGATAGTACTTCAAAAGGAAGTATAGGACCTAGTGATTCCACCCAAGACAAATAATAAATACAAAATTCTGCCAAAGATGATTTGCGAATTTTCAGCTAAGAAATTTTTTTCTTTTCCAGCTTTCTAGCCAAGGTTCTGCGATTCATTCCAAGTAGGCGCGCAGCTTCTGAAATATTGAAACCAACATCGTTTAAAGTCTGACGAATATAACCAAAGAAAGAATCTCGGAGATAATTTTTGCAGCGCATAAGTTAAGTTTGAAGTTCCTCAAACTTTGAGATCCATTGGCTTGAGTTGGATTTGTAAAATAATTTTGAGCTACAGTTTTTAAAAACTAGTTCGTAGAAAAACCCTTCTTTTCCCCCAACTTTTCCTCAAGCCATGCCAGATATCAGTAAACTCGTCAGCGGATTTAGAACTTTCAAAGCCACAACTTTTTCAAGACAGCAAGATGTAATTCATCATTTGCTGGAGCAGGGCCACAAGCCTTCAACGCTAGTTATTTCTTGCTCAGATATTAGGCTGTCGCCAGCGGAAATTTTCTCCTCCAATCCGGGAGATCTCTACATGATCAACAATATCGGCGGACTAATTCCAAAATTTGGTACCGCCGGAATCTCCGGAATTTTATCTGCTTTGGAATATGCGGTGAATGATCTCGAAGTACAAAATATCGTCGTTCTTGGTCATGCAAAATGCGACGGGATGAAGATGATGATGTCAGAAAAATTTACTGCTGAAAAAGGTCTTTCTGAAGCGATGAAAGTTTGGCTTTCAGTTGCTTCTGAAGCGCGCGATGCGGTGAAAAAACAATTAGCAGATAAAAGTGAAGAAGAGCAGCAATCAGCTTGTGAGCATGAAGCGATTATTGTCACGATGCGTAATTTATTGACTTATCCCTACATCAAAAAACGTCTCGATCAAAATAAACTAAACATCGTCGGATGGCGCTTCGATATTGAAAGTGGCACAATTTCAGCTTTCAATCCTGATACGAAATTTTTCGATGAAATTGCTTAGGGCATCGCGCTAAAAGCGATCAGGAAAAAACTATTTCACCAATTTATTTAGAACTTCTTCATCATCTAAAATAGATTCGACCAACTCTTGGATTAATTTATTGATCAGGGCCTCATCTGTTGAATCAAGAGGTCGGATGAAGTGTTTACCATCGAGAGAGGAGCTGAAGTTTTTTGTTAAACTAGATCCAGTTCTGTTATTTGTGGCTACTACCTTTATCGCTGCTCTTGCCTCGGAAGTGCCAATAAAAAACTCGCTTTTTGCGCGATAATCTAGTTTCAAAACATGGATTTCGAGCGAGCTATCCCAGCCATTTTTAAAACCTCTTTTTAGCAAATTTGCGAAGATTTTTTTCTGTAAAGATTCTGCTAAATTTTCGCTGCTGCCAATTTTTATTTTTTCTTCCGGGCCATATTCTTTTGTCCCGATAACTTCGTCAGGCCTGTCATCAACCATTACCAGATCTATTCCGACTCCATGTCCCACTTTTTGTTTTTGGCTTTCGATATCAAAACTGAATTTGATTTTCTGATCGTGATGAGCGCAAGAAATTAGGGTTAGAAGCGAGGTAATAACTAAGAAGTTTTTCATAAAGATTTGTTATGTTGGTTGCTCGGGATTGGAAAAATCGACAATCAGATAACTTGATTAGTCCGTTTTAAAATTATCCATTTTCTTATTTTTAAAAAAGTGACTTGCGGACTGGTAGTAAGAAATGGCGGCTTCTAAGTCCGAATTTTCATATTTATTTGATTCTACCTCGCTTGATTTGTCTCGGTCACTTTTTGCTATTTTCACGTCGAAAAATCTCTTCTCCTTTTTTGGCTTTAGGAGGTAAAGTTTTTCATTCTTAAAATAGCCGACATCAGTGTAAGTGCTAACAAAAACGCGATTATCTAAATTGCTTTTGTTGGTCAAAACATCTGCGCCAAAAAATTTTGATTTGTAGGAAAGGTTCATGATTCCAAATAAAGTTGGAGCTAGATCAATCTGACTTACAAACGCTGTGATATTTTGCGGTTTAATGATTTTTGGAGCATAAAAAATCGCCGGAATGTGGTAGCGCCACATAGGCAAGTCAGTGTTGCCAGCGCTGCCCGCACAATGATCAGCAACTAAAATAAAAATTGTGTTATCGAACCAAGGCTTGCCTCGAGAATTTTCAATAAATTTTCCAATCGCGTAGTCAGTATATTTTACCGCGCCGTTGCGTCCGCTTTTGGATTTGATGTCGATTTTTCCGTCCGGATAAGTGAAGGGGCGGTGATTGGAAGTGGTCATCACGAAGCTAAAAAATGGCTTACTTGCGGCGTAAGATTTGTCAGCTTCCTCGATTGCTTTTTCAAAAAGATCTTCGTCTGAGACCCCCCAAACGTTAGCAAAAGCAATCTCCTCTTTAGAAAATTTATCGCGATCAACAACTTCAAAGCCGTTATTTTTGAAGAAATAATTCATGTTGTCGAAATAGCCAAATCCGCCGTAGATAAACTTGGATTGATATCCGCGCTCATTTAATGGAGAAGAAATATTGAAAAGATTTTCGTTATTAGGGCGGCGCACAATCGAATTTCCGGGAGTTGGTGGAATTGATAGGGTTAATGCTTCCATGCCACGCACAGTACGGGTTCCGGTGGCGTAGAGATTATCAAAAAATAAACCCTTTTTTGATAAATCATCGAGATTTGGTGTGATGTTTTCTTTATTACCAAAGGCCTGTAAGAAATCGGCGCTGAGGCTTTCGATTGCTACAAACATCACATTGTATTTTTTCTCTACATCATTTCGCGGCTTGGGAATTAAGCGCGAAATATCATCTTGATTAAGAAATTTTGACCGAGGCTCCTGCCTTGTAATTGATTTACGCAATTCCTCGATCGCAGTTTTAGTCTCTCTGGTTTCGTAAAGAGAATCATAGTCGATTTGATTATTACGATAGGCATGAAAAAGCTGATAGATCCCATTTCCTGTTATCTCGCTAGCATATTTATTGTGTAGCGAATTAGTGAGTTTTGCACTATCAACCGTAGAAAAAGCTGCGATCAAAATAGCGAACAAAATCACTAATTTTTTACAGCGCAGAGAAAAAATTCTTTGTCTTACCGTTACCACTTTTTTGTAAGTGAGAAGAAAGATCGTCGAAGCAATCAAGAAAATTGATCCCAACAATTTTCCCATCGGATAAGATTCAACGATGTTTCCAATCACCTCTGTTGTGTAGATCAGATAATCGACGGCGATAAAGTTGAAGCGAGTTTGAAACTCATCCCAGAAAATTATTTCTGCAAAAAATGAAAAAATTAAAACACAAAGAAGAGTGAAATAAAAAATTTTATTAACGGCTTGATGAGTTTTTGAGTAAAAAAATTTACTCGGAACAAAGGTGTAATAAAGCAGTGGTATCAAGGATACACAGGCAATGACGAAGAGATCAAAAAACAATCCCAAGCCGTAAACCTGAAAGATAAGAGAGAAAGAAAAATCAATATTCGCGCGTTCACGAAAAAGAAAAAATGTGCGGAGCAGCGAAGATAAAAAGGCAAAAATTATGAAAATTCTTACCCAAGAAAATTGTTTAAAATTATCGACAGTCTTTTTCATGAAATTTGATTAGTGAGTTTTGGCTTCAGATATTCTTTTTTTTAAAGCATAAATAAGCGCGAGATAATGCACAGAAATAATTTATACCCTTAGAGATTCCTAAATTAATGAAATTCGATCTTTTTAACTTCGATAACAGCTACTCAAGATTAGCGAAGATTTTTTTTAGCCAGATCGATCCTTCTCCCGTAAGGGCCCCGAAAATAGTAATTTTGAATGAAGATTTGCTTAAGGATTTGGATCTAAAATTTTCTGCTTTGTCGAGCGAGGAAAAAGCCGCATTATTCAGTGGAAATATTTTGCCAAAAAATTCCGAACCAATCGCGCAAGCCTACGCCGGTCATCAATATGGCGGCTTCGTAATTCTTGGTGATGGTCGCGCAATTCTTTTGGGAGAGCATTTAACTCGTGATAAAAAACGCGCCGATATTCAGCTCAAAGGATCGGGACAAACTCCTTACTCGCGCCGTGGTGATGGTCGTGCTGCACTTGCGCCAATGTTGCGAGAATATTTGATTTCAGAAGCAATGCATGCGCTCAGCGTTCCAACAACGCGTAGCCTTGCCGTGGTCGCAACTGGCGAAGATGTTTATCGCGAAACTTTATTGCCGGGTGCAATTTTAACTCGAGTTGCCAGCTCGCACATTCGAGTTGGAACCTTTCAATTCGCGGCTGCGATGGGAAGTAAAAAAGATGTTGAAGATTTGATTAATTACACAATCGCGCGTCATTTCCCGCACAAAAATAATGCTCAGGAATTACTAAAAATCGTCATCGAACGCCAAGCAGATTTAATCGTAAATTGGCTGCGTGTCGGATTTATTCATGGCGTGATGAACACAGACAACATGTCGATTTCTGGCGAAACTATCGACTACGGCCCTTGTGCTTTTATTGATGAATATGATCCAGCAACTGTCTTTAGTTCGATTGATTCAAGAGGTCGTTACGCCTTTGCCAATCAGGCTCCGATCGCTCAATGGAATCTCGCACGTTTTGCTGAAACTTTGCTGCCATTTCTGTCTCGAGAAATTGCTGAAAATGAAATCGAAAATTTCCGCGCAATTTTCCAAGAAAAATATTTGGCGATGATGCGAAAAAAACTTGGGCTTTTTGGTGTTGAAGAAGGTGACAAAAAATTGATCGAAGATCTACTCGATTGGATGCAAAAATCTCGTGCCGATTACACCAATACGTTTCGCAATCTAAGTTCTGTGGAAGGCGATTGGCAAAAAAATTGGCGCACAAGATTGGAGAAAAATAATCAGTCGCTTGAAGCATCGCAGAAATTAATGGATGAAAATAATCCGGCGATAATTCCCAGAAATCACAAAGTCGAGGAGGCGTTGCAAGCTGCTAATGACGCTGATCTAGAGCCTTTCCACAATTTACTCGCTGCCCTAAAAAATCCTTACGAGAATAGCGCAAATAAAAAATCTTACCAACTTCCTCCGACTGAATTCCAGAGAGTTACACAAACTTTTTGCGGGACGTAAAACAAATTTATGCAAAAATTTTCTGCGATTTTTCTAACAACATTTTTACTCCTAATTTCGATTGCACATGCCGAAGAAATTGACTGCTTCATCGTCAAAGAAGCTGAAAATTATTTAATCAAAGAAGGTAAAAATTGTGATGTGCAATACTCGCCGGCGTCAACATTCAAGATACCTCTCGCCGTTATCGGTTTTGAAAGTGGAATTTTAAAAGATGAAAATCACCCAATCTGGCAAGCGAAAAATCCACCAACTTTTTTGAAAGATTTTTGGAGCGGAGAAAAAACTCCGTCGAGTTGGATGCGTTATTCGATCGTCTGGTATTCGCAAATGCTGACGACGAAATTGGGTGCAGAAAAATTTCAGAAATATGTCGATCGCATCAATTATGGTAATCGCGATTTATCTGGCGGAATCAAAGAGGCGTGGCTTTCGAGTTCATTAAAAATTTCGCCAAATGAGCAGATTTATTTCATCGAATCCTTAGCGAAAGACGAATTAAATTTTTCAAAAAATGCGCAGATGCAGGCAAAAAATCTCATTCGACTTTTTGAAGAAGGTCAGCTTTCAAATGGTTGGAATATTTACGGCAAAACCGGTACGGATGTTGATCACATCAGTGGCGAAAGGAGAGGATATTTTGTCGGATTCGCTACGAAAAATGATCGCTTAATCAGCTTCGTTATTCACATTAGCGATGAAAAAAATTCGCAGATGAGTGGAATTTATGCGAAGAAAATTGCGATGAATGAATTGATTTTAGGGGTGCTTAAAAAGTGATAAAACTCTACGGAATAAAAAATTGTGATACGGTTAAGAAGTCAATGAATTGGCTATCTGATAACAATATCAAATATCAATTTCATGATTACAAAAAAGACGGAATTGACGAAGAAAAACTTGCAGAATTTATTGAAAAATTCGGCTTCGAAAAATTGTTGAATCGCAAAGGAACGACTTGGCGGCAGATGACAAGGGACGAGCAAAATAAAATAATCGACAACAAATCGGCGCTGGAGTTGATGCGGAAGAAGCCTTCAATAATTAAGCGTCCAATTGCTGATTTAGGTTCAAATCAATTGATCGGTTTTGATATCGATGAGTATCAAAAATCATTTTGTCCCAATCGTAATTAAGCTTTTTCATGTCTAATAAAATTGGTTTTTGGTCGGTATTTGCTCTTGTCACCGGCAGTCAAATTGGCTCTACAATTCTTGTCGCGCCGGCGACTCTTGCGCAATATGGTGTTTTTAGTTTGGTCGGTTGGTTGATTTCTGGGCTAGGCGCAATCGCACTTTGTTTTGTTTTTGCGTCTTTGTGTTCGCGCTTTCCGCAAACTGGCGGACCTCATACTTACGTTAATCACTTATTCGGTCCAGCTGCAGCTTTTTTTACGGGATGGACTTACTGGGTCGTGTCTTGGGTGAGTTCGACGATTGTTGTTATTACCGCTGTTGGTGCCCTCAGCCCTTTTCTTGGAGAGGTTTCCAAGTTTTCTGAATTGGCGATGCAGATTTCATTATTGCTGATTATTGGTTTTTTGAATTTGCGAGGAGTGCGCGCTGCAGGAAGGGCGGAGCTTGTTTTGATGCTGATGAAATTTACTCCGCTAATAATAATTCCACTGGCGGCGCTATTCTATTTCGATGTCGATAATTTTGTGATCTCTAGTCAAGTCTCGTCAATGCCGGTGTCATCGATTTTGAGTAAAGTAGTTCTGCTAACATTTTTTGGTTTTATTGGATTGGAATGCGCAACCACTCCAGCGGGAGATGTTAACCATCCAAAGAAAACTATACCAAAAGCGATCATCCTTGGAACTCTCTTGGTCGCGCTTCTCTACATGTTTAACAGCGTTGGGATCATGGGCATTATGCCAAGCGCTGAACTTGCTCAATCAAAAGCTCCTTACGTGGATGCTTCGAAAATTATTTTTGGTGGCAACTGGCATTTTCTAATCGCATTAATCGCATCGATAACCTGCATCGGATCCCTAAACGCTTGGGTTTTGGCGAGCAGCCAAATAGTCCTAGGTTTAGCGAAAGATGGTTTGATGCCTCAAATATTTGCCAAAAAAAATCAGCACGAAGCGCCATATTTTAGCGTGATAATCAGTTGCGCCGGAACTATTCCGCTGCTGATTCTAACCACTAACGAGAGTTTGGCGGCGCAGGTAAATTCGATCGTAGATTTTTCAGTGACGGCTTTTTTGTTCGTATATTTGGCCTGCTGCTTTGCGCTCATCAAACTGCAACTTAAAGACAAGGAATCTTCTCTTCCGGAACTCTTCTGCGGAATTTTGTCAGCGATATTTTGCTTTTGGGTGATCTATGAAACGCCGATCAAATCTTTATGCGTTGCGATGCTTTTTGTTTGCTCTGGGATTCCGGTCTATTTCTTTTGGGTTAAGAAACATTTTAGTAAGTAATGCGTTCACGCTTCCTGGATCCCCGCCTGCGCGGGGATGACGTTGTACTGATGTAGCTCTAGTCATCCCCGCGCAGGCGGGGATCCAGGGGAATTTTATTCAACCTCTTTCGAAGAATTATCCGCCAAAAAACCACCAGCCTGCATTTCCCACATGGCGTGGTAATAACTGTTATTCTGCAGCAATTCTTCGTGCGTACCTTGTTCAAGAATTTTGCCTTTATCGAGAACAATAATTCTGTCCATATTCCGCAAAGTTGAAAGGCGATGCGCGATGGCGAGCACTGTTTTAGATCGATCGCTGATCAATAAATTTAGACTTTCTTGAATGAGATTTTCGGTGTGTGAATCAAGGCTCGAAGTTGCTTCATCCAAAATTAAAATTGGTGCATCTTTCAAAATCGCGCGGGCGATGGCCACCCGCTGGCGTTGACCTCCGCTCAATTTTATTCCGCGTTCGCCAACCAAAGTTTCGTAGCCATTTGGTAAATTAATGATGAAATCGTGAATATGAGCTTTTTTCGCCGCGCCTTCAATTTCTTGGGCTGAAGTATTATTTTTAGAGTAACCAATATTCTCACCGATGCTGCGATGAAACAGTAAAGTATCTTGCGGAATCAGCGCGATTTGTGCGCGCAGCGAGTCAGAAGTGACATCATAAATACTTTGATCATCAACCAAAATATCGCCGCTAGTTGCTTTGAAATTTTTTAGTAAAAGTGAAACGAGCGTCGATTTTCCCGCGCCAGAATATCCAACTAAACCAACTTTTTCTCCGGCCTCATTTACCAATTTCCAAATGTTATCCACCGCAAAAAATGTGACGGTCATCACGAAAACAAAATCACCCGTCGTGATCGAATTTATGCGGCGCAAATGAATCATAAAAATGAACAGCGAGATCAACATCGTCGCATAAAAAGCGATGCCGATGAGCGCCATTTTTAATTCGTAACTGATCCAAGCGTGATCTTTTTTTGCGACATTATTGTGAAGAAAATCTCTGATTTTTTCCGCCTCGCGATTGCGTGATGCGAAAGAAAAAAGTGAGAAAATATTGGTGATGTTGTCGGCGATGAAGCCCATTCCCTCGTGTTGTGAATCTGTAGTTTTAGTCGCGAGTTTGCTGACGTTAAGCGACATACGAAACATCACCGGAAAAAATAGACAGCACCACAAAGCCGTGAAAATAAAGAGCCAAAGGTTGATGAATGCGAGCGCAATCACCGTCGCAAAATTTCGAGAAGCGGCACCGCAGGCGATGATGAAATCCAAACCACAGATTGTTGTATCCAGCCAATATGCCTTTGATCTTACTTAAGATTGATCCGCTATGCGTATTCTGAAAAAAAACGTAAGAGTGATTTTGAATGTAGTCGTAAGATCTGGCGACGATATTCGTACGCACAAAGGGCTGCGATTTCATCCAAGCAAAATGACTAACGCGCCAGCCCATTTCCATAATGAGGATTGAGCTGATGAAGACGGTGATCGGAAAAATAAAATCAGAATATTCCGGTATCGCGGAACTGGTAAAAGCATCGACCACGAGCTTCACCGCGAAGGTGCTAAATATTTTGTAAGTGCAGTTGACGAACGGCGCCTGCATCATGAGCAGATACCACCATTTGTAAGGCTTGATGATCGACCAGAGGAAGGCGGGGATGGTGTTGGTGGGGAGAGGTTTGGTCACTGAGATTGGGAGGTTTTTTAAGAATGAATTCGGCGGGGCTAAGATTTTTTTATCATTAAGCGATAAAGCATCTCTGCGTGATGACTTACTTTTTGCTGATATTGGTAAATCATTTTTCCACGTCCCTTTAAAAACCTTTTACTGGTAATGTGCGCGAAATGTTTATCTCGTAAAGTTTTTAAGGTTTTTGGAATTTTAAATTTTTTGAAATCTCTCAAAACTTCCTTCGCAAAATCTTTATTTGTTACTGACTGGCAGAAGTAATCGCTGATTTTTTTGTTTTTCAGTAATCGTTGCAGCGCGCTAAAATCGCAATCATCCTTGCGAGCAATGCTGCTGCCTGAAATTGCCAAAGACATTATTAATATCTGAGAGGCGAGTGCCATCTTTGCTGCTAATGCATGACTAGACAATCTCCTCAATACTTTTTCCTCCATTTCTAACTCTCCGTAAGCATCGGCAAAAGCATTGAGCCAGCTTACTCTTTTGTGAATTTTGGTTGCGATTCTTTTGCATTTGGCGACGTCTTTACGGGGAATCATATTACCTAAACAACTTAATATAAGGCTCGAACGCAAAGATCCTATTTCGCTTCTGCCCCGTGATTTCGACTAAAATTTTTAGCTTCACAAAATCATCGATCAGTCTCAGAGCGGTTGAGAGATTTATTTCTAAAACCTTCGCCACATCAGAACTATCAACGGTTAGATTGCTGTAGAGATGTTGCAAAAACTCTCGTGCTAACATTTGTTTTTTGCCGTGTTTGGCGATTTTGTTCTCGAGGTCGCTTCTTAATTTTATGATATTTTTGAAGGTCTGGATCGAATTTTCTGAAGTGCTGCGTACGCCTTCGAGGAAGAATTTAAGCCACTGCGTTAAGTTATTATGAGTTCTGACGCGAGTGAGATTGTCGTAGTAGAGAGACTTATTTTTTTCAAAAAAGTCGGAGAGATAAAGAGTTGGTTTGGTGAGTAATTCACTACTGACTAAGTGAAGTGTGATCAATAAACGTCCGATTCTACCATTGCCATCGAGGAAGGGATGAATGGTTTCGAATTGATAGTGAGCGATGCCAATTTTTATTAGCTGCGGAATTGAGTCGTTTTCGTTGTGCAAAAATTTTTCTAGGTCAGCCATCAGATTTTCGACTGAGTCGGGGTGAGGTGGAATAAAAATTGCATCGCGCAAGCTAGCGCCGCCAATCCAATTTTGGCTTTTGCGAAAATCGCCGGGAGTTTTGCGTTCGCCGCGAACGCCGCGCATCAAGATTTTGTGAGCTTGTTTGAGGAGGCGATTGCTGAGGGGAAGTTTATCGAGAGCCTTGATCGATTGATTCATCGCATCGACATAATTTTGTACTTCTTGCCAATCGTCCCTTTTTTCGGGCTCGACGTACTCTTCTTTTTGTACGGCGTCGTCGATGTTGGTTTGAGTTCCTTCGATGCGACTGCTTTTTGTTCCTTCTTTTAAGATGTGCATCTTGATGAAGAAATCGACGTCGGGGATGAGTTGGGAGAAGGCGTTTAATTCGCCGAGTTTAATATCAGCTTGGCTAAGGAGAAGTTGGAGTTCTGCATTGTCGATCATCCAGCCAGTGTTTACTGGAAAGGGCTCGAAGCTTTGATATTGGTAGCGCTGGACTAATTCGCCGGATTTGAAATTACTGATGTTCATAATTGCAATTAATTCATTTTCTGCAATTAAGATTTATCACTAATTGCATTTTGTTCAATCTTTGCAATTAAGATGAATTATTAATTGTACCTCAACTGTTTTCTGCAACTAGATGGTGGCGCCATCCTTGGCAAAAAATACCAAGGATGGCGAGTCCATTATTTCACTATCATCTTAATCTTCGCCTTCTCTAAGCCCTGCGCAACAAAATCCTCGATAGCTTTTTTCGCCAGATTTTGTGCCAGCACATCTTTTACTTTTTCGTAAGGCAGAATTTCTGTCGGCTTTTCTCCTTCGAATTTAACAATGATCCATTTGTCGCCGGAAGAAATTGGCTTAGAAATTTGATCTTTTGTTAGAGTTTTAATTTCTTTAACGAGATCTGGCGAAAGTGCATCTTCGCTAACAAATCCAAGCTCTCCACCTTTTTTAGCAGTGTTTTTATCTAGCGATTTTTTCTTGGCTTGTGCTGCAAAAAGTGACGGAGATCTGAGTAAAATTTGATGAGTTTCAGCAGCTTCTTTTTCTGTCTTCAAGGCGATGTAGCTGATTTTAAAATCTTTTTTTCCTTCAGTTTTTTTGACCAACTCATCGTAATTTTTACGCAGATTTTTTTCATCTTGCGCATCTTTGATTATGGCGACGAGAAGCTTTTGTTTCAGGATGTCTGACTCGAAAATTTTGAGAATATTTTGATAATCCTCATCCTTGTGCAGACCTCTTTTTTTGGCTTCTTTGTAAGAAATTTCTTTGACGACGATTTCTTTAATTACCGCCTCTTTTTGCTCCGCGCTTAGTTTGTCAAAACTAATGCCTTTGAGTTTGTTGTTTTGTGCAACCAGTTTTTCGAGTTCGTAATTGACGTCTTTAAGCCTTACCTCGCCGCCACTGTAAGTTGAAATCACCGGATTTTCAGCGGGATTACTTACGGCTTTTGATTGGCAAGAAATAGCAAGAATCAGGGGTAGTGCTTTTAGTAGTGTAGATTTTTTCATTGGAGTCGGTGGTTAGTTGATTTGGTGTGAGCCCAAGAGCCACGCTACGATTATCGAGGTGAGATTATTTTTCTAAAGCCTTTCTTTCTCGTCGGCAGTTACTGATTTTTGAAAAAAGTAATTTTGATTTTTTCGGCCAGATTCATCGCTGCAATCCACACATCTTCTATTCTCGAATTTGTTGACCAATCGCTGGTTGCAGATAGGCCTAAATTAGGATTAAAGAATTTCTCATATTTTGTTTCGTCAACTAAAGCATAAAGCCAGCGATGCAGATTTACGTAGGATGCGTCTTTGTAGTTGATGCCCGTAACTTGGGTAAAATTCTCAAGTAAATCTTGCTGAATTTGTTTTTGGTCGCGCTCTAAATTTTCTCTGCTCCAGCTGTCGCGACTATGAATTACCAAAGAAGTCACATTGTTTTTGCGACCAAATTTTGACGAATTAACCGCGATTAATTTGATCGGGTTGTTTCTAACTTTGGCGAAAATCCAATCACGATTCCACTCGCTTTTAAAGCCCAGCATTAAAGCAAAACAAGGCTGCATCAAAATTTCCTGACAGGTGAAATATTGATGAAAAAGATTTTTAGTTTGAGCGGAAGGGGCGGTTGAAATTACTAGATCAAAAATTCCCAAAGCGTTGCCATTTTTATCTTGCAGATGCCAACCATCGCTTTGTTTTTCACCGAGAATAGCCACTTCTGTTTCAAGAATAATATCCAGTCCAAGAGCTAATTTTTTGCACAAACTATTCATGTTAGGAGAGCTGACGAGATGAGTCTCGAACCAAAAGCGCGGACTTACTGATCCATCATTTTCAATATTAATTACTTTGCCCAACCAAGGATTTACGTCGTTTGACAAAAGAAATGGCCGCAAAAAATTCTGAAAATTTTTAGTGCGCGCGGTGAAGCATTGTGTGCCGTGATCGAAGGCAAAATCTTCGACATAACGCGTTGACATCCGTCCACCAACGCCGCGCGATTTTTCAAAAATTTTTACTTGAGCGAAATTTTGTAATTCTCTGGCTAAAGTTAGACCGGAAATTCCGGCACCAATGACGGCGATTTTTATTTTATTCATAATTTGTTAGCGGCGATTTGGGCTAAATTTTTTTGCGCTTGTGCTAAAATTTCCGCAAGTTTGGTTTTTTCCATTTTGCGCAGATTGGCGTAAACAAAGGTTAGGCGCTGATTATTTTTCAGCTTGTCCTCATTTTCTTGTAAAAAATTCCAATAAAGCGCGTTGAAGGGACAGGCTTTTTCGCCCACGGTGATTTCTGGATCAAAGCGACATGATTTACAAAAATTCGACATGCGCGAAATGTATTTACCGCTCGCCGCGTAAGGTTTACTGGCCATAATTCCGCCATCAGCATGCAGGGCCATTCCAAGAGTATTAGGAGCTTCAACCCACTCAAAAGCATCGGCGTAAACTGCCAAATACCACTCATGAACTTCTTTGGGATTAATGCCGGCAATTAAAGCAAAATTTCCCGTAACCATCAAGCGCTGAATATGGTGTGAATAAGCGTGCTCTTTGGTTTGCTTGACCACTTCACTTAAACAAAACATTTGAGTTTTGCCGTGCCAATAAAATTCCGGCAGAGCTCTTTTGGCGTTAAGAAAGTTACTTTCTAAATATTGTGGCATCTTGAGCCAGTAAATGCCGCGCACATATTCACGCCAGCCCAGAATTTGACGAATGAATCCTTCAACCGCATTTAGTGGCGCTTTACCGGCGTGATATGCAGCCTCGGCCATCTTACAAATTTCAAGGGGCTCTAACAATCCAACATTGATGTAACAAGAAATCAGCGAGTGATAAAGATAAGGCTCGCCTGCAACCATGGCGTCTTGGTAATCGCCAAAATTAACCAACAATTCGTCAATAAAATGACGAGCTTCAACAAGAGCCTGATCGCGATTTATCGCGAAGTGAAAAGGCAATAAATCGCCAAAATTTTTCTGAAATTTTTCTTCAACCAAATCCAAAATTTGCAAAGTAATCGCGTCTTTTTTGTGACTAATTCTTGTCGGTGATTTCATGCCCGCTTTCGGCGTTTTACGATTTTCAATATCGTAATTCCACTTGCCGCCGAGTGGCTTATTTGCAGCATCAAGCAAGATTTTATGTTTCTTGCGCATCTCGCGATAAAAAAATTCTAAGCGCAGCTGTTTTTTGTTTTTTGCCCAATTTCTAAATTCAGTTTGGCTGCATAAAAAACGTGTGTCGGGGAAAATTTCAAAAGTGATTTTGTGAATTTTTTGCCAGTGCAGAACTTTCTTCCAAACCCGATATTCGGAAGGTTCGGTTAAAGAAATTTTTTGCGGCTGATATTTTTCAATCGCCTTTTTTAGCTCTCCATCAAAGGAGCCAGAATTTTCAGCCTCATCAAGTTTTACGTAATCAACCCTAAACCCTTGATCGCTCAACTCTTTGGCGAAGTGACGCATTGCCGCAAAAATAAAGGCGATTTTTTTCTTGTGATGCGCCGCATATTCAGCTTCCTCGGCAACTTCGCACATTAAAATCACATCATTTTTTTTATCAGCGTGACGCAAATTAAGTAGAGAATGCGAGAGCTGATCGCCAAAAATGAAATGCAGATTTTTGGTCATTTTAGTTTTTATTTTTGTTCTTGCGGCATTTATCAGAACAATATTTCACCTCGTCCCAAACCTTCTGCCACTTCTTTCTCCAGCTAAATGGCCGAACGCATTTTATACAAATTTTCTGCGGAAGATTTCCTTTTTTTACTCTGTTCACAATTTAGTGATAAAAAATACTCAGGACTTGCCACCTAATTTCATCCACATCTGCCGAACTGCTTTAAACTGGCTATTGGCGGAGAGGAAGGGATTCGAACCCTTGATACAGT
>JAGWWH010000048.1 GCA_018970485.1 Pseudomonadota bacterium | reverse complement strand
CTCGCAATGACGTGACTAGATTTCGTCATTGCGAGCGAAGCGCGGCAATCCATAACTAACCAACTTCAACATGACATTCTTCACTTCATCTCTAAAGGATTCTGACAAAGACATTTTTCACTCAATCGAAAAGGAAACTGATCGCCAAAAATATCAAATCGAATTGATCGCTTCTGAAAATATCGTCAGCCGCGCGGTCTTAGAGGCACAAGGTTCTGTCTTCACCAATAAATATGCAGAAGGCTATCCAGCAAAAAGATATTACGGTGGTTGCGAATTTTCGGATGAAGTTGAGCAAGCGGCGATTGATCGTTTGTGTCGGCTGTTCGGCGCGAAATTTGCGAATGTGCAACCTCACTCTGGCGCATCTGCGAATCTTTCTGTTTACCTCGCTTTGCTTCAACCGGGTGACACGATTCTCGGCATGTCTCTTGCTGCCGGCGGACACTTAACTCACGGTGCACAACGCACGATTTCTGGCATGTGGTTGAAATCAGTTCAGTACGGAATTCGTTTGGATGATGGTTTGATCGATTACGAACAAGCCGAAGCTCTAGCGCGCGAACATAAACCAAAATTAATCGTCGCTGGAATTTCTTCTTACCCACGCATCGTTGATTGGGCGCGCTTCAAAAAAATCGCTGACGAAGTTGGTGCGCTTTTGATGGTCGACATGGCGCACGTTGCTGGCTTGGTTGCTGCCGGAATTTATCCTTCCCCAATCGGGATTGCTGACATCGTAACTTCCACAACTCACAAAACTCTGCGCGGCCCTCGTGGTGGCGTGATTTTGACTAACAATGAAGAGCTGGCGAAGAAAATTAATTCTGCCGTTTTCCCTGGTTTGCAAGGTGGACCATTAATGCATGTGATCGCCGCGAAGGCCGTCGCATTTGGCGAGGCGCTTCGTCCAGAATTTAAAAATTACGCAAAACAAGTCGTCGCCAATGCCAAAGTTTTGTCGGCAGTTTTGGTTAAACGTGGATTAAAAATCACTACCGGTGGAACTGATTGCCACTTGATGGTTGTTGATCTCACGCCACTTGAAACTTTAACAGGAAAAGAAGCTGAAAAAGTTTTGGAACGCGCTGGCTTGACCTGCAATAAAAATGCGATTCCGAATGATCCGCGCTCACCTTTCGTAACTTCTGGTTTACGCTTTGGAACTGCAGCCACAACAACTCGCGGCTTCAAAGAAAAAGAATTCGATCGCATCGGCAACATGATTTGCGACGTGCTTGAAGGCTTCGTGAAAAATGGCGAAGAAGGCAACAAAGCTGTGGAAGAAAAAGTGAAAGCTGAAGTTGCGATTCTCTGCAAAGAATTTCCGATCTACTAAAAAATCCTCTCGCGACCAAATAGATTGCCGCGCTGCGCTCGCAATGACGAAGTAGTCTGAAATCACGGTGACCGTTTAATCATTTTACTAGCCTTCTTTAGCTAACAGTATCTAAGCAAAAGCGTAGTCATGCTGAGCCTGTCGAAGCATGTTTTTAGGCGCGGGCCTGAATCACGTTTCGACAGGCTCAGCATGACTAAGAGCTTCTCTTAAAGAGATTAAAAAATTCTTAACCGGACAGTAGCGGGGCTAGACCAATATTGAGCACATTATTTTCCCCGTCATTGCGAGGAGAGTAGCGACGTGGCAATCCATCTCGTCACGCTTCAAACAATAAAATTAACCATCGCCGGTCGAGACCTGATTTCGACTTCACTCAATCCGGCGACTCAACCAGCGTTTCGCATTTACAGAAATTCATGTTTTAATACTGATAATCGTGAACAACATCCGAATTTTACTTGATCTTCACGACTATTTCATAAATAACGTGAAAAAAACTAGGTCAACAAACCCTAAAAAACATGCCAAAAACCAGCGACAATTTCAGTAAAATAATCGCTCTTCGCCAAAGATATTACAAAGCCGCAACCAACAAAGAATCCTTACTAAAACTAATCTCAGAAGCCGAAATCGGCGAACAAGTCTACAACTCCAACGCCATTGAAAACAGCACTCTCTCGCTCGAAGAAACTGAAAAAATTCTTCTGCAAATTGACCTCGATCGCTACATCACTGAACGCGAAATTTTCGAAACAAAAAACCTCGCCCGCGTCGTCACTTACATTGAAAAAAAAGCTAAAGAAAAAGAGCTAACCCTCGAGGTAATTTTGTCGCTGCACAAAATGCTAATTTCAAATATTCGCGACAACATCGCCGGCAGATTCAGAAAAAATAATGAATACGTAAAAGTCGGTAACCACATTGCCCCAGCGCCAAAAGAAGTGGTTGGCCTACTTGAAGAAATGCTTGCCACTTACCACGGCTCGCACCACGAAAACATCGCTAAACGCATCGCCCGCCTACACTTAACTTTTGAGCACACACACCCTTTCGTTGACGGCAACGGTCGCATTGGCCGCATCATTAATAATTATTTGCTGATCCGCGAAGGCTTCGTGCCGATCAATATTAAATTCATTGAGCGCCAAAAATATTACGACGCCTTCAAAGAATTCGATAAAAAAGGTAGTACAAAAATAATGGAAGAAATTGTCGGCAAGGCACTAACCAACAGCTACCACAAACGCTTGGCTTATTTGGAAGGCAAAAAAATCGTCACGCTTTCTGAATATTCTAATCTCAGCAAAATCTCGCATTCAAACTTACTAAACAAAGCCAACCGCCAAACTATCGAGGCATTTTTGGAGAAGAGCATGTGGAAAATTGGCGTGGAAATTGGCAAGAAAAAAGTGACGAGAAAGAAGTCAAAAATTTAATGAAGGTCAGAAAGCGAATCCTGTGCGGGGATTACGTTGGACTGTCTCGGGGCAATAGTGAGCTTACCTCGTTGTCATGCTGAGCCTGTCGAAGCATGTTTTTAGGCACGGGCCTGAATCACGTTTCGACAGGCTCAGCATGACTAAGAGCTTCTCTTAAAGAGATTAAAAAATTCTTAACCGGACAGTAGCGGGGCTAGACCAATATT
>JAGWWH010000047.1 GCA_018970485.1 Pseudomonadota bacterium | reverse complement strand
GTTTATTTGAATCGATTGCACACATATTTCGAGGCCTGTAAAGTCGACTGTAGTGGGAAGGTTAAACACATATTCGTTATTATTTGCATTCGAAACGTTAGCGCCAGTAATGATGATTTGTGACATTTGTTATATTAGAATAAAAAAATTGATAGTTTTGAACTATTTTGTCAATCCTAAAGATTGTGCTTGCTCTGGGGTCAATTCCACGATTTCATTGAGATTATTGATTGGAATGCGTTCACGTGGGTCACTCGATTGAAAAAATGCTTTTAAGATGCATTCATTTATGTAGAGGTCCATGGTCTTGTTCATATCCTGAAACAAGTCGATAAAATTGTTTACATCACTGTAAAAATCACCAGTGTTATGCTCTGAAGAAAAGACGAAATGCGCCAAGGCAAGACAAAAATACCCGCAGACACTCGATAATAAGCCCTGTATATCTTTTGTGTTATATGGGATTTGTTGCACTCCCACGAATTTTTGGACTTCAATAGGGGCAGGACAGCCATACGAATCAAAATAAAGATATTGTGGTGCGCCGTTCTTTGTTTCCTTACTAATTAAGCAGACCCAGTGAGAACCGTCATTGTGTCTTCCATCGTCATTAAATTCGTTTTCCATGTTGACGATGTAAACTTTGTTAGGCTTTGGTTTCATAAAAATTAAGTCTGATTTAAAACAAACCTCTTCCAATGGGATATTCATCTTTTTGGCGAGGCTTTCGATTTCAATATTTGTAAGTGACATGTTTAGTATTGCTTTAGACAAAAATTTGGCGTTTTTATCTTATTGTTGGTGACGTCAAGGTAAAATTGGGCTCTGCTACGTGTGACTTTTCGAAACGGCTCTGGATATTTTACAACCATGCGAGCGTATTCGTCTAAGGTGTCGGGTCCGGTATATTTGCGTTGGAAGTGTTTCCAGCTCGCTATTAAAGTGTCCCAGCTTAAAGCAGGGTCATCATCCTCATTTTCGTTTTGCATTTATTTTCCTAAAGGTTTTTATTTTCCGAGTTTTGACGGATTCGGGGGGTCAACCCATGTCCACCACTGTATTTTTCAACTCCTCCATAATAAGCATCACTTCCGCTTCCTCCTCAACATCTTCGCCCGTTGTAAAGATTGGATGACCTTGTAGCTTTATCATCGCAATGACTGCATTGTTGACATCGATGCGTTGTCGCCATTTCGTATAACAATAAGTGGGGTCATTGTCATACGAGTCCCATCGGTTATCGGTGAGTGGGGACTCGGCCTCGTCGTCTGGGCCAAAGTCGATTTCGGGGCTCGTAGTGACATCGATGTTGAAGAAAGCATCAATCTCAGCATCATCGGCCTCGGGCTCAGCCTCAGGGTTGTCCTCGGGGATGGGATTGGGCTCGGGCTCAGTTATGGGATTGGGCTCGGGCTCATAGTTGACCACTTCAGGTTCTGCCTTCTTGTCGTTTTTCGGTTTTGTAATTTCTTCGAGAACTAAAGACATTCGCTTTGTCCATGCGCTGAAGATGGTCACGAAGTTCTTTTTGATTTCACGATTGGCCGCCGCTATGGCTTTTTTTGTGTGGGGTGATTTGGGCTTGGTTACCTTTGGTTGTCTTTTTGGCTTGGGCTGGGTTGGGGCTGGGGCCTGCTCAGTGGCTGGCTCAATTTCAGGAATGGGCTCGGTGACAGCAGCAGGGGCACACGGTGCGCATTCCATGGCCGCCAAATGGGCTTTCGTCTTGCGATGGTGCGAGATATTGGATTTGGAGATGTTGGTTTTGCCACAGATTTCACAGTCAATTTTATTGGAGGCTTGCATTCGTTTCGTACCTTTGTATTATACTTATATGATAGGAAAATGTTTCTAAGTCCTTTTCGATATTTTTGATTATAAATATTTATTGTTCGTCTTCTTGTATGTCAACTGAATCAAATGAAGGTGTTTCAGTTTTTTCAAGATTGTAAATGTACCTATAATAGTCGGGGTCAATCTTGAACAACATTTTCCGTGTTTCTGTGGTCGTCCCGAAAACAAACATGTTTCCAGTTTTCGTGCGTTTCTTGATTTCAGATAGGTATTTATTCATCATCGTACCAAAATGATGAACTGTAAAGTTTGCAGATTGGTGATTTTTCTTAGCATATTCAACGGCCATCTGATGCAAATCCGTCGAACTTATCTTTCTGTTCGAAAATGTTGCGGTGGCTTTGTATAGCATCTGAATATATGCTGCTGTGTCTTCATATTGAAGGTTGATTTTGTACTCTGTTTCGGGTGGAGCTGTTACGCCAATCTCGTACGACATTTCTTCCTGTTGATAGTTCTTAAAAAATTGAAACAACTGCTTTAACTTGACTGGGTCTTCGATTTCCGCATAAAAAGCGGTTGATAAGTCTCGGGGCAACTTTTCCTCGATGCAATTAACCATGTATAAACGCCTGTCGCCTTTCTCCATTTTAAAACAATGTTCGTTGTTGCTGGTAAAGATGTAATTAGTTTTGTCTTCGACCTTTATTGCGTCTACACCCTTTTTCTCGAGGTTCAAGTATGGTCTTGTAATAACCGCTTTCAATCTGTCGGATAACTTTTTTGCATTGAAGCTGATTTCGTCACCATACACTATGAGCTTATTGCTGAGGTGCGAGTTGAAGTTTTTGGTAAGGTCATCAATATCTTCGAGAATTCCAAAGTATTTTTCGCCCAAAATGTTGGTCATGCCATCAATCACTGCATTTTTACCGACTCCCTTTGTGTCGCTGTATAAAACAATTGCCGTGTTTGTCTTTTTGAATGGCATCTGAATGATATGCGCAAACCAGCTTTTTACGTATTCATATATTTCTGGCTTGACCGTGACTCGTCGCAAAACCTCGAAAAACTTGCTTTCACTTTCGACAATTGGGGCAACACTGTCGTCATGATTTTCAAAGCCTGTAAATGAGTTGTATGATTCTGGGCAGAACTTTGACGGGTTAGTTTGGAAGACGATGTTAGAATAAACCCTCTTGTTTTCATCTTGTCTCCAGACAGACCAAAAAGACGTTTTGCCGCCATCAAGAACCTCGTAACCTTTTTTGCCCGTAAGATATTCGTTCATTTCGGATTC
>JAGWWH010000030.1 GCA_018970485.1 Pseudomonadota bacterium | reverse complement strand
CTATGCCACTGATGATAATACCTTCACTTTGTCACCAACAAACGCCGTTTATATCGGAAAAATTTCACGCATTGAATCAATTGGATTTGCTCTTGTTGACTTCGCTTCCTACGCCCCAGCTCCAGTAATCTAATAGTCTGGAATTAAACAATTTTAACAACATTAAAAAAACAAAATTATGGCACTAAAAGAATTATCATCACGGGCAATTATTGGTCTTTATTATAAGCGCCTTGAGCAAAAAAGCGGCATGGATTGGGTTGATGCTCTTTCAAATTATTTCACCTCTGATCAAGAAAGTGAAACTTACAAATGGCTAGGTCAAGTTCCTGTAATGCGCGAGTGGATTGGCGGCAGACAGGCAAAAGGATTTACCACTAACGGCTTAACAATTGAAAACAAACATTTTGAGGCAACTTTAGAAATTCCACTTGTTGATTTAAGACGCGACAAAACTGGGCAAATTAAAGTTAGAGTTAATGAGCTTGCCGACAGAACAAATTCACATTGGGCGCAGCTTTTATCTAAGCTAATCATCAATGCTGAAAGCACTATTTGTTATGACGGACAATATTTTTTTGATAGCGATCATACCGACGGCAAAAGCGGCGTTCAAAGCAATAAGCTTGAATTAGATTTAACTGAATTTGTCGAACAAATTGATGGCGGAAAAGTTGGCACTGCAACCTCTCCAAGCGAAGCAGCTTTTCGTTTGGCAGTTTTAAAAACCATTCAGCAAATTCTTTCATTTAAAGATGATCAAGGTGAGCCAATGAATGAAAATGCCAGCCAGTTTTTGGTGGTCGTTCCAACCTCACTTTGGTATATTGCAAAAACTGCAATGGCCGTGCCTTTGTCAGTTGGCGGCAGCACAAACGCCATCAAAGTTCTTGATGAGGTTAATATTTCAATTGCACAAAACCCGCGCCTTTCTTGGTCGGATAAATTCGCGGTATTTAGAACTGATTCTTCAGTAAAACCATTCATCCGTCAGGAAGAAGAAGGCGTTAAATTAAAAGCCATTGCCGAAGGTTCAGAACTCGAATTTAAGCATGATAAACATTGGTATGGTGTTGATACATGGAGAAACGTTGGCTATGGCTTCTGGCAACATGCTTGCCTCACGCAATTGATGAAATCTTAAGCTAAACTGCGACAAAACAAATTTTTCATTCAAATAAAAAATAAAAAAAATCTATGAGTAAAAATTATGAAGTAAGCGCTCCTTTTATCAACTTTGGCATCGGAATTGTTTTAAAACTTTCCGAAGGCCAAGCAGATATTCGCTCTCAATCTTTGAGCAGAAAAAAGAGCGATCTTTTTGAAGTAATTGCGCCAGTGCAATTCAAAAAAGGTGAAAAAATTTCTGCCAATCCTGCGCAATTAACAAAATCAATGCTCGAAAGATTGTCTGAAATTTCTGACAAAAAACCTGACGGCAACATCAATAAAATTGAAGCGCCAACAGAATATCCATGCATCCAGCACACAGGCTTTGGCAAATATAATGTCTTTGATGCGGATAAAAATTTATTAAATCCAAAACCAATTAAAAAAGATGAAGCTGAAAAAATATTTACGCAACTTTCGCAGAAAAATAATTCTGATAACGACGCCAACGAAGATGAAAAAAGCCCAGAGAAAAAACAATCTGACAATGGCGCGAATAACTCTTCTTAAAGAAGATTTATGTTAGATTTTGACAATTTCATCAACAAGCCCTGCGTTGAAATTTTTGGCCGCGTTGTCACTTACATTCCCGCGAATAAAGATTTTAATTCTTTCACAATTAAAGGTGATTTTCATCAAGATTATTCAGGCGTTAACACCAAATCTTTAGAAGTAGAAATCAGCTCTAATGAAATAGTTTTATTCGTGCGCGATGTTGCAATGCCACAAAATTATTCAAAAGCAAATCAAGGTGATTTTGTCGAAGTTGAAAATATTCGCTATCAAATCATCGACATTCAACGGCACATTCCAGGAAGCAAAAAATTAATTTTACATGAGTCATCCGCGAGCAGCGATTAGAGATGCTTTAGTTGATAAACTAAAAACTAAAGTTGGAGATAATTTTCCAACTGACGCTTTAGATCGAATTTACGGCAGCAGATCGAAGCCTTTATTTGACCAGTTTCTGCCGGCGATTCTAGTTTATGCGCGAAATGAAAATGTCATTGAAGAAAGATTTGCGAGCGACGGTTTTGGCGCAACCAAGCGTGAACTTGAAGTTGCGATTGAAGCTGTGGTGCTTGGTGGTGAGCAAGTTGATGACTCGTTAGATAAAATCTCAAAACAGATTGAAGATGCGCTTGATGGTTTTGAAATGCCGACACGAAAAGCAGATATTGTGAAACTGAAATCAACAGAAATGGATGTGTCAACTGACGGCAGCAAAATCTATGGCGCGGCACGATTAAATTACTCGATCACTTACTACACAAGCAATCAACAGCCTGATAATTCAGGCACAATACCAACTGAAATTGAGGCAAATTTCTAATGCAAAATTTAATTAAAATTCAAATCATCACCGACCATCAAGAATATAAAAAAGGACAGATTGTTGAGCTTGATGAGAAAGCAGCGATAACCTTACTAACCAACAGCAAAGCATTAAAAATCCACCGCAAAAAAGATGAAGTTTCTGAGCAAAAAATCGAAGAAAATTCACAAGAAATTAAGAAAGAAAAAGACGACAAAAAATCCAAATGAATTTCGATGAAAAAGACGGATTTAATTTAAACGATCTGGCGCGAAGGCTCGCAAATATAATTCGCTTGGGGCAGATATTTGCCATCAATTATGCAACTGCAAAAGCGCGAGTAAAAATCGGCGATCTGCAAACTGATTGGTTGCCTTGGATTGCTTCAAATAGCGGCAGTAACAAGGATTGGAATCCGCCCGAAATTGATGAGCAAGTGATGATTTTATCTCCCTGCGGCGAGTTAAATCAGGGAGTGATTTTTCCGTCACTTTATCGAGAAAATGCGCCAGAAAATTCTGGCAATATTCAAAGCATAACTTTTGCCGATGGTTCAAAAATTTCTTTCAATCGCATCAGCGGAAATCTTGATCTTGATATCAAAGGCAGCGCAAACATTAAAGTTGCAGGAAATGCACAAATTGAAGCCGCAAATATCACTTTGAAAGGAAATGTTGATCTTGGCGGCAGTGGCGGAACTGCGGTTGCCAGAGTTGGTGATAAAGTTCGAATCACTTCAGGCTCTTCAGCTGGCGAATGGCCAATCATTGGCGGATCAAGCAACGTCAAAGCAACATGAACATCAATAGTGGAAAACCAATCTCAGAAATCGCCCATATCAAACAGTCAATTGCCAATATTTTAAGCACGCCAATTGGCTCAAGAGTAATGCGCCGCGATTATGGTTCTCGCCTTTTTGAAAAAATTGATCAGCCAATTAATGGCGAACTAATCGCAGAAATTTATTCAGATATTGTTGAAGCAATTTCAACCTTCGAGCCGCGATTTGAAGTAGAGCAAGTAATTCTGCAAAGCATAGATAAAGGAAAAATCATCATTGATCTTGAAGGCAGTTTTGTAAAAGACGGAAAAAAAATAGTTTTAGAAAATATTTCAATTAGCAGTTAATGGGCAATTTTACACCAATTGATTTATCAAAATTACCGGCGCCAAAAGTAATTGAGAGCTTAAATTATGAAGAAATTTTTCAAGATATTTTAAGCGATTTTTTAGAAAAAAATCCGAGCTATTCAACTTTGCTTGAAAGCGATCCGGCGATGATTCTGCTGGAGGTTTGCGCTTATCGCGAACTACTCTTACGAAACAGAATTAATGAAGCAGCAAAAGCCACAATGCTTGCTTACGCAACTGGCAGCGATTTAGAAAATTTAGCAGCTTCTTTGGGTGTGCAAAAACTGGTTGGCGAAAATGACGATCAATTAAGACAAAGAGTTCAACTCGCCCCAGAAGCCTTTACCAATGCAGGATCAATTGGCGCTTACACCTTCCACGCACTTTCTGCATCAAGTGATATAAAATCAGTTTCAGTTAAAAGCCCAAATCCCGGTGAAGTTTTAGTAACAATTCTTTCTAAAATTGGAAATGGCGCCGCGTCAGAAGAATTGCTTGCTGCGGTATTAGAAAAATTAAGCGATGAAGATGTTAGGCCGCTCACCGATAGCGTATCAGTGCAAAGCGCAGAAATTGTAAGCTATTCAGTTGAAGCGGTGATTACAGTTTATTCTGGTCCATCTTCGGCGGTTGTTGAAACTGAAGCGCGAGCCGATCTAAACAAATTTTTAGATGATCGACATGCAATTGGAAAAATTGTCGCGCTGTCCGGAATTTATGATGCGCTGCATGTTGATGGCGTAAAAAAAGTTCAACTTATTCATCCAACTTCTGATGTTATAACAACCGATGAACAGGCAGCTTACACCAATAGCAAAACAATCTCAATTGTAGTTGATGAGTGACGAAATTAATCAATCTTTATTGCCGCCAAATGCCAGCATTTTACTTCGAGATTTAGAAGAAATATTTGGCAAATCTTTTGATTTGCCAGTGCTTAATCGCTTCGTAGTAAATCCTAACCTTGCACCAGCGCATATTTTGCCGTGGCTTGCTTGGGCGTTATCAGTTGATGATTGGAGCGATAGTTGGCCAGAACAAATTCGCAGAAATGTAATCAAAGCAAGCGTCGAAGTTCACAAAAAGAAAGGAACGATTGGCGCTCTTAAAAAAGCATTACAGGCCTTCAATTATACCAATATCAAAGTTGAAGAATGGTTTGAATATGGCGCTGATCCATATTTTTTTAGAGTGTTTTTTGATGTTAGAGAACCGGGATTTGATGTTAATATTTTACCGCAGGTTCAAAAAGTCATAGAAAACACCAAGAACGCAAGGTCGCATCTTGAAAGCTTAAGAGCTTATCTATCAGCAGAAATGGGCTTGGTGAGCATTGGCAGCATTGTTATTTCAAAAGAAGTTACGCCCATACCCTACATAATTTATGACACTGACGATGAGCTAAAAAATACCTCATCAACACCGCATATTGGAGCTTTTTTAATCTCCAAAGAAATCACCCAGATAAATCCGATAATCTTTAATTCTGACGACCATATTGCCGTTGAAAATGCAGCTATGCCCACGGTTGGAACTTTTTTAATCTCAAAAGAAATTACAAC
The DNA here is from genome assembly GCA_018970485.1 of Pseudomonadota bacterium. GTDB lineage: Bacteria > Pseudomonadota > Alphaproteobacteria > Rickettsiales > UBA1997 > UBA2645. Next base: position 13,808 of record JAGWWH010000030.1, on the reverse strand, counting down.
GATTAATCCACTAATTTAAATGCCTCAAGATTATTACATCTTAATTACAAATAGCGCTCTTATCAAGGAAGCGCAGGCTGGTCAGATTGATGGAAGTCCTATTAACTTAACTGAAATTGCAGTTGGCGACGGGAATGGATCATATTATGAACCAAGTTCTAACGCAACATCACTGGTAAATGAACTTTACAGAACAAATTTAACCTCCGCCGCTTTAGATACCAACAATCCCAATCAATTGATTATTGAGGGGGTAATTCCAGAAGAAGCTGGTCCATTTCACATAAGGGAGGTTGGAATATTTGATGCTGATGGCGATTTATTTGCCATTGGTAAATATCCAGAAACTTTTAAATCGAATTATGCCTCGGGTTCTGGCAAAAGACTTTATATCAGGATGATATTGGGCTTTTCATCAAGTCCAAATGTTGAATTAATTTTATCAGAAAACATCAATTTTGATGTAAATTTTTCAACGCATATCAACAGCGAATTGAATAAGCGACTTAAAATATCAGAAAATTTATCTGATTTAAGCGATGTTAACGCCGCTAGAAATAATCTCAATCTTAGCGATTTAACTGGCGCCATAATGCCATTTTCTTTTTCAACTCCTCCAAATGGATGGTTAGAATGCAATGGCGCAGAAATTTCAAGAACGGCTTACGAAAAATTATTCAGAAAAATCGGCACTATTTACGGAAGTGGTAATGGAGTTAGTACATTCAACATTCCTGACTTGCGAGGCGAATTTATCAGGGGCTGGGATCATGGTAGAGGAGTTGATGGCGGGAGAAATTTAGGAAGTTTTCAAGCAGATGAAATTAGAAGCCACAACCACCAACTACAAAATGTTAAAAGCATGGATGACTCAAATTATGGCGGACACGAGGGCTTTGTTGATGGGGATAATTATTATGCAATCAGAAATTATGATGTAAGCAACACTGGTGGCAATGAAACCAGACCAAGAAATATCGCCATGACCTATTGTATCAGATATTAAAACAAATGAATTACTACAGCATCATAACAAATAGCGGGCTTATTAATCACGCCAATGCCGCAGTTGGATCGGCCAATTTAAACCTCACTGAACTTGCGGTTGGTGATAGTAATGGAAGTTATTACAATCCAAATGGAACCGAAAATTCTTTAGTTAACGAGGTTTACAGAACCAATCTTACCCATGTGGTTGTCGATGAAAACAATCCAAATCAACTAATTATTGAAGCCGTTCTAAGCGAAACAGTTGGTCCGTTTTATATTCGTGAAGTTGGGGTTTTTGATTCAAATGGTAATTTATTTGCAATTGGTAAGTTTCCCGAAACTTTTAAACCTAACTTACCTAGCGGCTCAGGAAAAAGGCTTTATATCAGGATGATTCTTGGTTTTGCCGAGTCGCCAAATGTAAATTTGATTATCAATAACGATATTGCGCTTGATCCAAACTTTGGCACAGATGTCAACAACGCTTTAGCCGAGAGGTTAATAAAAACCAACAATCTTTCTGATTTAACCAATATCAGAAATGCCCGCAATAACCTTGAGCTGGATTTAGTTGGAGCAGTTTTACCATTTGCTACATTAACACCTCCAAGTGGCTGGATTCACTGCAATGGCGCCGAACTATCTCGCAGCTTATATAGCAATTTATTTTCTGTAATAGGAGTAAATTTTGGCAGCGGCAATGGCACAACAACTTTTAATTTACCTGATCTTCGAGGTGAGTTTATAAGAGGTTTAGATAGCGGCAGAGGCGTTGATGTATCAAGGCCTTTAGGATCAAGCCAAAGCCACGAATGGAAATCATTTCATATGTGGAATAATTACGGCCCTTCAAATTCCTACAGCCACACCCCTGTTTATATGCAAAAATATACCTCCGACCCTGGAAATGTGCTAAGTTTATTTGGTGGTCACTGGTCCGCTCCATCAGGCAGAATGGGTCTTTACTGGGATAATTCTGAAATAAGACCAAGAAATATCGCTCTATTAATGTGTATAAAATATTAAAATGTCTATAAAGCAAAAAATTGTTTATTCTTACAGCAAGGACAGCGGCTATTATGCTGGCGAAGCTATTGCATATCAAAACCCCCTGGAAAAAGAAAAATATCTAATTCCTGCAAATTCAACCGATAAAAAACCAATTATCAAAAAAGGTCATCGTGCAAAATGGGATGGCGCAGATTGGATTTTGGAAAAAGATAATGAGTCCGATCTGATCAATGATACAAAAACTATTGATGACTTGATTCTAGAAAAAATCCAAGAGTTAGAAATTTATTTTAACTCACAAGAGGCAAGAAAATTTCTATTTCTTCATCAAGAAAAAAATTACACTCTAGTCAATAACGACAGCATTAGAAACCTTCTAGCAAGAAAAATAATTGTTTTTGATGAGAATTTAGAAATCGAGAAATCTAGCGATCAATTTACGCTAAACTTGGATGGCAAGGAAAGCTTAGTTCTGAATTTTGATGAAATAAAAAATCTTCTTTCTCAATTAGAAGATTCAAGGCAGCAGCAATTTTATAAAAAAGAAGATCACAAATCAAAAATCAAATCTCTGACCGATAAAGAGGCTGTAAAAAGTTATAATTTCAAATCTTAAATAAAAACTATGACCGAGCAATTTCTTCATGGCGTAGAAGTCATCGATATTAATGATGGCGCGCGCCCAATACAAACTGTTAAATCTTCAGTAATTGGACTGGTTGGCACTGCGCCAAAAGGACCCGTAAATATTCCAACCCTTCTGCTTGGCTCGCTATCAGAAGCGGTAGAAATTTTTGGCTCTGATAAAAATTTTACAATTCCTGCGGCGCTTGATTTAATCTTTAAACAAACAGGCGCGATGGTTGTTGTAGTCAATGTTGCCGATCCAACAAAAACAGCTCACAAAACTGCCAATGTTCTTGATCCAGCCAAAATCACTTTGAGTGATATCGTTGGTGGCGTTGATTCTCAAACTGGAAAATATACCGGTGTTTCAGGACTTCTTGCCGCAAATTCTGAAGTTAAAGTTCAGCCACGAATTTTGATTGCGCCAGGCTTTACCCATCAAACTCCTTTAGATGAAGATGATGAGCCAACCGCAAATCCAGTTGTTGCAGCGCTACTAAACGCGGCAGAAACTTTAAGAGCAATCATCGTTGCCGACTGCCCAAATACCAACAAAACTGATGCGATTAATTATGCAAATGACTGGGGCAGCGCAAGAATTTATCCGGCATTTCCATGGGTAAAAGTTTTAAACACTGCGAATAACACAATCGTTGAGAAACCTGCCTCATCATGTATCGCTGGGTTAATTGCTAAATCAGATAATGAGCGTGGTTTCTGGTGGTCGCCATCAAACATGGTTATCAACGGAATTGTTGGAACTTCTAAGCCGGTTGATTTTGCTTTAGGCAATACCAGCTGCACCGCGAACTTTCTCAACGAACACGGCATTGCCACAATTATTCAGCAAGATGGTTTCAGGTTGTGGGGCAATAGAACAGTTTCTTCTGATGCAAAATGGATATTCCTGCAAACCAGAAGAACGGCGGACATGATTAATGATTCGCTTCTTAAAGCTCACTTGTGGGCGGTAGATCGCAACATCACAAAAACTTACATCGATGATGTTCTTGAAGGCGTTAACAATTACCTTCGCTACCTCAAAAGCATTCAAGCAATCATTGATGGTAAGGCTTTCATTAATCCTGAATTAAACACGCCATCCCAGATTGCTCAAGGCAAAGTCACTTTCGATTTTGACTTCACTCCACCTTATCCAGCAGAGCATATCACCTTCCGTTCAAGAATGACGGATGAATATCTCGTGGAACTTTTCAGTAACTAAAAAAGGTAAAAAAATATGATTCCTAAAATTCTAAAAAATTTCAATTTGTTCATTGATGGCCGTGGCTATGTGGGCAAAGTTGAGGAAGTAAATCCGCCAAAATTAAACATCAAAACTGAAGAGTTTCGTGCTGGTGGCATGGACTCTCCAGCGATGATTGATATGGGCATCGAAAAGTTGGAAGGCTCATTTACACTGCTTGAATTTGACAAAAATGTTTTGAAGCAATTTGGTTTAATTGCAGGCAATGTTGTGTCAGTAACTCTTCGTGGTGCGCTGCAAGATGAAACCAGCGTCTCTCCCATAATTATCAAACTCAGAGGCATGTATACCGAAATCGACATGGGAAAATTATCAGCAGGAGAAAAAGGAACGCTGCAATGCACGATTGCTTGCCGCTATTACTCGCTTGAAATTGATGGTGAGCAATTAATCGAAATCGATATTGATAACATGACCAGAAAAATCGGCGGTCAAGATAAGATGGTAGATGTTCGCAAAGCTCTTGGTATCTAATAAATTTTCACAAAAATATGGAAAACATTGAATTAAAATATCCGGTCGAAATTGCCGGTCAGTCTTACGATAAATTATCGATGAGACGCTCTAAAATCAAAGATCGTCTCCTTGTCGCAAAAATGAAAACTACATCTGACGAAGAAAAAGAAATCAGGCTTTTTGCTAATCTTTGCGAGGTTGAACCGAAGGTAATTGAAGAGCTTGATGAAGCTGATTACTCAAATCTGCAAAAGGTATATTTGGGTTTTTTCAATTCAGAGGAGATGTCGTCAGCGCAATCATCATCCTCTCAAAAATAACCAATTGGCAACTATCTGAAATTTTAGAAATGACCGAAGAAGATTTTTCACTCTTCTTCGACACAGCCATAGCTATCGAAAAAGAAAAACTTTAAAGAATGTAAAACATCTTTTTTTACAAAAAATCATCAATCGCTTTCCTTACACCAAACTGTATCCAGCTTGTCCTGCGATAAGTCATACCGGCGCTTTCGTTATAACCGTTAAAAGTTGGTTGGTTGCCATAAAGGATGTGGAATCCCCAAGCATTCGGTGCGATGAATTTGAAACCAGTTTGGTAAGAATGAAAAAGTCCTGGCGAATCGCGTGGTGAATTTGGTGCACCGTTAAATCCTTCGACAAAAAATCGGACATCTTTTCTGAAAAAAGCAGCATCAAGTGCAACACCAAGATGCATGCGTTTGTAGGGTTTATGACCGTCAATGTTATAAGATACTTTTGGTCCGTAATTCACGTGCATTATCAAACCATCATCAAAAAACTTACTGGTGGCAATTCCCATCAGATAATAATTGGTGGCTGGATCATAATATTGTCCACGACCGCTATTATTTACATAAGCTGTTGAAAATGCGATGCTCGGAATTGCAGGATTTTTTAAATTCGGACGAAGTGCGATTGTTTTCATCTGAAAAACTGGATTCATGTAAGATGCTGATTTCAACTTACTGTCATATCCAGCAAGGCCACCGATGGTAACTTCAAGGTTTTTTGCTGCACCATAAGAAAAACCCAGATATTGCCCATACATACGAGTTTTTTCTGAATCATTTTTTTGTGGTAATTTCCATGTTTCTGTGAATGCCTCAATCAATAACTGATTGGGATTAGCAATTGCAGCATCATCAGTGACGAATGGCAAAGCAGCTAAAGCTGTGGTTAAATTAACCAAAAAAAACAAAGTAAAAAATACAGAGAAATTTTTCATAATTAGATTCCTAAAAAGCTTACAAATATTTAGTTATTTCTTTAAATTCTTTAATTGCCTTAATGGCTTTTTTTCCATCCACACTGCGCTCTAGGCAACTGTCAATGTGATCATGAATTAAAGTTTTTTTTGCTTTAGTAATTGCACTTTCAACCGCTGAAATCTGCTGAGTAATTTCAAGACAATTCTCATTTTTTTCGAGCATTGTAATAACACTGTTTAGATGTCCTGATGCTCTTTTTAAACGCTTAATGATTTCTGAATTAGAAGTGTTTTGAGTCATAATTTTATTAAAAAAGTTAACCGGATTATCCTATCCTACTGGAGTGGATAAGTCAATTCTCAGATTATTTGTAAATGACAACCGCAACTCACGCTGCTGTATCGATTTTAATCGGTGCTGATTTGGGAAAGTCTTTCCGAGATTCTTTCAGTAGAGCTAATAAACAGCTCATCAGCCTTGGTGATGCGATCAAAAAAGTTAATGATAAAGCAGCAGAAATTGAGTCTTTCAGAAAATCATCACGCGCCACAAAAGAAGCATCGCTCGCGTATCAGGAAGCGAAGCAAAAACTGAATCTGTTAAGTGCGGAAATCAGCAAAACTGATAAGCCATCAAAAGAACTTCAAAATAATTTTCGAAAAGCAGAAGCGGCAGCACAAAGAGCTAAAACTGCTTTCATGGAGTCGGCTGGGGCTACTCGTGAAATGGGTAAAGCCCTAAGCGCCACTGGCGTTGATTTCAAAAATCTAAATCAACAACAAGCATCACTTGGCAAAACTCTCGATACTTTAAAAAAGAGACAAGCAGCTCTTCAAGCCAACGCTGACGCCAAATCGCAAAACCTAGGCAATCGCGCTAATTACCGCGCACAAATGGTTGATGCGGTTGCTTTAGGAAGCTCACTTTATGCCGCAATAAAACCAGCAGTAGATTTTGAATTTGCTATGGCGCAAGTCGGTGCTGTCACCGAAGAAGCCGCTACTTCCGAAGGCTTTAAAAAGCTAACCGCAAAAGCCAGAGAGCTTGGTGCAACCACGCAATACACTTCCGCGCAAGCAGCAGACGCCATGAAATTCTTGGGCATGGCCGGCTTTAACACCAATCAGATTTTGGCAGCAACTCCAGCAATTTTGAATTTGGCAATTGCTGACAACATGGAGTTAGCACAATCAGCAGAGATCGTTTCAAACATCCTAAACGGCTTTGCTATGAAAGCAGAGCAAGCCGGCGTTGCCGCGGATGTTTTAGCGCAAGCCGCAATTGCAACCAACACCAATGTCAAAATGCTTGGTGAAACAATGAAATTCGTTGCACCAGCAGCCGCAGCAGTTGGCGGAAGTTTGCAAGAAACCACCGCGCTTGCCGGCGTTTTAAGCAATGCAGGCATTCAAGCCACCATGGCAGGAACCATGCTAAGATCAGCTTACTTAAGACTTGCCGCGCCCGCAAAAGCCGGCGCAAAAGCTCTTGGTGAAATGCGCGATCAAATGAAAATTAGCGCCGAAGAAATGCCTGATGTCGCTAAGGAAGCGCTACTTGCTCAAAGCAGACTAAAAGGTCTTGGCGTTAAAATTTTTGCCAGTGGGAAAATGGGGGGAAAAATGCGTTCAATGGTCGATATTTTACGCGACCTACACAAGGCAACCAAAAATCTTTCTGACGATCAAAAGCTCGGAGTGATCAAAGATATTTTTGGAACTTATTCAACATCTGGCGCGCTCGCGATTTTTAAAGGTTTTGAAACAGGCTCCGTTGATGAAGTTTTAAACAAAATTAATAACGCCGACGGCACTGCCAAAAAAATGGCAGATAGATTTCAAAACACTACTATCGGCTCATTCAAAGAGTTTCAGTCGGCAATTGAATCAGTTGGAATTTCTCTTGGAAACACACTTCTTCCAACATTAACAGCAACCGCAAATGGCACAGCAGCCTTTGCCAGCAAAGTCAGCACACTCGCTGAAAAATTTCCAGTGGTGACAAAATATATCGGTTTAACAATCACCGCATTGATCGGATTTAAGATCGCATCAATTGCTCTGGGCTATGCCTTCACATTTTTGCGCGGCGGATTTTTGGCAATGCAAGGCGCCGTTATTGCTTTTAGAACCGCACTCACATTTGCCGCAATCGCACTGCCAGCAGTTACCGCGGCAATTCGTGTTATGAGTGTTGCACTCATCTCGAATCCAATTGGACTCATAATTGCAGGAATCGCTCTTGCTGCAACTTTGTTGATTAAAAATTGGACTCCAGTTGGTGAATTTTTTAAGAATATTTTTAGCGGAATTGTTGGCTGGGTTAAAAGCGCTTTTGACTGGGTGATGAAGTTGGTTGAGCCTTTAAAATCAGTTGTTGGCTCAATCACAAATGTCGCGGGAAAAGCGTGGAATTTTGTCACCGGAAATTCCGATGCAAAAAATCCAAACTCTTCGGGAGCAGTTGGAAATGTTGCTCGCAATCTTGAGTCAAACAAAAGCGATATCAGCAAAATTCCATCTTTTGAAATGCCAAATATCGCAGCCCCAACAAGCGGTAATTCCGCGCAGCAAATTTCAATTTCTGCCCCAATCACAATAAACGCAGGCGGCAATATGGATGAGAAAAAAATCGCCAATCAAGTGCGAATAGCAATTGACGAAACTTTTAGAAAATTATCCGCAAGAAAACTCGCTTTGAATTATGATTAATGCCACTGATCGTAAATCAATATTTTTCAATCCTGATAATTTGAGCAATTTGTAAATTGATTTACGACAGAAAATTTAATGATTCTCGACTCTTTTAAAAACCTAGGCGGCAAGCTGAATTTAAACAGCGCGCTTGGAATCAACATGATGATGATTCTTGGCGTTTATCGTTTCGCAATCAGCTCTGCCGCTTTTCAAAGTCTCAAAAGACAAAGCGAATATCGCTGGCAGGAAGTTAACAGAATTGGCGCTGATCCAGCTTTGCAATTCACCGGATTTGGCGTGGAAACAATTGATCTTGAAGGCGTGATTTATCCGCACTTTAAAGGTGGACTTCGTCAAGTGACTTTGATGCGCGCTGAGGCAGGAATTGGCAAGCCGCTATTTTTAATTTCAGGAAATGGCAACGCTTTTGGCAAATGGTGCATCGTTAAAATTTCAGAAAACCAAAGTGTTTTTATGAAAGATGGAGCGCCACTTAAGATTGAATTTTCAATCAGCTTGAAGCGTTATGGCGAAGATGCAAAGCCAGGCATTAAGGGGATAATTCAGAATGTTTTAAAATCTATTTGAGAGAAGATTTTAAAATTTTTTTAACTGATTTTCAGTCCAATTCCAAGAATAATCTTTTTTGGCTTCATCCTGATGCTTTAGTATTTTAACTAACTTGTTCTCTAAACTTTCGGCTAAGTTTATTTTGATAATCCCACTTTTACCGCATGGATAAGTGTCAGCAAGATGGACATAAATAAGCACATCATCTTTTGAGGCAATAGCTTCTCTTATTTTTTGATTACATCTGAAATTTGTAAATTTTGTATTTCCAATATTTACATATCTATCAAATCTGGATTTGTAGCCAGCATATGTTGCTTTACCAATATACATTATTTTTTGCCTTACAACAAAGGCATATACGGCACATTGATCATTCGGAACATTATTATCAGTGATATTAGGAAAAATTTTATCTCCTATTAATTCCCATTTGCCGATTTCTTTAAAACCTAACTCATCTCTTAAAAATTCTAGCGTCAACTCCGGTTCCATAATCGTAAAAATTAGTTCTATATGATCACCTACATCACAAAAGACAGCGATGTTTTGGATTTTATCTGCTGGAAATATTACGGCAAAACTTCAGGAATTCTAGAAAAAGTTTTAGAAGCTAATCGTCACCTTGCAGAACTCGGCGCGATATTTAGTGCCGGCGTAAAAATTGTTTTACCAGATTTAGTTCAGGAAGAAGAAGCAGAAAGCGTTAAACTTTGGTCGTGAATCCTGCATTTAAAATTACTGCCGATAAAAAAGATGTCACAGCGCTAATCGCGCAAAGATTGGTTTCAATTAATGTCACTGATGAAACAGGTCTTGTTTCTGACACTTGCGAAATTCTTTTAGACAACCGCGATGAAAAATTAGAAATTCCGCCGCGCGGTGCTGTGCTTGAAGTTTCTCTTGGTTACGATGACAAGCTTCTGACAAAGATGGGAAGCTATATTGTTGAGACGATCGAAGTTTCAGCGCCGCCTTTGCAAATGCGAATTACTGGCAAGGCAAGCAACACGCTCGACAAAAATTTAAGCAAAAAAATCAAAGCGCCGAAAAGCAAATCTTGGCACGGCTACACGCTGGTTGGAATCATCACAGCAATTGCCAGCAACCATGGTTTCAAGGCAGCGATAGATGAATATTTTAAACAAATCTACATCTCGCATTTAGATCAAACTGACGAAAGCGACATATCTTTTCTAAACACTCTGGCACAAAGCTATGGTGCTTTCGCCAAGCTATCTTTGGGAAGATTATTATTTTTCAGAAGAGGCATCAGCGTTTCAGAAAATGGCAAAGAACTGCCAACAACAAAACTTTCCGCCGCACAAATTTCTGATTGGAAATTGCGAGTTTCCGACATGGAAAAATTCGGCAAGGTAATTGCCAAGTGGCATAATTTTGCTACTGGAAAAGAAGAAGATGTTTTTGCTGGCAACAATGATCCAGCCTACACGATGCGATATAAATTTGTCAGCGCCGACAGAGCGCTTGCCGCAGCAAAAGCCAAGCTCGCTGAATTTAAACGCGGTGCAGAAAACTTAAATTTTTCTACCACAGGAAATCCAAACTTAAGCGCCGAAAACAAGATCACTTTCACCGACATCAAATATCTCAAAAACAAAAATTGGATCATCACGAGCGTTAACCATTCGCTCACTGATCAAGGATTCACAACTCAAGTAACCGCAATCATCAAACTATCCGATGTGGAGTAAAATTAAAAAAACAGACGATGACGAATTCATCATCACCAAATGCGAATTGGAATTGCTGCTTGAACAGGCTTCAAAAGAAGGTGCTAAACAGGCTTTAACTGAGCTTGGACTTCATGATGAAAACGCACCAACTGATATTCGTGATTTACGCGAGCTTTTAAGAGCATTTCGCATGGCTTCGAGGTACAGCTTCAGAATTTTGGTTAAGTGCATCGTAATCGGCTTCGTAACCATTTTAACCGCCGGATTTATTTCTCTTCTTGGCGACCATATCAAACTCAAATAACAAAAACTTATGCCGCAATTTGGAAAAGATTCATTGGCAAGATTATCAACTTGCCACCCAGATTTACAGAAGCTCTTCAACGAGGTGATTAAGCATTACGATTGCACAATCATCGAAGGTCACAGATCAGACGAAGATCAGCTAAAAGCATTCAACGCCGGCAAATCAAAAATCAAATCAGGCGGCATGCACAACAAAACACCATCACTCGCAGTTGATGTTGCACCATGGCCGATTGATTGGAATGACAAAAACAGATTTTACCACTTCGCTGGCCGAGTTCAAGGAATCGCGCAAATGCTCAATATCAAAATTCGCTGGGGTGGCGATTGGGATTCTGACAACGATCTCAAAGATCAAAATTTTTATGACTTACCACATTTTGAATTAGTAACCGATTAAACATGGCTTGCAAATTTTTAGAAGATTTCAACGGCAATAAATCGTCAAAGAGACTTGCTGGGGCTTTTTGTTTAGTCATCGGCTCGCTGATGAAATTTATCCTGTTTCTTTATGGCTTACGCCATGTCACAGCAACACCTTTTGATCGTCTTGATGGATGTGCAGATAGCTTGATTTATGTTGGTGCAGCTTTGATTGGCTCAGGATTACTCGAACTTTTAAGGCAAAGCAAAAAATGATCCAAAATTTACTGACAAGACTCGCAGCAATCGCTGGCGCAATAATCACCATTTTTACATTAGGCAATTTTTACGGCAAAAAATCCCAAAAAACCAAACAGCTCGAAGAAGATTTCACTGATGCAACTGAATCAAAAAAACGCCAAGAAAATCGCCGTAATGACGATATTTCTGCTGTTAAGCGCCGGATGCAGAAATACATCCGCAAATAGCTTCTGTTTGTGGGCAAAACCCATCACTTTGAGTCAAGAAGAATACGACACGATGTCCGAAGAAACCCTCCGCCAAATCGACAATTTTAATCAGGAATTTGAGGAACATTGCACGAAGTAAAAATTCTCAATCATTCCACTTGATAAGTGTTTAAAACGAAGTGTTCATTGGTGTCGCGACACTTTACCAATTTTAAGAAATTTTTATGAATAGACTAATTTACAAAGGATTTATTGAGGATGTCAGAAATGAAAAATGCAGCGATCAGGAAATTGAAAAACTGCTCGATGTTTTTGAAGAAGCTGTGAACTCAATGGCAGCAAATTCTGCCAAAAAATCATTTTATGATTTGAAAGATTTTAAAGGAACTGAGCGCGCTGGCGTTAATCTTTTTTCTCTGACCCTTGAACGCGAGCAGGTTAAAAATTATGAAAAATACACCGGTTATTTTGAATGCGGAAAAAAGAATCTAAAAGTTGTTGCAACTCGTGGCGAGTTTACAGCAGTAATATTGAGTTCAGATTAAAGGTTTCTGATTCTTTGCCTGAAAACAGAATCAAATTTTTCCAAACTATTTTTGATCCACTCTTGCTGCACAGATCTGTCTTTTTCATCAGAGATATTGCCATTTTTAAATAGCGCAACTTTTGACTGAGTTTTTTCAGGATTTTCCTTCCACTCTAAAGCACATCCCATTTCCCTCTCAATTGCTTCCTTATCTTTCAAAAGAAGGTGATAAAAAGCCTTTGCCTCATCTTTATCAGAAATTACCAACTCAACACCAATTTTGTTTTCACGAGTATTAAGAAGAGTGTTTAAATGAAATCCGCTGCGACCAATTGTAAAAGTTAACCAATGTTGCGGTCTTGGCTCTTGCGGACGAACTTTTGATTTTACCTCTTCAAGATAATCAACCAACTCCAACCAATAGCGATATTGCAATTTTTTGGTTTCAGAAGTGGTTTGATTTTCAATTTCTTTTGCTGCGTCAGAAACAGTTTTGCTCCAGTTATTTGGCTTGGAAATAACATTAAATTTTGGCGCTGCAGCAGAATTGCCAATTTTCCACAACTCAACTTCTAAACCAAAGAAACGGAATTTTTTATCAGTTATTTCGTTAAGCCAATCAAGCGCGGCGCGATGTTCTTCAGTAAATTTTGCTGCAACCCAAACAATCGTCACTGACTGCAATCCAGCAGCGTAAGTTAAAAGCTGGCCAAGATGTTTGTGATCAGTTCTTTCAATCTGATTTTCGATTAAAACTAAGCTTTCATCACTCGTGTTTTTACACAAAATATCCGCTCTAAACGGACCTACATCTTTTTCTTGAGCTTCGAGTTCTAGCTCCATTCCAATCACTTCTCCAAGCATTTCCAAATTTTCCTCGCGTGCAAGCCAAGGCGTAAAATCCTGTCCTTCAGTTTGCCATATTTGGCGTAGATCGACTTTTTCTAGTTTTCCTAGCATATATTAAAAATTTTATTCACAAAATGCTATGTAACGAGCCCTTTCATATAGCTCGTCATAAGTTATAATATCAATATTTCTTGAATCTCTTCTGAAAAGCTCAAAGGTTTTTTCTTTAATTTGTTTTTCTTTATCGCTGCATTCACTCAATTCATCCCAACATCCTATTATTAAAATAGTTTTAGAATCGTAAGGCTTCTGAGTTATTTTATTGCCATTTTTGTCATGTTGATCTCCTGATTCTAACTTTAATTGTCCACTAGCTTTTTGCTCCAGAATTTGAGATACGGAATCTATAAGATCATTTGAGAGCCTCCAACAGTTTGATCTATTTTTTTCTGTTCCAAATATTTTTGTATCAGGTTTCTTTATCTCTACAAATGTTGTAAATTTTTTATCACCAAGCAAGAAGTCTGAGAATACTGTACACGAGCCGTCTGCCTCAGTCCTAGAAGCAGCGAACTCTCTTTGAAGTATTCCCTGAAATCTGTAATCTAAACCATAACCAAAAATCCATTGATTTCTTTCAAAGAATATTTGCCAAGCCTTTTCATCTTTGATTTCTTTGTTAGAAATATTTTTTTTATATTCTTGTAAGTAGTTTCCATAAATTAATTTATTGAAGATGGTTAATTGTT
>JAGWWH010000029.1 GCA_018970485.1 Pseudomonadota bacterium | reverse complement strand
ATATTTTGAAAATATTGTGTCGATTGATGCGAATTCTTGCGCTAAATGATTTGCATCAGACTTTAAATGCAAATTTGTTGAGTTCTAAAGAATTTTCTAAATCGAGTTTTTTCGGGAGAAATTTTTAAATATTTTGGGCTAAAAATGGCGGCATAATTTGCTGCATTTTTTACTTAAATCAGAGGCAAAAATAAAAAATAATAAATGGCAGTTCACACAAAAGTTACGAAGGAAGAAATTGTTTCTCACCTTACAAATTACAGCATCGGGGCATTAATTGATTTCAAGGAGATCCTCGAAGGAATCGACAACTCCAACTTCATTTTGGAAACAGAAAAAGGAAAATTTATTCTAACAATTTTCGAGTCGCGTCTTGAAAAAAGTGATTTGCCATTTTTCCTAAATTTAAAAACTTATTTGGCTAAAAATGGAATTTGTTGTCCGCGTCCGATCTTAGATAATCAAGGTTCTGCAACCATCGATCTTAAAGGAAAAAAGTCGGCAATTACTACTTTTTTGTACGGAAAATCTGTTACAAAAATTAGTGCGAATCATTGTTTTGAAGTCGGAAAAATTTTAGCAAAATTACATCTTGCTGCTGCTGATTTTGAAATGTCGCGCAAAAATGATTTAGGAGTTGATCGCTTCCGTCCTTTATTCTCTAAGTTCGAACATCTACTCGACGATTATCAAAAAAATTTGCGTGAAGAAATTTTGGAAAACATAAATTTTCTAGAAAAGTCTTGGCGCCTTAATTTACCTAGCGCTGCGGCTCATTTAGATTTTTTTCCCGACAATATTTTTTTTGATGAGAACGAAAAAGTGAGCGGCGTAATCGATTTCTATTTTGCTGCTAATGAGGCCTTGATCTATGATTTTGCTGTAGCCGTGACTGCTTGGGTTGATGATGAGAGAAAATTTTCTGCTCTATTTCAAGGCTATGAAGAGATCAGAAAATTTTCTGAAGAAGAAAAAGATTTTTTAAAAATTGCATTAGTTGGTTCATCGATGCGCTTTCTGTTAACAAGGCTTCATGATATGTTTTTCACGCCAAAAGATTCTTTCGTTACCATCAAAAATCCGCAGGAATATTTAGAAAAATTAAGATTCTTTAGATCGCATTTATGACAATAAAATATCACTTTTTTGGCAAAGAGTGTCTTATTGCTAGAGATCTCGCAGACCACTCCAATCTTGAGCGCAAGTTGTGTGAGAAGAATATTTCTTTCGATGCGATTTTATTCGTAAACCAAATTCATAGTGCAGCAGTTGTGACTATCGATTCCGTAGAAAAAATTCATGGCAACGAGATTTTACCCAGAGCTGACGGGCTTGTAACCAATTTATCAAATATCGTTCTCGCAATATTTACCGCAGATTGTGCGCCAATTTTATTTCTCGATGCAGAGAAAAAAATAATCGCCGCCACTCATGCAGGTTGGCTAGGAGCTAAGTCTGGCGTGATCTCATCGACTATTTCTGCAATGAAAAAACTTGGAGCAGAAAATATTGAAGCAATAGTTGGTCCAATGATTCAGCAAGAATCATACGAAGTTTCCCAAGAGTTTTTTGACGATTTTTTGAATGAAGATTTAGCGAATAAAAGTTTTTTTGTCGAAGCTGGGAGTGCCGAGAAACACTACTTCAATCTGCCCGCTTACGTTGAAAAAAAATTACGAGAATCGGGAATTACCAAAATCACAAATCAGCGAACTGACACCTACAAAAACGAAGAAGATTTTTTTTCCTTCAGGAGATCAACACATCGAAGCGAAATAGATTGCGGCAGAAACATCTCAATAATCACAATAAACTAGCATCATTAAGAAAGCGGAACCGCTTTCGCTTTTTTAATTCCACTTAGGCTTAAATTTTTTGAAGCAAAATTTAAAAGCGGAGCGTGGTGCCTGAAGCCGGAATCGAACCAGCGACACAAGGATTTTCAGTCCTTTGCTCTACCAACTGAGCTATTCAGGCTTAATTTACAACGCTGAGGGGTGAAGGCGCGGCAACGTAAGTAGGGATCTTTATTTTGCAAGGCGAGGGCGATTGAACCAATCTTGGAGATAATTTTGCCGTTGCTAGACTTGCAAAAAATGAGTCACAATGATTGGAAAAAAATTCTCACCAAACGATGTCAGAAAACTTTCTCAAACAAATTCGTGAAGAAAAAAAAATCGGCCAAAGTGAGCTCGCACAAAAAATTGGCGTTAGCAAACAATTGCTTTCGGGCTTTGAAAAAGGACGAAGTGGTATTTCCAACGAAGTATTAAGAAAAATTTCTGAAGTTCTTGATGTTAGTCCAGATGCAATTCTGACTGGAAAATCTTCCAGACCATTCGATGAAAAAGGTCGACAAAAATTGACTCAGGCCATGGGTTTAACCTTTAAAATTTACGGTGATCAATTTGACAAGGATGTGCTGATTAAGATTGCCACCGAGCTTTACGGTTTGATGGTCGATTTTGATTTGGCCAAAAATGATATTGCTAGAGAAAAGCTCAAAAACTCTCTCGAAGAAAAAATTGTTATGGGCCTTGCCGCTAAGGTATTATTGGATTCGAACGAAAATCTTTAACTCATGAAGCAAGACGAAAAAAAATTAGCTAAGCAGGAATTAGAAAGAATTTACGAAAATCGTTTTAAGTGGTTACAAGCCGGCAGGACATTGCGAGGCAGATTCGCTCAAACTCTCGACGATAATCCCAAAATGAATTGGGTCTTAAAGTTGGTAATTTTGGCCAATATTGGAATTTGGTCTTCACTAGTACTTTTTATTTTTAAGATTTTTTAACATGACTGCAAAACGCTACGTACTCTTGATCGAAGATGAAAAATTTCAGGCGGTTTTATTTTCGAAAATAATCGAGGATGAGCTCTCTGAGTTTGGCTATGAAGTTGTTACTCTCGATAACGGTCGTGATGCATTAAAGTTTTTTTCCGGAGAGAAAATTTTAAAAATTGATCAAAATGAGGTTGGTTTAGTGCTTCTTGATTTAGCCATTCACGATATTTCTGGATTACAAATTCTTGAAAAAATCGAGGTAAAAATTCCCGTCGCAGTTCTCAGTGCTAACGAAGATAAGAAGACAAGAGAAGACGCTCTGAGCATGGGCGCCACTGATTACTTCGTTAAAGGAAAAAACCTCGAAGAATTAAACAGACTGCGCGAATTCATCATTAGAGTGATGAAGTAGTGCTGCATAGAATTTTCATTTTTCTATCTTTTTTATTTAGCGCCGGATCCTCTCTCGCCGCTCTTCCATTCGTTACTGATGATGCCGCAATAGCTGATTTGAATCAGGCTTCTATCGAGGGATTTGCTGAATATTGGCACTTGCCAGAAAAACACGAACAGGAATTAGGAAATTTAGCTGGCGGATATTTAGGCGTTTCTTACGGCGCAGTAAAAAATCTTGAACTCACGCTGGGCGGGCTTGTCGGCTATAATTTTCACAACAGTAATGTCGCTTTGGCGAATCCGATTTTTCAGGCTAAGACGATGGTTTTTGCGCCAAAGAATTTAGCGATTCCGAGTGTTGCTCTTGAGGCTGGTTACGTCGACAAGCGTGGTCGAGATCAATATTTTGACTCAGCGACAAACACCTACGCACTAGCTGTTGCAACGAGTAAATTTCTGGAAGGGGATTTCATTATTCACGTCAATTCCGGCGTAAAATCTTCTCACAATATCGATCAACAATCGAACGTTTCGCGCATGCATCTTGGCGTTGCTGTTGACGCCGCGCTTATTTCAAGTGACTTTAGATTTATCGCCGAGAGCTACAACGGCACGCCAAATTCACCGCGCGATTCGCCGGGATTTTTTCACTCTTACCAAGTTGGTTTTCGATTTATTAAATCTTCGAATCTTTCTTTTCACATTCTCACCGGAAGTCAGCCAACCTTTGTCGGTTACAGTGATTTGAATAACGACATGCTCTACCGCCGCACGCGCTGGGTGCAGGTGGGGGTTAGAAAAGTTATCGATGATTTGTTTTGAGTCATTTTTCTCGTGACGAAATGGATTGCCGCGCTTCGCTCGCAATGACGGCGAAGATAGTTAGGCGTCATTGTGAGGAGCGTAAGCGACGCGGCAATCCATCTCGTCTGCGTTAAGCTGATTTTTCCAAAAACCGAATCCACATTTTCGAAACTTTTTCCGACAAAGAATTCTGCTCACAGCGATTGTGCAAATGCGCAAAATCTAGTCGGTCCATATTCTGATCTTGCTGCGCACAGGAATAAAAATATTCCCACTCGCCTGCGTCGCTTTTTCTTTTCTGCAAACATTGCGAACACACGCCTTTCAACATGCATTGCATTGGTGAGTTGAGGCTGGTGATCGCGATTGGCGCTTGGCTAAGAGTGGAGTTTTCGTGACGAAGTTTGGCGATTTCATGCATCATTGAATCGCTGCCGATGGTGAAAATTCGATCAATTTTTGTAGTGGATTTTGCAAAATAATTTCTCACCGAATCAACCACCGAGCCTTGAAAGCGGCCATTTTGCACTTCTTCATCTTCGATCGAAATAATTAATTCTGCGCAAGATTTTCTCATTCTTTCTTCGCGAACGAGAAAAGAATTTTTGCGGTAACCGGCAAAAAATAAAACTCGACAGCCGTTGGCGCTGAAGGCTTCAGCCAGTGCAGTCAAAGGTTGATTTCCTCTTCCTCCGCCAACAAAAACCACAGTTTCATTTTTTGGAATTTCTGTCGGCTTGCCGCTTGGGCCCATGAAAACACAAGGCTCGCCCGCTTTGAAATTTTTAATCAAATGTGCAGATCCGCCAGTGTCGACCACGATGCCGCTAATAATTCCGTTCTCGCGATCAACCGACAAAGCCGTTACCGGCAAGCCTTCCATCGCCATTAGTTGATCACCAATTTTTGGCGCGAGTGCGTGGTAGTTTTGTAGACGGAAAATGTGACCAACTTCAGTTTGATTCGCTAAAAGCGGAGCCTTCACGAAGAGTTCAAATACGTGCTCCGACAACATTTCAACTTTCTCAATCCTAACCAAAAAATCTTCAGAGTAGTCGCGTTGAGCCGAAGTCCTGAGCTTGTCGAAGGGCTGTCGAAGGGTGGTGGTTTTTAAGCTTTCAGTGATTGCCTTGTGCCCAATCTTCGCACTCGCCATCGCCTTCACCACATTACCTTCAAACTGCGGATGCAGATCGCCAAAGAAACTAATCTCACTGCGCGAAGGCTTGAAATATTTACCCTCAAGCGGCAGATCCAAACCATCTTCAAGTGCTGGCGAAAGATTGGGAGTTGTGCCGGCAGCGACTAAAATTGTTTTGCACTCAAATGATTTTCCGTCTGCACATTTGAGATTTTTTACGTGACCAAATTTGTCCAACTCCGCTTCAAGTGGCGTGACATTTTCGACGAATTCGATTCCTTCTTCGAATGCTTTTACAAGTTCTTGGTGGTTGAGTCTGTAGGCTGGAGATTCTTGGATTTTTTTGCGGTAGAGAATTTTTACGGATGGAAAGCCCCCTTTGAAAAAGGGGGAAGAGGAGCGAAGCGACGAAGGGGGATTTAAATCACCCGTCTCAAATTCTAACGCATTTGATCCACCCTCTTTTTCAAAGAGGGCTTGGTCGCGGAGAAATTCTTCGGCGATTTCTTTTTCTTCTTCGTTGAGAAGTGGCCAGATTTTTTCTTTGCCGATTTTATTAATTTTGTCGGAAAATTTTTTTACTTGAATTGCGTAGTAAGCTTGCGCTTCGCAGGCGGTGTCAGTTGCGGTAAGGCCTCCGCCGATTACGACAATCGGCATTCTGATTTGTAGATTGGTGAATAATTCTTCTTTAAATGCGCCGGTAAGTTGCAGTGACATTAAAAAATCTGAGGCGGATTTAATGCCTTTGGCAAAATTATTTTTCAGATTAATCACATTCGGTCGGCCCGCGCCAATACAGAGCGCAACGTGATCAAAGCCGTAAGTTTCAAAGGCGATTTTGTCGGTGATTGAAGAGCCAAAACGAATGCCGCCAAACATACGAAAATTTTTTCGGCGCTCCAAAAGTAGGCGAATAATTTTTAAATAATTTTTGTCGAAGCGAACTGTAATTCCATATTCCGCAACTCCGCCGAAGCCTTGAATCAAGCGAGTTCCCAGAGATTCGTAAATTTCATCGAGATATTTTATCGGCTTAAATTTTGTACGATTTCCGAGTACGTCGATTCCAGAAATTTCAGCGGGAAGCGGTTCAATTTTTAATCCGTCGATGGCGACAACTTCGTGACCATCATTTAGCAAATAATGCGCGAGCGTGTAGCCTGCTGGTCCGAGGCCACAGACCAAAACTTTTTTTCCGGAATTTTTTTCCGGTAATTTTTTTTCTGCGAGCGGATTCCAACGCGTGAGTAAGGAATAAATTTCGAATCCGTAAGGCAAAGCGAGCACATCTTTTAACGTGCGCGTTTCGATTTGTGGAATGTCGACTGGATCTTGTTTTTGGTAGATGCAGGACTTCATACAGTCGTTACAAATACGGTGCCCGGTGCCGGCAATCATTGGGTTGTCGATTGTTGCAACGGCGAGGGCGGCGAGGGAAAAACCTTCTGATTTCAACAAATTCATTTCCGAAATTTTCTCGTCGAGTGGGCAGCCGTGAAGCTCAACTTTGAGTGAATCGATTTTTATTTCTTTGGAATCTTTTTCGTAAATTCCGGTGCGGCAGGAATCTTTTTTTTGCTTGTGACAGAAAATGCAGTAATGCGTTTCAGCTAGAGCACGATTGAGTTCGAAGCCTTTGTCGGTTAGGTTGAATCCTCGTTTGCCTCCTTTGAAAAAGGAGGTGTCGCCGTAGGTGACGGAGGATTTTTCAATCAGATTTTGGGGATCGGTTTTTTGGGGAAGAATAAAAAGTGCGCCGCGGCGGTGAAGCTTGCGACCCGCGCTGGAGTAGAGCGCCCAGATTGTGTAGTCGGTGAGAGTTTCTAAATTTTCTGCGGCTAAAATTTTTGTCGCGAGTTGTTTTTCGAGGTCGTCGAGATCTTGGTAAGAAATTTTTAGATCTTGTAGAAGCTTTGATCCGTCTAGCTCCGTTGGCGCTTCTTTAAATTTTTTGGCGACTTCTCTTTGCACAAATTCACGTCTGGCGACGGAAATTTTTTGTAAATCTTCGTGCTGTTTTTTGAGCAGATCATTTTCTTTTTTAACTCCGAAAAGCTCGACGAGAAAATCTTCAAGCAGGCGCGCTTTCTGGATTAAATCATTTTTACCATTCGAAAATTCTGCGAATTTTTGATCCAATTTTAGCAAACCTTCGCGCTCGTAAAGATCGTCAAAAGTTAGGCCAAATTTGGGATTTAAAAAATGCTCAAAACTCATTTGCTAAAAATCGAGATTGTTTACGAGGCTTAGAGCCGAAAGGATTTAGGGTGATCCAATTCTTGCCGCCGCGGCGACTTTTCACCATTTTTTCTTGGCGATTTCGATCGCTCCGTAAGAAATAATCGCCGAAGCGCCGGCTCTTTTAAATGACATTAAGCTCTCGAAAAAAACTTGATCAAAGTCAAATGCGCCTTGGGCTGCGGCGATTTTCAACATCGCGTATTCGCCGCTAACTTGGTAAGAAATCACCGGAAGTGGAAAATTCTCGGCGGCTTGCGAGACTATGTCTAAGTAAGGCATTCCGGGTTTTACGATTATTAAATCTGCGCCTTCCTCAACGTCTAGCGCGATTTCGCGCATTGCTTCGGTCGAGTTGCGGAAATCCATTTGGTAAGTTTTTTTGTCTGACTTTTTTAGATTTGAAGCCGATCCAACTGCGTCACGAAAAGGTCCGTAAAAAGCCGAAGCGTATTTGACGGCGTAGGACATTAGCAGCGTGTTGGTGAAATTTCCTTCGTCCAAAACATCGCGAATTATTCCGATTCTGCCATCCATCATGTCGGAAGGAGCGATTACGTCACAACCGGCTGCGGCCTGAACTAGAGCTTGTTCACACAGGATTTCGATCGTTGCATCATTTTCGATTTCACCTTTTTTATTTAGGATTCCGTCGTGGCCGTGAGAGGTGTAAGGATCTAGTGCGACATCAGCAATCACGCCGATTTCGGGCACTGCGTTTTTAATCGCGGCGATGGTGCGACAGATCAAATTTTTTGGATTTGTCGCTTCTGCTCCAGTTGAGTTTTTGAGTTTTTGATCGGTTACGGGAAAGAGCATCAAAGCAGGAATGCCAAGCTTTTGTGCCTCTTTAGCTTTCTTCACAATCAGGTCGATTGAGAGGCGAGAAAAGTCGGGTAAAGTAGAAATTTTTTCTTCTTTATTTTTGCCTTCGATTACAAAAAGCGGCAAAATTAAATCGCTTGGTGCAAGGCTATTTTGCGCAGTTAATTCGCGGATCCACGGAGCTTGACGATTTCGTCTCAAACGAGTTCTTGGAAAAAAAGACATTGTCGTAAAATTGATTGTTGCGTGAAGTTTGTGCTGGTTTCACCCTTCGACAGGCTCAGGGCGACAGGTTATACTGAGCCTGTCGAAGCATGATTAACAAAGTTTTAAAATATGAAAAACATTCTCGAAGAGATTTACCAACACAAGCTTGTCGAGGTTCGCAATCGTAAGAAAGATTTGTCGATTCCGGAGATTTGTGCGCGGATAAAATGTGGCGAAAATAGTCCTAAAGACTTTTTTTTGGCGCTGAAAAATAAGGACGAAAAATCTGAAATTGGATTGATTTGCGAGATCAAAAAAGCCTCGCCTTCGCATGGAATTATTCGCGAGGATTTTGATCACATTGAAATCGCTAAAGCTTACGTAGAAGCGGGCGCAACCTGTCTCTCGATTTTAACAGATGAGAAATATTTTCAGGGCAAAAATGAATATTTGCAGGAAGTTCGAGCGCTGACAAATCTGCCGATTTTGCGAAAGGATTTTATCGTTGATACTTACCAAATTCACGAAGCAAAAATGCTCGGCGCAGATTGTATTTTGTTGATCGTTGCGATGTTGGAAGATGCGAAATTAATTGAACTTGAACAATGTGCTTTTGACCTTGGCCTGTCTGTGTTGATCGAGGTTCACAACGACGAAGAATTGCAGCGCGCGTCGAAACTAAAAAGTAAATTACTTGGCATTAATAATCGCGATTTGAAGACGCTGAGAGTTGATTTAAAAACCTCTTTAATTCTCTCCGAACAGGTTCCAAATGATTACGTTTTGATCTCAGAAAGTGGCATAAAAGATGCGCAAGATATTGAGTTGCTACAACAGGCGGGAATCAACTGCTTCTTGATCGGCGAGCATTTCATGAGACAGAAAAATATCGTCAAAGCGGTAAAAGAAATTGCTATTTTGACTTCCTAAATAATTATGCCGCGCCGCCTCACCCGCACCACTTTCCAATAGAATCATCAATCACTCCAACTCAAGTAAATCAAGGCTTCCTCATGTCCGTCGCAATCAAAAATACCTACGACAAAAAACTGAAAAAAGATTACCACGTCACCATTCCTTACGCGATGATTGATGAAAAAATTAATGATTACGTCAAAAAAATTCGCACAACTTTTTCGCTTAAAGGTTTCCGCAAAGGCCAAGTGCCAGTTGATGTGATCAAGGAAAAATATGGTAAATCAATAATGGCTGACGAGGCAGATAAAATTATTTCCAGCACTCTGAAAAAAATCGTTGAGGATAATAAAATCAAACTCGCGCTTTCGCCAAAAATTGACGTCAAAACTTTTGAAAGCGGCAAGGATATTGAGTTCACTGCGGTTCTTGAGATCTATCCAGAAGTCCCAGAAATCGAATTAAACAAAGTTAAAGTTACGAAGAGAGAGGCGGAAATTTCTGCTGCTGATGTTGATGATGCTTTGAACAAAATGCTAAAATTTTACCGCAAGTGGAACAAGCAAGATGCGGGCTATAAATCCAAAACTGGCGACTCGGTTAACATCGATTACGTTGGCAAAATCGACAAAACAGAATTTGAAGGCGGTGCCGCAAAAGGACACCAGCTCGAGTTAGGTAGCAACAGCTTCATCGATGATTTTGAAAAACAACTAACCGGTAAAAAAGCTGGCGAAGAAGTTCGCGTAAAAGTGAAATTTCCGAAAGAATATCACAAAGAAGAATTCGCGGGAAAGGCGGCGGAATTTGATGTAAAAATCAACGAAGTTTTAACTGCAGAAATGCCGGAAGTTACTGACGAATTTGTTAAAACTAACTTCGGAATGGAAAATAAAGAAAAGCTCGTAGAGGCCCTAAAGAAGCAGCTTTCTGGAAGTTACGAAGAAATGTCTCGTAGTTTTTTTAAGAAAGAATTTTTCGATCTTCTGAACAAAAAATATGATTTCGATTTGCCGGCTGGATTGGTTGAAGAGCAGTTAAATCAAATCTGGAATGAGGATGAGCAAAGCAAATATAAAACTGAAAAAGAGCAAGAAAAAGCCAAAGAGAAAAAACGCGAACTCTCTGAGCGCATGATTCGTTGCGGCATGATTTTGTCTGAGCTTGCTCAAAAAAATAAGCTCGAAGTCACTAATGATGACGTGAATAAGGAATTCGAAAAAATCCTTTCACGCTTTCCTGGCCAAGAAAAAGCGGTGATTGAATATTACCAAAAAAATCAAGGAGCAGTCCAGCAGCTGCGAGGCTCTATTCTTGAAGAAAAGGCGATGGATTTCGTTTTGAACCAGCCTGCGATTGAGAGGAAAAAAATTGCTTTGAAAGAGTTCGACAAGCTTTGGGCGAAAGCCAACGAGGAATAAAATACTCTTCGACAAGCTCAGAATAACCCGCGAGGTCATGCTGAGCTTGTCGAAGCATTACCACCAATTAATAAAAAGGAGAAAAATGCACGATTTTCTAGACGCACTAAAAATGGTTACCTTTCCAATCCACAAGGAAGGCTTCAAATTCATCTTCATCTTCGCTTTAGTCACGATCATCTTGGCTTTGTTGAATAACGCTCTGGGCTTGATTGGGCTCGTTCTAACCTTGTGGTGTATTTTCTTTTTTCGTGATCCTGAGCGTGTAATTCCAGTTGAAGAAAATGTTGTAATTAGTCCTGCTGATGGCGTTGTAACTCGCGTAGAATATGGTGTTGAAGCGCCAGATGATCTTGGATATGGCAAACAAAAATTTAACAAAATCAGCGTATTTCTGAATGTGTTTAACGTTCACGTAAATCGAGTCCCTGTTGGCGGAATAATCACTAAAGTGAACTACAAGCCTGGAAAATTTCTTAGCGCAAATGTTGATGAGGCGAGCAGTGAAAATGAAAGGAATTCAGTTGTGGTTAAGCTTGATAGCGGTAAAGAAATAATTTTTGTTCAAGTTGCCGGGCTTGTTGCCCGTCGTATTGTTTCTGAGCTAAAAGAGGGGCAAAAAGTAGCGACGGGAGATCGCTACGGAATAATTCGATTCGGCAGCCGCGCTGATATTTATTTACCAGAAAATGTCGCAGTAAAATGCTTAGTTGGTCAAACAATGATAGGCGGCGAAACCATTATTGCGCGACTAGATTAATTAATCGTGCTTAGTGCATCGTGCGTCGTACTTCGGAGACAATAATCTCTAAAGAATCGAAGCGCGAAGCACCAAGCACCAAGCACGAATCCAAATGCGTTCCTCAAATATTGCTAAACTTACTTCAAAGCGCGAAGAGGCCAGAATTGGCGGCGGTCAAAAGCGTATCGACCTCCAACATGCGAAAGGAAAATTAACTGCTCGCGAGAGAATTGAAGTTCTTCTCGATCCGAACTCTTTCGAGGAATATGGTCTCTACGTTGAGCATCGTTGCGCAGATTTTGGCATGGAAGATAAGAAACATCCGGGAGATGGCGTAGTTACTGGCCAAGGCACGATCAACGGCCGCTTGGTTTTCGTTTATAGCCAAGATTTTACTGTGATGGGAGGGTCTCTGGGTGAAGCTCATGCGAAAAAAATCTGTCAAATTCTTGATCGCGCGATGCAAGTTGGCGCGCCAGTTATTGGCATGAATGATTCGGGTGGAGCGCGTATTCAAGAAGGCGTAGATTCACTCGGCGGTTACGGCGAAATTTTCCAAAGAAATATCGATGCGAGCGGCGTTGTTCCGCAAATCTCTTTGATTATGGGGCCATGCGCAGGTGGTGCGGTTTATTCGCCGGCGCTTACTGATTTTACCGTGATGGTTGAGAACTCATCTTACATGTTCGTAACTGGTCCAGAAGTGGTTAAAACAGTTACTCACGAAATAATTTCTCAAGAAGATCTTGGTGGTGCATCGGTTCACGGAGCCAAGTCTGGCGTGGCTCACCTAACTTTCAAAAGCGATATCGAAGCTTTGTTGCAGACGCGTCGCCTCATCAATTTCCTGCCACTTTCAAATCAAAAAGCATCGCCACAAATTCCGGTAGATGACAATGCAGATCGCGTTGACGTGGCTTTGAACACGCTAGTTCCAGAAAATCCAAATCAGCCTTACGACATGTCTGAGTTGGTCGAAAAGATTCTGGACGAAGGAGATTTTTTTGAAATCCAGCCGAATTACGCAAAAAATATTCTTGTTGGTTTCGGTCGTATGGAAGGCGAAACGGTGGGTATTGTTGCTAACCAGCCGATGAATCTTGCGGGATGTCTCGACATCAAAGCCTCTGAAAAAGCAGCGCGTTTCATTCGTTTTTGCGATGCTTTCAATATTCCGATTCTAACTTTCGTTGACGTTCCAGGATTCTTGCCAGGAACAGATCAAGAGCATGCGGGAATCATTCGCCACGGCGCGAAATTGCTTTACGCTTACGGCGAAGCGACAGTTCCAAAAATCACTGTCATCACCCGTAAAGCCTACGGCGGAGCCTATATCGTAATGAATTCAAAACATCTTCGTGGCGACGTGAATTATGCTTGGGCGAATGCTGAGATTGCGGTAATGGGACCAGAAGGTGCGGTGGAAATTATTTTCCGCGAAGACGCGAAAGATCCAGAATCAAAAGCCAAAAGAGTCGCCGAATATCGCGAGAAATTTGCTTCGCCTTTTGTTGCTGCGTCACGTGGCTTTGTTGATGAGGTGATACGTCCGCAAAATACTCGCAAAAGAATCTGTGCTTCATTGCAGATTCTAAAAAATAAAAAGATCAACAAGCCTTGGAAGAAGCACGATAACTTGCCTTTGTAAGGAGAATTATTGTTTTTAGCTGGCTCACTTGTACTGCTCTCGGGATTTTTCCACGCCCTGTGGAACGTCTGCACTAAAAAAAGTTTTCACAAAGAATCATTTTTATTTTCCACCCAAGTCGTCTCCTTTGCTGTGTTTTTTCCGCTATTTTTTCGCGGAATTGTTGCTGTCGATTTTACCCCAAAAATTTCTCTACTATTCCTCTGCTCGATGCTTGCGCATGGGTTTTATTTCATAATTTTGTCGCGACTTTATCGAGTTGCTGATTTGTCCCAAGCCTATCCGATCGTTCGCGGTACTAGTCTTACAATTATTCCGCTTTTTGGCGTTCTGGTCTTGGAAGAACATCTCTCGATCTTGGGTTGGCTTGGAATAGTAATAATTATTGCCGGAATTTTTGCGATTAGTGAGATCAGATTATCGCGCCTGAATCTAAAAATTCTTGTTCTCGCTTTATGCGTTGGGGTCAGCGTTTCCGTGTATGTTTCGATTGATCGCTTGGCTCTTTTTCATTGTGACGCGGTGACGCTAAATCAGATTGCAACCATTGGAAATATTCTCGCTTTGTTGCCATTTGTTCTGCGCGAAAGGTCAAAAAATTTGAAATTTGAGTGGTCAAAAAATTATCGGATGATTCTGGTTGGATCATTTTTGGCGCCAGTTTCTTACATGATATTTTTGTTCGCCCTAAACATGGCGCCGATTTCAACATTGGCACCAATGCGTGAATTCGGAACGGTATTTGGTGCTTTGATCGGGGTATTATTTTTGAAAGAACCGAACGGAAGAAATCGAATCTTTTCATCAATCACGATCACTGTTGGCGTGATTTTATTATCTTTGCAGCATTAAGCGGCATTTGTCGGGATAGTGCTAATAGCAAGCCAGACTACAGATAAGATAGGCCCTATGATTTGGGTCCGCTGCCTTATTGAGCACTATCCCTTCAGATGCCGCTTAAGCAATGTCTTAAGAATGGATTTGTCTTTTTTCGACTGCCATTGCGGCTTCTTTGACGGCTTCGTTGTAGGTCGGGTGAGCGTGACAAGTTCTAGCGATATCTTCTGCAGATCCGCCAAATTCCATCGCCACAACAACTTCGTGAATCGTATTTCCAGCTTCGCGACCAATTATGTGAGCTCCTAAGATGCGATCAGTTTTTGCGTCAGCGAGAATTTTTACAAAGCCTTGATCGTCACCAGTAGCACGAGCGCGTGAGTTGGCCATCATCGAAAATTTTCCGACTTTGTAAGCAATATTTGCCGCTTTTAATTCCTCCTCAGTTTTGCCAATCGAGGCAACTTCTGGGTAGGTGTAAATCACGTTTGGAATCACGTCATAATTTACGTGACCTTTTTGTCCGGCAATAATTTCTGCCGCCGCAACGCCTTCATCCTCAGCTTTGTGAGCTAGCATTGGTCCGGTGGTGACGTCACCGATGACGAAAATATTTTCTACAGAAGTGTGTAAGTGATGATTTTCGATGAAGCCGCGTGCGTTGGTTTTTATTCCAACATTTTCTAGTCCAAGATTTTCAGTGTTTGGACGACGACCGATGGCAACTAGAACTACATCAGCTGGGAGAGTTTCTTTTTTGCCGTCAGCAACTGATTCGATTTCAACGGTCGCACCTTTTTTGTCTTTTTTTACCGACACGACTTTTGTTGAAAGGCGGAATTTGAAACCTTGTTTTTCAAGGATTCTTTGGAAGTTACGAGATACTTCCGCATCCATTGCTGGCGTGATTTTATCAAGGAATTCAACCACTTCAACTTCGGCACCAAAGCGACTCCATACTGAACCAAGTTCAAGTCCGATTACGCCGGCGCCAATCACAATCATTTTGCCTGGGACTTTGTCTAAATCTAAAGCGCCGGTTGAAGAGACGATTACTTTTTCATCAATTTCAACTCCGGGAAGTTTAGCAACTTCTGATCCTGTCGCGATGATGAAATTTTTAGCAGAAATTTTTTCTTTTGATCCGTCAGACTTGGTTAGCTCGATTGTATTTTTATCTAAGAATTTTGCTGCACCCTCGATTGAGGTAACTTTATTTTTTTTGAAGAGTCCCGCGATCCCGCCGGTTAAGCCGGAAACAATTTCGTTTTTATTGGCGAGTAATTTTGTTACATCGATTTTTGGCTGAGAAACTCCAATGCCAAGTTTTTCAAATTGATGTCCGGCATCGTGAAATTTGTGAGAAACTTCCAGAAGAGCTTTCGAAGGAATGCACCCAACATTCAAACAAGTTCCGCCCAGTGTTTTTCTTTTTTCTACACAGGCGGTCTTTAATCCTAATTGTGCTGCGCGAATTGCCGCAACATATCCGCCAGGTCCGGCACCTATAACTATTAGATCAAAATTTTTTTCACTCATATTCTAAAAAGTTATGTTCAATAAAAAACCAACCACTTCTGACGAGGTGGTTGGTTTAGAGTTTTCGAGATTATTTCTAACTATTTTTTTGTACGGGCCGCCTTCTTTTCTTTAACGATTTTTACTTCATCTAGCCTGCCTGATTTTATCAGTTTTTGCTTGATTTTATTGCGAATTTTTTGGGCTTCTGGAGTTAATTTGGCGTAACGGTAGTTAACCAAAAAGTTATCAATACTGCCGAACTTATTGATGGTTCGGAGAGTTGAGGTGGCAACTTTAAGATTTAGCTCAACTCCAAGAGTATCGCTTTTAAAGGAGAGGGTCTGTAAATTTGGTAAGAATCTTCTTCTTGTTTTGCGGTTGGAGTGAGAAACTTTGTTTCCACTCATTACGCCAACAGCAAGTAGGTCGCATCTTCTAGACATGAGTTTTTTTAATTTATTTTAATTTAGTAGCTAGTGTCTCCACAGACGAAAGTGTCTGTTCCAGTTAATGCCGCAACAACTGTTGGAGCGCCAAATATCATGGCGATACCGGCTGCAACACCGATCATCAAGCCCCAAGAGACTTTACCAGTGAAGAATCCGATACCAACAGAAAGGATGGCGAATGCCGCGAATGCCTTTCCAGCGTTGCCAGTTATAATACGAAGCACGTTACACATAACAGAAACAAGAACGTTAGTGTTTAGTTGTGACGAGCTTGCATAGTTAGCAGGTGATTGGGCAAAAGCTTCTGCTGAAAGCGATGGAATAATTGCCGGAGCAACCGCTAGTAAAAAGAAGGAAAAAAGAGTAACTCTACTGATGATAAAAGAGATTTTTTTCATGATAAAAAATTAATAATAATTTGGCTGAGATGACTCTCAACTTCCAAAGATTGGTCTTAAAATGCAATAGGATATTTGAATCTTTCCCCTTCAA
Organism: Pseudomonadota bacterium; assembly: GCA_018970485.1. Classification (GTDB taxonomy): domain Bacteria; phylum Pseudomonadota; class Alphaproteobacteria; order Rickettsiales; family UBA1997; genus UBA2645. The sequence goes on along the minus strand of JAGWWH010000029.1, from coordinate 3,474 downwards.
TTTATGATGACTTGTTTGCTTAAAAAAAAGCTCTCATCAAATTCAATAACAACCCTAAAAAATTAAGTTTGCGATGAATAGAAAATTATCAATTAAGTCAGCTTTTTCTCTTCTCGAACTCTCTCTGACGATTCTAATTGTTGGCCTATTAACTGCTGCTTTTCTAGGAGGAGCAGGAATAGCAGGAGATGCAAAAATGAGATACGCCAGAAATTTAACCGACAATTCCCCAGTTGCCACTATGTCTGGACTTGTAATGTGGCTGGACACTACTTCAGAAAGAAGTTTCATTGCTTCCGAGACAAAAGATGGCTCATCCGTTAGTAGATGGAACAACATTAGCCCTGAAGCCTCTTTTTTAAATTATTTAGGTAATAATTCAGCCACGTTGAGCGAACATCCAATTTACAAAGAGTCGTGTATTAACGGACTTCCATGCCTGTATTTTAATGGCACCGCTGCGAAGATTTTTTCTCCCAAATCTTTGGGAATTAGAACCAAGTATATGTCAGCCTTTTTTGTTTTTACTGGCGCTGAAAATTCCAACGGATCCTCCTATCAAATATTTAATAGCGATAAAAATGCCGCTTGGGACGTTAATTCGGGGGTTTTTATTTTTACTGGAACTGCTGGTCAGAATTTTTTCTATAACATGCCCGCTAACTACGGAGTTCAGTATAACATTTGTAATGATGCCGCAAAATTAGCTGCAAATAAGCCTTATATTTACAGTGTTCGAGATGATTACAGTAACTCGATTTTTCATTATGTTAATGGGGCTTTGGCCAATGGAACTGGCGGCAACGGAAGTATCGCAAAATCTTTTGGAACTATCGAGGTTGGAAGCGCTAGTTATAAAGGAAATATTGGAGAGATTATTCTTTTTTCTAGGTTGCTCACAATGTCAGAGAAGGGAGCGATTGAGCAGTATTTGAGTAAAAAATGGGGAATAACTACTGCGCCTTAGGAAATTAGGCTGAATCCATTTTTATAAATTCTTTCTCGACAGCTAATTTAGAATATTCGATTTGCAGATTTGCATCGTCGCACCATCATTTTTATTAGTCAGATCTGCTGCAATAGCGAGCTTAGCGAATAATTTTGATTTCCCACTCTAGCTCGATTCCGGACTTTTTCTTTACCAAATTTCTTACTTCATCACCAAGATCTATCAGATCCTGAGCGCGCGCTTTGCCTCGGTTTATCATGAAATTGCAATGTTTCTCAGAAATTTGCGCGTCACCAATAATTTTTCCGCGACATCCTGACTCATCGATTAATTGCCAAGCCTTTTTTTCTGGCGGGTTCTTAAAAGTGCTTCCTCCAGTTTTTGCGCGAATTGGTTGAGCTATCTCGCGTTGTTGATTTAGCTTGAAGATTCTTTCAGAGACTTCCTCGAATGTTGATTTTTCTGATTTGAAAAGACCTTCAACAAAAATGAAATTTTTCGCAATCTCGCTACCGCGATAAAAAAATCCAAAATCAGAATTAAATAATTTGTGCAAATTTCCTTGGTGATCAATAGCGGTCGCGCTTATTAAATTCTCCGCAATATCTGAGCCATAACATCCAGCATTCATAGCAATCGCACCACCAATTGAGCCAGGAATTCCACTAAGAAATTCAAGTCCAGAAAGCGCAGAATTTTTGCAAGCAAGTGCGACATTAACACAAAGCGTACCTGCGCCCGCTCTTAATAAATTGTTTTCCGTAGAGATTTTTGCGAATTCACTCGGAAGTTTTATTACAACACCTTTCACACCCTCATCAGCGATAATTACATTCGATCCCGCTCCGATAATTTGTACGGGAATTTCTTTTGAACAATTTTTTAAAAAAAATTGCAGATCAGCCAAGTCGTAAGGACGAAATATAACTTCTGCAGGACCTCCAACATCAAACCAAGTTTTTAATTCTGCATTTTCTCGATAAGTTCCGCGTACTTTCGGTAATCTATTAATCATGATGAGTAAGATTAAAAATAATCGGTAATCGACTTTCTATTTCGGCTTTTTTTTGATATTTTGTCTTGACCCAGTCTTTAGGAAAAATCTGCCAATCTTTTTTTGATTTTGCATCCCAAGAGAATTTTTCGCTGCGTAAAAATTCAGCTAAGATCCAAGTTTTGTAAGAGTCGTGATCAGTTGCAATTACTAGCTTGCCGCCAGTTTTAATTTTTGGCGAAAGAATTTTATCAAAAAATTTTCTAGTAAGTAAGCGGCGCTTGAAATGCTTCGTTTTTGGCCAAGGGTCGGGAAATAAAATATAAATCTCGTCAAAGAATTTTTCCGGAAATTCTTCCAAAAGTAATCGAGAGTCTTTGAGAGAAATCTGGATATTTTTTAGAGGCTCAATCTCGAGTTTGGAGAGTAAATTCACCACTCCATTGAGATGTGGTTCGCAGCCAAAAAAATTTTTCTCGGGATTTTTTTTGGCTTTCTCAAAAATAAAATCACCGAAGCCAAAGCCGATTTCTAAAATTGCTGGCTGCTGATTTTTTAATAGCGGAAATTCTAGGGAGTAATGTTTTAGAGGGTTTTCCAGTAAGGATTTTTTATGCTCGGAGAGTTTGCGACTCTTAATTCTGCCGAAGCTACGGATTAATTTTTGCGACTCTTCTTTCATGTCTTCCGCCTTCAAATTTAGTGTTCAGGAAGGCTTTCACGATTGCTAAGGCAGGTTTTTCTTTCACTAACCTTGCTCCCAAACAAATAACGTTCGCGTTGTTGTGAAGGCGTGCAAGTTTCGCGCATTTAATATTGTGGCAAAGAGCGGCGCGAACGTTTTTATGGCGATTCGCGGCGATTGAAATTCCAATGCCACTGCCACAAATCAGAATGCCAAATTCATTTTTTAGTTTTTTGCTGAGCTCGTGAGCGAAGTCTGGATAGTCGACTGACTCTTCGGTGGAGTTACAACCGAGATCGAATGTAGCAATTCCCAATCCATTTAATTCTGAGATGATGATTTTTTTTAGAGAAAATCCAGCATGGTCGGATGCTATAAGAACCTTTTGTGCCAAATTAATCATGTTAAGTGGAAGCGAGATATTCTCAGAAGTAAGGATTGGGTATCGAGGTGAGCGATATATCCCGTCTAGCGTTTGCGGTAAGTTTGGGCTTTGCGGGCTTTTTTTAGTCCGTATTTTTTGCGCTCAACAACTCTAGAATCGCGAGTCAAAAACCCTCCTGCGCGAAGGGCTTTATGATTATTTGAATCGAACGCAACCAATGCTTTACTGATCGCATTAGAAAGCGCACCAGCTTGTCCGCTTAAGCCTCCTCCTGCAATTGTTGCAATCACATCAAATTTATCGACACCTTTTGCAGCAACGAAAGGGGCTTTAATTACGTTAATTAGAATTTCTCTGCCAAAATAATTTTTGGCCTCGCGATCATTAACCTTGATTTTACCAGTGCCTTTTTTGATCCAGACTCGTGCTGTGGCATTTTTTCTTCCACCGCTAGCGTAAGC
>JAGWWH010000028.1 GCA_018970485.1 Pseudomonadota bacterium | reverse complement strand
CGGCTCATCACATCCTGGGGCTGAAGAAGGTCCCAAGGGTTCGGCTGTTCGCCGATTAAAGTGGTACGTGAGCTGGGTTCAGAACGTCGTGAGACAGTTCGGTCCCTATCTGCCGCAGGTGTTTGGAAAATTGAGAAGAGTTGACTTTAGTACGAGAGGACCGAGTTGAACATACCAATGGTGTTCCAGTTGTTCCGCCAGGAGCATTGCTGGGTAGCTAAGTATGGACGGGATAACCGCTGAAAGCATCTAAGTGGGAAGCCTCCTTCAAAACAAATTTTCCCTATTAGGGTCGTGGAAGACTACCACGTTGATAGGCTGGGTGTGTAAGAGTGGCAACACTTTGAGCTAACCAGTACTAATTACCCGATTGGCTTATTTTTTAGACTATGTGTGGAATTGATCTGCATTAAGGCACTAAATTGAGATAAACATAAATTCGCAGGGTTCCCTAGTTATCAGTTTTAATGCCACTTGCTGGCTTGGTGAGGATAGCGGTGTGGAACCACTCGATCACATTCCGAACTCGCAAGTGAAACGCATGTCGCGCCGATGGTATTTGGTCTTTGTGGCCAGTGAGAGTAGGTTGTCGCCAAGCCTCCAAGTGGCATTAAAAAAAACAAAAACCCGTCAAAGATCTTGTATCTTGGGCGGGTTTTTTGTTAGGAAGCTCATGTTTGCAACTAAGCCGATATCCAAAGGTAGATCAAAGTCCATTCTAGGACTTTACTAAAAAAGTTCTAGATTATTTCTGATTTTTTGCCGCATTTTTTACATGCATCACATCACTTCTTAGACTTAAAATAATTCGATTAGGTCAAAAAATAACCCCCCGTAATCATTGATTAGCTATACTTTCCTGAGATATAAAAGAGAGATCTTGCCTAAAATCTTTGTTTAGCTGGCTTGATTTATTGTAATTAAACCTCGTCAGGTCCTTTGCCTGAAGATTTTATCGCCGCTATTTCTTAAAAAGAAATCAGGTCAGTAATTTTCGTTGATCCATCTGCCGCGTTATGCGTTATACAACCATCTCTAGCGCTTACCACTCTATGGATTGTATAAATTTATTCCTCACACCACCGCCCATCATGCGGAAATCCTCTTTTGTAAAAGATATTGATAACTCTTATGCCTTTTAGGCTCTTCCTCTATTTTAAAGTTGTTTCTAGGAAATTTTGCTAAAGGCAATGCTTAGGTCGGCGATTAGATCGGCAGGGTTTTCTAAGCCAATTGATAGCCGAACTAAACCTTCAGAAATTCCCAACTCTTCACGCAGCTCAATAGGGATTCCGGAATGAGTAGTCGAAGCTGGGTGACAAACCAAGGATTCCGTTCCGCCCAAACTCACCGCAGATTTAAAAATCTGTAGTGCGTTGATGAAGGCAAAAGCCTCTTTTCTTCCACCATTGATGGCAAAAGCAAAAGTGCTGCCATAACCGCTACACTGCCTATCAAAAGCTTCTCGGTAGTCTTTATTGTCGATAAATTTTGAATGGAAAATTTTGACCTGAGGGAAGTTTTCCTTCATCCAATCAGCAATTTCTTCTGCTGATTTCGCCGCCGATTTCATGCGCAAAAACAATGTTTCTAGTGAGCGTCCAATCATCCAAGAAGAGTGAGGGTCTAGATGCGATCCAAAAGAGCTACGAGTGCGACGAATTTTTTCCATTAACTGCTTTCTTCCAATCACTGCTCCAGCCACTAAATCACTATGTCCCCCGACATATTTGGTTAAGGAATAACAGGTTAAATCAATTCCATGCTCTAATGGTTTTTGAAAAACTGGCCCAAGCAAAGTATTGTCGCAGATGCTGATTGGCCTATATCCGTACTGCTTTTCAAATTTATCGATCGCATTTTTTACTTTGGCAAAATCAACGATGGCATTGGTTGGATTGCACGGGGTCTCGATGAATAAAACACTGACTTGCCCAAATCTAGCGGCTTTGGCGAGGGCCACCTCAATTGATGGTTGATCAAGACCATTTCTAAATTCAACAGAACGCACCCCCCATTCCTTCAGAGCGTTACGAATCAAGGTCTCGGTTCCGCCGTAAATTGGCGAAGAATGAACAACAACATCTCCAGGTTTTACCAAAGCAAGAAAGGCGGTAGAGATGGCGGCCATGCCGCTTGCGAAGATATTGCAGCTTTCTCCGCCTTCCAAAAGCGCAACGCGATTTTCAGTGATTTCGAGATTTGGATGATTGAAGCGACTGTAGATCAATCCACCAGAATAGCCTTCTGGCATTGGTTTACGACCAGAGGTAACGTCAAAAAATTCCGCACCTTCTTCCGCATTTTTAAAAGCAAAAGTCGAGGTCAAAAAAACCGGAGGCTTCACCGAACCCTCGGACATAAAAGGGTCGTAGCCATAAGACATCATCTGGGTTTCTGGATGAATTGGGCGTGAACCAATATGTGTTTTTTTGTAATTATTTGACATGTTTATCTGGTTAATTTTAGCGACTCATCCTGAACAAAATTCATCCGCTCTTCTAAAGATATTTTAATTTTTTCCATTTCTTGCTCATCGGCTTTTTTATCGATGTAAAATGGCTTTTCGTCGAAATAAAAACAAAGAGTCGAAAATGGCAGAGGAATCTTAAACTCGTCCCAAGTCTTGATCTGCTTGAATTTAGAGCATGAGTAAGATGTTGCCAAAATTCCTGCACCAGAGATGCGAGCGATATTTACAATCTCTCCGTTAATTTTTTGATTTGGCCCGCGCGGGCCATCTGGCGTGATTCCAAGAGAATATCCTTTTTTTAATCCATCAAAAATTTTTCTAAAACTTGCGAGATCAATTCCTCGCGAAGATTTGCGTCCATCTTTTGACGACCCATAAATCGAAATCAGCCCGAACTTTTCCATAATTCTACCTACAAAATGCCCGTCGCCGTGCTTTGAGGCGAGAGTCATAAAATTGTAACCAGGGAAAAGTTTTTTTGGTTCTCGCGTCGCAAATGGGATCATCATCAAGCGATTATGCCAGAATACGCAAATGAGCGGGCTCTTGTTTGTCGCGACTTCGGACAGTATTTCGCGATTAACAAAAATTCTCTTACTGCTGAAATAAACCAGCTTCATGTAGATGGAAACGATAGAACAGATCAACTCGCGCACCAAGAAGCTGTAGGTGATTTTACGAGTCAGTTGCTTGAATTTTGTTTTGACATCGTACCACTCAACATTGGTTTGGATGCCAAAAATTTTCCATTTTTTGTTCATTTTAAAAAACTCTCCAAAGCAAGCATATCTTGCCACGCGACCTTTTTCTTCGAAGGCTGACGCATCAAGTAAGAAGGATGAAAAATCGTAAAAGTTTTGATCGTGCGCGACAAAAATTTCGGTGAATAATCGACAAATTGTCCGCGCATTTTTCCGATAGGATCACTGGTTTCAAGCACTGCAGCCATTGATGTTGCGCCGACTAAAAGAATTACGTCAGGATTAATTAATTGGATGTGGCGCTCAACAAATGGACGACAAATCGCCAATTCCTCATCAGTCGGGCGGCGATTTCCCGGCGGTCGCCAGAAGAGAACATTAGTGATGTAGAAACTTTCTTTACGCGTGAGATTGATGGCACCAAGCATGTCGTTAAGCATTTGTCCTGAATCGCCGCAAAATGGAATTCCCTGCAAATCCTCGTGATTTCCGGGTGCTTCGCCGATCACCATCACTTTTGCGTTTGGATTACCGTCACCAAATACGGTATTCGTCGCCATTTTTTTCAAATTACAGCCGTCGAAATTTTTTACCGCTTCACGCAATTCATCGATATTTTTTGCCGCCTGCGCCAATGATTTTGCCTGAGCAACAATTTCGTTAAGTGGCTGAAATTTTTCTGAAGTCACAAATTTTTTTGCTAGAGTTGATAAGGCTTGATCCGTTGAGAATTGTGGCTTGATGAAGTTATTGACGATCGGAATTTTTTTTTCTTCAGCAATTTTTTTTAGTGGAGACTTTTGCAGGAAATGATTTTGCGATTTCTCAGAAATCACTTCGTTCAAATCATTATCAACATAGAACTGGAGAGCTTCGGTAAGATTTTTTTTCGTCATTGCTTTACCACCTGTTTAATAAATTTCTGAAAATCTTCCGCCTTTTCAAAATTTTTATAAACCGAAGCGAAGCGCACGAATGCTACTTTGTCGAGCTTTTCAAGTGCAACCATAACCATTTCACCAATTCGCGCCGAAGGAATTTCTGTTTCGTTTTCCATCTCAAGTTGGCGCACAATATTATTCACCAACTTATCAACCTGTAGCTCTGCCACTGGTCTTTTCCGCACCGCCATCTCAACTGATTTTTTCAATTTTTCTGGATCAAAAACTTTTTTCTCGCCGCTTTTTTTGATCACCAAAATCTCGCGCAGTTGAACTCGTTCGTAAGTTGTAAAGCGCGAATCACAGGCCGTGCAATAGCGCCGACGCTTGATCGCTTCGCCATCGTCAGAGATGCGACTATCTTTAACTTGGGTTTCGAGATTATTACAAAATGGACAGCGCATGATTAATTTTTCTCCGAAGTTTTTTCCGTTAAAGCCGCCTTGATAAAACCTTCAATTTCGCCATCCAAAACTGCCTGAATATTTCCGGTTTCGAAATCAGTGCTTAAGTCTTTCACTAGTTGGTAAGGATGAAGGACGTAGGAACGAATTTGATGACCCCAACTATTGTCTGTTTTTGAAGATTCTGATGCAGTTAGTGCGTCTTTTTTCTTCTGCACTTCAAGCTCGTAAAGCCTTGATTTTAGCATCTTCATGCATTCTGCGCGATTACGAATTTGCGAGCGATCTGTTTGACATTGCACAACAATATTCGTCGGCAAATGCGTCATGCGCACGGCTGAATCAGTTTTGTTGACGTGTTGTCCACCAGCGCCAGAAGCGCGGAAAGTGTCGACGCGCAGATCTTTTTCGTTAATGGTAATTTCGATTTCGTCATCAAGTTCTGGATAAGCCCAAACTGAAGCAAAACTGGTTTGACGTTTGTCATTCGCATTAAAAGGTGAAATGCGAACAAGCCTGTGTACGCCTGATTCCGTGCGCATCCAACCAAAAGCAAATCTACCTGAAATTTTTAGAGTTGCAGAGCGAAGTCCGGCCTCTTCGCCATCCAAAATACTGACGATTTCAACTTTAAATTTTTTGCTCACAGCGAAGCGTTCATACATGCGAAGTAGCATTAAAGCGAAATCACAAGAATCAGTTCCGCCCGCACCAGCATTGATGTCGAGGAAGCAATTATTTGCATCAGTTTCACCAGAAAAAAGACATTCAATCTCGAAATTTTGCGCAGTTTTTTTGAGTGAAATTAAATTTTTCTCGATGTCGGAAATAAGTTGTGCATCACCTTCTAGCTTGGCTAAATCGAAATATTCACGGTTATCTTTTAGGCTATTTTCGATCGCAAAAACTTGATTCAACTTGTCTTCAACTAGCGATTTTTCTTTAAGAATTTTTTGTGCTTCTTGGTTGTTATTCCAGAGCTCGGGGTCTTCAGATTTTTGATTCAACTCGGCCAGTTTTTCTCTTAATTTATCCAGCTCAAAGACACCTCGCAATGAGGTTAAAAGAAGACTCAACGGCACTAAAAAGATTTTCGATTTCGGCAGACATAAATTTGAAATTGGGATTCTTGTAATTGCAAAGCGCTTTACTAAATGAGCGGCCGTTTTTTCTCAACCAATCAAAAAATATGTCTAACAAAGTTATTGGTATCGACCTCGGTACCACAAATTCTTGCGTCTCAATCATGGAAGGTGGAGTCGCGAAAGTAATAGAAAATGCTGAAGGCGCACGCACCACTCCCTCGATTGTGGCATTTCTTGCAAATGGCGAGAGAACTGTTGGCGCATCGGCAAAACGCCAAGCGGTTACCAATCCACAAAATACAATTTTTGGCATTAAACGCTTGATCGGTCGTCGTAATGATGACGCGGCAACTAAAAAAGATCGCGAATTAGTTCCTTACAAAATTGTTCCTTCAGCAAATGGCGATGCTTGGGTTGAGGTGAAGGGTGAGAAATATTCTCCAAGTCAAATCTCTGCATTCACTTTGATGAAGATGAAAGAAACTGCGGAAAGTTATCTTGGTGAAAAAATCGAGAAAGCCGTGATCACAGTTCCTGCTTACTTCAATGACTCACAGCGCCAAGCAACAAAAGATGCTGGTAAAATCGCTGGCCTCGATGTTCTTCGTATTATTAACGAACCAACCGCTGCTGCACTCGCTTACGGCTTCGATAAAAAAACCAGTCAAACAATAGTCGTTTATGATTTAGGTGGTGGAACTTTCGATGTTTCAGTTCTTGAAATCAGCGACGGCGTATTCGAAGTAAAATCAACCAACGGCGACACTTTCCTCGGTGGAGAAGATTTCGACATGCGCATCCAAGAATTCCTTACTACTGAATTCAAAAAAGATACCGGCGTTGACTTGTCAAAAGATCCCCTCGCTTTACAACGCTTGAAAGAGGCGGCTGAGAAGGCAAAAATTGAACTTTCTTCAACTTTAGAAACTGAGATTAATCTTCCTTACATCACTGCCGATGCCTCTGGCCCTAAGCATCTTAACGTGAAGCTAACTCGCGCGAAACTTGAACAATTGGTTGATGATCTAATCCAGCGCACAATCAAACCATGCGAAAATGCCTTGCAGGACGCGGGTTTGAAGGCTTCTGATATTGACGAAGTTATTCTCGTTGGCGGTATGACGCGCATGCCAAAAGTTATCGAAACTGTGAAAAAACTTTTCGGTAAAGAGCCAAATAAGTCGGTTAATCCTGACGAAGTTGTGGCGATTGGTGCAGCGATTCAGGGCGCAGTTTTACAAGGCGACGTGAAAGATGTTCTCCTTTTGGACGTCACTCCACTTTCACTTGGCATTGAAACGGCAGGCGGCGTTTTCACACGTTTGATCGATCGCAATACAACGATTCCGACTAACAAGAGTCAGGTATTTTCAACTGCTGCTGATAATCAAACCGCAGTGACGATTAAAGTCTTCCAAGGCGAGCGTGACATTGCGATTCACAACAAATTGCTTGGCGAATTTAATCTCGAAGGAATCGCTCCAGCTCCGCGCGGAATGCCACAAGTTGAAGTTAGTTTTGATATTGATGCCAACGGCGTGGTGAAAGTTTCGGCGAAAGATAAAGCGACGAACAAAGAGCAGCAAATCAGAATTCAATCTTCCGGCGGTTTGTCTGACGCTGATATCAAGAAAATGATGCAAGACGCTGAAGCCAATGCCGCTTCCGATAAAGCCAAAAAAGAATTTATCGAAGCAAAAAATCACGCTGATTCTGCGGTTTATGAAACTGAAAAATCTTTGCGCGAACATGGCGATAAAGTTGACGCGGCAACTAAATCAGCAATCGAAGCGGAAGCGCAAAAGGTTAAAGATTTAATAGCTAAAGAAGGAACTGCCGCAGCAGAATTAAAATCTGCAACTGATGCTTTAATGCAAAATGCGATGAAGTTAGGCGAGGCAATTTACAAAGCCTCTCAAACTAGCGCTGATGCCGGTCCAGCAGAATCTACAACTGAAGCAAGTCCTGAAAATAACGAGAAAGTTGTTGATGCAGAATATGAAGAAGTGAAGGACGAGAAGAAAGATTCTTAATGGAAAATTCTGTCGATTATTCACAATTTGTTTTTGCGGCATACGGGCTTACCACGCTCGTCCTTTCTGCTTTGGCGCTCTTCACCTTAAAAAAATATTTCGCCGCAAAAACAAAAAATGTTCAAAAATAAACACAAAAAAAAACGAATAATTTTTGTTAGCTCGATATTTGCCGTCTCTCTGTTGGCGCTGCTTTTCGTGATTAAAAACTTCCAAGAAAACATTGTCTTTTTCTACTCACCTACTGAGTTACAAGAAATTAAAACCGAAGGAAAAACCATTAGAATTGGTGGTTTAGTTGAGGAAGGATCGATCAAAAAGATAGATGTACTCAACACCGAATTCATCGTCACCGATTTAAAAAATAAGCTGAAAGTTCGTTACCAAGGAATTTTGCCTGACTTGTTCCGCGATAGACAGGGTGTGGTTGCGAAGGGTATTTTAAATGATACTGGCGACGAATTCTTCTCCAAAGAGTTGCTGATAAAACACGATGAAAAATACATGCCTCCCGAAGTGATAAAATCCATAAAACATGATCTCTAATTTTTTCTCTAAATCGAAACTTGGCCTTAGCGCTAATAAAATTTCTACGTCGCTAACGCAGATTTTTACGCATAAAAAGTTAGATGAAGATCTGCTTGAGAAGCTAGAAGATGTGCTGCTTCTAAGCGATATGGGCGGCGAAATCACCAGCGAAATAATCACGCATCTACGAGCGCAAAAATTTTCTAAAAATATCGATGAAGCGGAAATTAAAAACTTCCTCGCAGCAGAAATTATTAAAGTGCTCAAGCCCTGCGAAAAGCCTCTAGCTCTGGATGAATCAACTAAGCCTCAAATTATAATTTTTAACGGAGTTAACGGCGCCGGCAAAACTACAACCATCGCAAAAATCGCCGCGAATCTAAAAAATCAGAATAAAAAAGTTTTAATCGCCGCCTGCGACACCTTCAGAGCAGCGGCTGCAGAGCAATTAGAAATTTGGGCAAAAAAAATCGGCTGTGAAATTATGATGCCGCAAAAAGAAGGAGAAGACCCAGCTTCTGTTGCTTATCGCGCTTTCGATTTTGCTAAAAAAAATGGTCACGATGTTGTTTTAATCGACACTGCTGGACGCTTACAAAATAAACAAAATTTGATGGATGAGCTAAAAAAAATTAATTCAGTTTTGAAGAAAATTGACGCAAGTGCGCCGCACGAAAATTTACTGATTCTTGACGCAACAATTGGTCAAAATGCTAAGGCGCAAATGGAGGTATTTAACCAGATTGTCGGCATTACGGGAATAATAATTACTAAGCTTGATGGTAGCGCGAAAGGCGGGATAGTTGTGAGCATCGCCAAGAAATTCGTTAAACCAATTTACGCGATTGGAGTCGGCGAAAAGGCGGAAGATTTACAGGAATTTAACGCAGAGATTTTTGTGCGTAATTTTTTAAATCACTCCGCAGCAAACTAAAAAAATAAACATCAACAAAGGTGCCGCGATGATAACGATGCTGGCGCAAAGTGCCCTCAAGAGTGAAGCCAGATTTCAATAAAAGATTTTTCGAAGGAATGTTCGTACAAGAAACTGAGGCCTCGATGCGATTAACTCGAAGTGTCTCAAACGCATATTTAACCACCACTTCAATCGCGCGAGTAGTGATGCCGCGACGCCAATATTCACAAGCGAGATCGTAACTTAATTCGATGCGACTTTGATAAGTGTTGTGACTCGTAAGGCCGATTGAGCCAATCATCTGATTCGTTTTTTTGTCAGCGATGGCGAAATAAATTCCGTCATTTTGATAAAAAACTCCGCGCCAATAACGCAACTCGCGAGTCGCTTCTTCTAGGTTCTGAGGAATTTCGCAGAGGATGAATTTGCTTACTTCCGGGCTGGAATAGTAACGAAAAAAATCTGGGATATCTGATTCTTGTTTTTCGCGCAGAACAAAATCACCAAGATCAAAGTTCGGAAATATTTTTGAAGAGATTGGATGCATAAAATGGATTTTGATGCGAAGGGAATAGTGCGCATTCGCACGTTACAAACGTAAGATTTTCTAAAATCACGTCGCTCTTCAAATAAAAAAACCGACCCAAAAATTAAAATTTGAGTCGGCTTTCTTAATTTGGCGGACGGAGAGGGATTCGAACCCTCGGTAGAGTTTTATCCCTACACACGCTTTCCAAGCGTGCGCCTTCAGCCACTCGGCCATCCGTCCATTATTTCAAACGTTTCGTCGCTTTTCTCACTTCGTTCGAAGACGACTCACGCCAAGGTTTGCCTAGCTTCGCTCCTGAGCCCATTTTTAGTAAAAACAGCCGTTAAGGCTGTTTTCTTGGCGCAAAAACCCGCTCAGACATCCGCGTTTTTAACTAATATGTCGCCTAAAAATACTCTCTTTTGCTTGGGTCGAAGGCCTTCTGTATATCGCGATCAATCTTCTTTACAGGGGTTCCGCTGTTAATGATGGTAGCCTTAATGAAGATTACGGTTTCGGTGATTCCTGAACTGCGAGACATTGATTTAAATAGCCAGCCCAAGACCGGAATTCGATTTAGAAAAGGGATTCCAGAATCGGTGTTAGATGATATATCTTTCATCAATCCGCCAATAACTATGATATTTCCACTTTGAATCTTGGCGGAAGTATCGAGCTCTCTTGTTTGAATAACTGGAACCTGGTTTACAACTCTGTTTTTATCAGCGTCTAGTAAATCTGCGGGAGATGCTGGATCAACAACATAATCACTCAAGACTGATAGTTTCGGCTTAATGCTCATTACAATCTCGTTAGTTTTGAGATTGATTGAAGGAACAATTTCAAGAATAACTCCCACAGACTCCTCAAGTTTTGTCGAGGTGATGGTTGAGGTAACGAGAGCAGTTGTTCCGCCGGTTGTAGATGTGTTACTTTGGGTTTGTTGAACTTGGAAATAGACCAATTTATCGGTAAAATTCAGGGTCGCTTTCTGGTTATTTATTGCGCTAATACGAGGACTAGAAATGGTTTTTGTCTCGCCAAATTTTTCGAGAGCGCTAATTGACGCAGTAATCTCAGTGCCAGCTAGAACTATGTCTAAAGCCCCACCCGCCGCATAGCCATTGGTTGCAGAAAATCCTCCGCCCGCGCTAGACCAGTCGATACCAGAGCTGTAATCCTTGGTTAAAGTTACTTCAACCACCTTAGCTTCTATTAAGACCTGAGCAGAAGCATATTTTTGAACATCTTCCAGATATTTAGAGACAGCTTTGTGTTGTCTGTCAGTTCCAACGACGGTGATTATTCCAGCTGATTTGTTAGATGTGAAAGAAGCGGCGCCAGTATTGGTGGTTGGGTTAGTAAGATCGCCACCAGAAGAGCCCTCACTCATTTCTGCTGCCAAAACCGCTGGGATATTAGCTTCAACGTCAGTCCAAAGAGATCCTCCCAGTAAATAATCTACGAAATAGTTTTTGGCGTAGACGGAATCTTGTTCAAAGTGTAATACGCCGTTTTTGTAGGAATAGCGAAGGCGCCCCAAGGTTGCGATTCGATCTATTACCTCTTTGAGGGGGCGATTTTTTGCGCTAAGAATAATGTTTCCCGAAATCTTTGGATCGACATCAACATCAATCTGCACCACGCGCCCAAATTCAATCAAAACATCTTTTAGAGGAATTTGATCAGTTACAGAAAAAGAAATGATTTTATCGCTGCCAATAACCGGTGGCGGCGGGGAAACGATCAGTTTTGACATCTTCGGAACTGGGATTTCTTTCGGTGCTTTAGATGGGTCTTCTTTTTCTGATTTTCTTAAGGAAGAAGATCCGTTCTTAAGTAAGGTGCTAAAGGCTTCTTCGCGAGTAGCTCCGGTGCTGATATCAAAAGGATCAACCCTTCCCCCAGAGCAAGATTGGAAAAAAATTGGTAAGGCTAAAATCAGCGAGAAATACAGAAATTTCTTTATTAAATGAGATGCTTTGAACACTTGATTTTATTGATTTAGGAAGGGGTTATGAAAAAATTTTATCGCTCGAACCTAGGTAAGAAGTTTTGTTAATCAACCCGCTTTGTTTTTCTGTTTCATTTAGGTGTCAAAACTTGCTTTTGCGAAAGTCGCTAATGAAAATAAAAATCGATATTCTCGTTAAAAAATTTTCAACAAAATGCTCAAAGAATCGGACAAAATTTTTACCAATCTTTACGGATTTGAATCACCAAATCTTGATGCCGCAAAAAAAAGAGGAGATTGGTCTGAAACCAAAAAATTTCTCGATTTGGGCTCTGAGGCATTAATCCAACAAGTTAAAGATTCTGTGTTGCGCGGCCGCGGTGGTGCTGGTTTTCCGACTGGAATGAAATGGAGTTTCGTACCAAAAAAATCAGATCCAAAAGAAGGCAAGCCGCATTATTTGGTAATTAACGCCGATGAATCCGAGCCCGGAACCTGCAAAGATCGTGACATTTTGCGCAACGATCCGCACAAACTTTTAGAAGGCTGCTTAATCGCAGCGCGTGCGATCAACGCCAACACCTGCTACATCTACATTCGTGGCGAATATTACAACGAAGCCGTTGCCCTGCAGCGCGCGATCGACGAAGCTTACGACGCGAAATTAATTGGAAAAAATGCCTGCAATTCTGGTTGGGATTTAGACATTTTTGTGCATCGCGGAGCCGGCGCTTACATTTGCGGCGAAGAAACGGCGCTTCTTGAAAGTTTAGAGGGAAATAAAGGTCAGCCACGCTTAAAGCCGCCATTTCCGGCACTTGTCGGACTTTACGGCTGTCCAACCGTAATCAATAACGTCGAATCAATCGCCGTGATTCCAGAAATTTTACGTCGTGGTCCAGCTTGGTTCGCAGGCTTGGGTCGCGAAAAAAATACTGGCACAAAAATTTTCTGCATTTCGGGCCACGTTAACAAGCCTTGTAACGTTGAAGAAGAAATGGGAATTCCGCTCAAAGAATTAATTGAAAAACATGCCGGCGGCGTGCGTGGAGGTTGGGATAATTTGCTTGCCGTAATTCC
Organism: Pseudomonadota bacterium; assembly: GCA_018970485.1. Classification (GTDB taxonomy): domain Bacteria; phylum Pseudomonadota; class Alphaproteobacteria; order Rickettsiales; family UBA1997; genus UBA2645. The sequence continues at coordinate 7,292 of JAGWWH010000028.1, read as the reverse complement.
GGGCGGCTCTTCTGTGCCAATGTTAAAAAAAGATGTTTGCGACACAGTTTTGATGGATTTCGATTCTCTAAAAGCTGCTGGCTCAGGGCTTGGAACTGCTGGTGTAATTGTAATGGATAAATCAACCGACGTAATTGCTGCAATTGCGCGTCTCTCACATTTCTACAAACACGAATCTTGCGGACAGTGCACGCCATGCCGCGAAGGCACGGGCTGGCTGATGCGAATCATGGATCGTATGATTGACGGCAATGCTAAAATCGAAGAAATCGATCAACTCTACAATCTTACCAAACAAATCGAAGGTCACACCATTTGCGCTTTGGGCGACGCCGCCGCTTGGCCGGTGCAAGGCTTAATCAAAAATTTCCGTGGCGAAATGGAGCGAAGAATAGCCAGAAATAATGCCTAAAATCGTCGCCTTAATTACTGCCTGTGGGCGCGGTAATCGTTTCAACAGTGGCGAGGGAATTCCTAAGCAATATTTGCCACTCGCCGGCGTGCCGCTTTTGCGTCACTCGATTTTAGCATTTTTAAATCATCCAAAAATTATGGATGTGATTTGCGTTATTCATCCCGACGACGTCGAGCTTTACGAAGAAGCAGTGGCTGGCCTTGATTTGTTAAATCCAGTTTTTGGTGGTGACACTCGTCAAGCCTCAATTCGCTTGGGTTTAGAGGCTTTACGCGATTACGCTCCGAGCAAAGTTTTAATTCACGACGGCGTGCGCCCTTTTGTCTCTAAGCGCATCATTAATGGAATTTTGGAAAAGCTCGAAACTCATCCCGCGGTAATTCCCGCCGTTGCGGTTGAAGACACTCTCAAAAAAACTAGCGACGGAAAAATCGAATGGACGCTCGAGCGCGAAAATCTGTGGCGGGCGCAAACCCCGCAGGGCTTTCTTTACCAAGACATTCTCGACTCACACATTGCCTTCAAAGACTTGAATTTTACCGACGATTCTTCCCTCAACGAATATGCCGGCATTCCCGTAGCGATTGTTCCGGGCTCGCAAAATAATTTTAAAATCACCACCGAAGAAGACTTTGAGCGCGCGAAAAACTTGGCGGCAATGATGATTCCAAACGTTCGCGAAGAAACTCGCTGCGGCAGCGGATTTGATGTTCACGCCTTTCGTGCCTGCGAAAAAAACGAAAATAATTTTATTCGGATCTGCGGAGTTGACGTCGAATTCGACAAAAAAATCGAAGCACATTCCGACGGCGACGTTGGCATTCACGCCTTAATTGACGCGATTCTAGGAGCGATTGGCGAAGGGGACATTGGCGAACATTTTCCGCCGAGCGAGGCGAAGTGGAAAAATGTCGACTCGCGCGAAATGCTCAAAATCACCAACCACTTACTGAAGAAAAAAGGCGGCACGATTTTAAATCTCGACGTCACTTTAATCTGCGAAAGACCAAAAATTTCTAAATTTAAAAATCAGATGAAAGCAGCTTTGGCGCAGGTTCTTGGCATTTCAGCAACTCGCGTGAACGTAAAAGCAACTACAACTGAAAAGCTTGGATTTTTGGGAAGAGAAGAGGGAATCGCTGCGCAGGCTGTAGTGTCAATTGTGGTGGTTGAGAAGGTGGCTTAAGGCGCTGTCGCGTAACTAAATTTTTCGTCGAACTTTTCGCAATTCTAAATTTTTCGAAACGCGCGCAGATTTAGGCGCGCTTTTGATTTACGTGACAGCGCCTTAAAAAGATTTTGAGCACCGTGCTCAAAATCATACTTTGACTAGCATTTACAAGGCTTCAGCTTTTAAAAGATAAAATTTTTCCAGGAAAATTATTAAAAATATTTGTCGCTGAAAAACGATTTCTCTTCTCAACTTTCTCAAGAAAAAACTTGATTTGTGACAGCGCCTTTTTGTTCAGAAATCGTAGTTGAAGAGTTGTTGCCAAAGCCTTCTTAATGTTGAGCGGAGGGGTATTTTAGGATTTATTAACTAGGCAAATTTTCGGCCAAAGATGACCAATCATTATCAGGAAATTTCTTCTGTAGTTGTTGCTTAATTTTTTTGCCCTCATTTCTTAGGCCGAGTTTGTAGTAGATTTCGACTAGGCGGAAGTAGGATTCGGGAACTTGTTTGGTGTAGCGATAGCGAGAGATCACCTCGTTAAAACTGATAATTGCGCCTACGTAATTTCGGGTGGCAATTTGATAGCGACCTACAGCCATTCTTGCTCCGGCAAGATGCTCGTCGATAAAAAATATTTTCTCTTTGGCATCATTTGCGTAAGTCGTTTCGGGGAAGCGTGCCATTAGTTCGCGAAATATGAAGGAGGCCTGCTGCGTATTATCTTGAGCGCGAGCGATATCGGGAATTTGATTGTAGTAGGTTAATCCTTTCATGTAGAGCATGTAAGGCACGTATTCGCTAGCTGGATTTAGGCGCAAAAAGTCATCAACATTGGCAATGATCTTTGGGTAATCTTCATTTTTATAGTGAGCATAAACCGCCATGGTTTGGGCCTTGATTGCCCACTTAGAAAAAGGGAAATCCTCATCAATCTTTTCGAATTCAGTCGCCGCTTCGGAATAGTCTTTCTGCTTTAGTAACTTGACCGCTTCAATGTAGGATATCTCTGCGTTAGTTTTTTTTTCGCCATCCTTAGAGCAAGAAAACAAGAGAATAAAAAGGGGAAATAGAGCGAAGAGCTTCATCATTTTTCTTGGCCTCGTAAAGCGAATAATTTTCATTAATTTAGAATTTGCACTTTTTGTCTAACTTCTATCCCAAGCTCTTTGACTAGGCCAGCATTGATCTCGAGTGCATATTTTATCTCTCGTTGCGAAGAAATAAGATCGAGGGAGTAAGGTTTTGTATTTTCAGCGATTGAGGCAATTTCGTTGTCGGCATCAATGAAAATAATATCGAGAGGAATTTTTGTGTTTTTCATCCACATCATCACAACCTGAGTTTCTCTGAAAAAAAAGAGCATGCCGTGATCCTTTGGCAATTTATCAAGATTCATCAATCCATACATCTTCTCTTCTTCTGTTCGGGCAGTTGCGATTTTGAAGCTCGCAATCTTTTTTGAATCGCGATCGAAGATTTGTAATTTGGCGTTGTAGTTTTTTAGATCGCGGTTAAACCCCTCGACAGCGTCCAAACCCAGCTTTCCGTTGGCTTGAAGCTCGATCAAAAAAATAATCATACAACTGACAACAAAAAAAGTGAGACGCTTTTTATCAATTTTCATAATTTACAGTTTTTTTGCTTGTGAGGTGCTTGGAGCCCCTAGATCAAAGGGCTCGCCCGCAAGAATAAGATCAGACATAATCGACATTAAGCGCAAATCTCAGGAAGTAAATTTTTTGCACAACGTAGTGGTTGAGAAGGATGATGGAAGTTTACTCGCCGACAATATGACCGTGCTTTACGAGGAAAAAAAACAAAACTCTAAACAGTCTAGAATCAAGAAAATCGAGGCTCGCGAAAATGTTAAAATTTTCAGCGAAGAATTTGTAGGAAGCGGTGATTTTGGATTTTACGACCCAAGGCAAAATATTTTTGCGTTGGAAAAAAATGTGATTGTGAACAACGGGACTTCGATCGCGAGCGGAGATAAATTTATTTACGATTTGACCACTAAAAAAGGACATTTTCTGGGCAAGAAGGATGAGACTTCAATCGGCGGAATTAGTGGAGATAGACGCGTAAGAGTTGTAATTGGCAATGATGCTGGCGAGATCAAAAAATCAAAAACAGAATATGAGCAATAAAATTTTAAGTGCCGCGAATTTACAAAAATCTTACGGAAAAAAAACCGTGATTCGCGACGTAAGTTTAAAAATAGAGCAGGGCGAAGTAGTTGGTTTGCTTGGCCCTAACGGCGCCGGCAAGACCACTTGTTTTTACATGATGGTGGGATTGGTAAATGCAGATAGTGGAAATATTTTTATCGACCAGCTCGATATTACTTCGATGCCGATGTATCATCGAGCGCGTTTGGGAGTAGGATATTTGCCACAAGAGGCTTCAATTTTTCGTGGTATGAATGTTGAAGAAAATATTTACTCAATCTTAGAAATAGCCGAGGCCAACGAAATTAAGCGCAAAGAAAAGCTAGAATTATTGTTGGAAGAGTTCTCCATATCTCACATCAGAAAATCACATGCTTTAGCTCTTTCTGGAGGAGAGAGGAGAAGGGTCGAAATCGCTAGAGCCTTGGCCACAAATCCTTCTTTTATCTTGCTAGATGAACCTTTTGCCGGAGTTGATCCAATCGCAGTAAATGATATTCGTCAGATGGTAATGCATTTAAAAGATCGTGGCCTCGGCGTTTTAATAACTGATCACAATGTGCGAGAAACCTTATCGATCGTAGATCGCGCCTACATTGTTTATGATGGAGCGATTTTGACATCAGGCTCTAAAGAAGATATTATCGGCCACGAAGAGACCAGAAAGGTTTATCTCGGAGCGGATTTTAGAATTTAAATCAGCTGGAATTGAAGAATAGGCCTTTCGAAACTTGATGGCTAATGGCCAGGTTTTCCACTAGTAGTATTTTTCTTTGACCGACTTCTCGTTTGATGACCCTCTGGTTGATTAAAAATTTTATTTGCCACTTTACTCAAGTTTGCATCTTTGAAGCGTGAACTTGGACTAGGTTCTGAGGGGTATGAATTTGGGGAAGGAGTTTTTGCTAATAAGTCTGCCGGAACTCCAACAGCAGTAACAATTCCATCAGTTACTACATTTGTAGCCCTACCTATTGGTGTGACAACCATATCAAGTTGATGCCCAAAATTTTCTGGCACTGCCTCTCTAGCAACATTATAAGCAACCCTAAAGGGGGTTTTTGCAACAAAGGCGGAAACCCCAACCGCTGCTGCGGCAACTACGCTTGTGGCACTAATAACTGTAGTAATGGATCCTGCGGCAGATTCGACTGCCTTGCCAAGTTCTTGAGTACCATCATCATGAACATTTTCATCTTCAAAGCACGGTGATAAAAAATTAGCAAATCCTCTCAATAAATTTGAGACAGTTTTGATTGCCCCTCCCACCGCTTTGACGTGATCTCCAACGCCTTCAATGATATTATTTTTTTTATCGATTTCTTTTATTGAATTTCCAGCCCATACAAAAGGGTAAGAAGCCCAATCTAATAGTTTAGAAGCTATAAATAAGCCAGCTACTAACGGAAATAAAGGTACAATTGTAAGATGTCTAAATAGGTTTCTTTCCCTTTCTTTTTCCTTTTTTTTGTGGCTTTTTTGTGCGGATTTGGGAGTTTCTGATGTTTTAGTTTTAGGCCCTCTTGCCATAAATGTGTTTCAATAGTTTTTAATTCAAGTGATGAAATTACTGACTTATCCTCTCAAAACTTCATAAGTTTAATAGTAAAAACCTATAGCTAGTTTTTTCTATAAAAATTCTTTCTATTTTTTAGGTATTTATTGCCAACCCGAAACCCGATAACAAATTTTGGCCAGTGTCGCGATAATCGATTTATTGATCTAATAATTTTTTGCCAACGGGTGGAATTCTTCGTTTTGATAAGTTTTTGGTTGGTGGCGAGCTCTGCTCAAAAAATAGTGACCTCAATTTAATAAATTCTTGCGAAGGCTTTAACTCCATTATCACCTTCAACTTCGATAATGAAAAGTTGGTTCTTTTACTCCTATTAGGCGCCATCAGAACAATAATTAACTGAGATCTGTATTTAGATAGACAAGACTAGGAAAAATATGACACGAGTCTGATCGTTTCGAGACGGAAGGATCAGAAAAATTTAAGGAAGAAAGCAGACTTGGAGGTAATATAAGTTTTCGTTTTTGATGGGGAAAGAAGTCGGAGATTGTGGTAGGTTGATGACTGTTTTTTAAGAGGAGTTGTGAGATATGTGAGGGGTGAAGAAGTTCGGATTGGCTTTGAGAGTCAATTGCATTAGTCGCGCTGTGAGTTTATAAGAATAATAAAGACGGCAGTCTCGCTGCATTTTGTTTTGAGAATGATTACGTGAGTAATCATTTGTAATGAAAGTCAATCCGAGGACTGACTTTATTTCTCTAAGGAGGTAATCCAGCCGCAGGTTCCCCTACTGCTACCTTGTTACGACTTAACCCCAGTCACTCCTCCTACCGTGTAGAGCTGCCTCCTTGCGGTTAGCTCACTCTATTCAGGTAGAAACAGCTTCCATGGCTTGACGGGCAGTGTGTACAAGACCCGAGAACGTATTCACCGTGGCATGCTGATCCACGATTACTAGCAATTCCAACTTCATGAGGGCGAGTTGCAGCCCTCAATCTGAACTGAGATGGTTTTTAGGGATTTGCTCCGGATTGCTCCTTGGCTTCCTGCTGTAACCACCATTGTATTATGTGTGTAGCCCAACCCATAAGGGCCATGATGACTTGACATCGTCCCCACCTTCCTCCTACTTGTCGTAGGCAGTTTCCTTATAGTTCCCGGCATAACCCGATGGCAAATAAGGATGAGGGTTGCGCTCGTTGAAGGACTTAACCTAACATCTCACGACACGAGCTGACGACAGCCATGCAACACCTGTCTCCACTGTGTATTGCTACAAAGGTAAATCTCTCTACCGGTCAATGGGATTCAAGGGTTGGTAAGGTTTTTCGCGTAGCATCGAATTAAACCACATAATCCACTGCTTGTGCGGGTCCCCGTCAATTCCTTTGAGTTTTAGTCTTGCGACCGTACTCCCCAGGCGGAATGCTTATCGTGTTAACTTCGCCGCCGAAACCTGAGGTCCCGACAACTAGCATTCATCGTTTAGGGCGTGGACTACCAGGGTATCTAATCCTGTTTGCTCCCCACGCTTTCGTACCTCAGCGTCAGTATTGGCATAGATGGTCGCCTTCGCCACTGGTGTTCTTCCTAATCTCTACGGATTTCACCCCTACACTAGGAATTCCACCATCCCCTACCAAACTCAAGTAAGGCAGTTTCGATTGCAGTTCCCAAGTTGAGCCTGGGGCTTTCACAATCGACTTACCAAACCGCCTACGTACCCTTTACGCCCAGTGATTCCGAACAACGCTAGCACCCTTCGTATTACCGCGGCTGCTGGCACGAAGTTTGCCGGTGCTTTTTCTGTGGATACCGTCATTATCTTCTCCACTAAAAGGGCTTTACAATCCGAAGACCTTCATCACCCACGCGGTATTGCTGGATCAGGCTTTCGCCCATTGTCCAATATTCCCCACTGCTGCCTCCCGTAGGAGTCTGGACCGTGTCTCAGTTCCAGTGTGGCTGATCATCCTCTCAGACCAGCTACGGATCATCGCCTTGGTAGGCCATTACCCT
>JAGWWH010000027.1 GCA_018970485.1 Pseudomonadota bacterium | reverse complement strand
CCTGGATCCCCGCCTACGCGGGGATGACGGAGGAAACCGCAGTGACGAACAACTTTAGCAACCTTCAACCAATCTAGTAAGCTTCAACCAACCCGCGATCTAGAAGCAGTTGATTCAATTTCCGCCACTTCCTTCTTACTGCGCTTCCTTCTTACTGTCCCCCAATCCCTCCTCGCTCTCTCACCAATCCCTCCTCGCTCTCTTGGCAATCCCTCCTCACTCTTTTTCCCAAGTAGACCCCATTCTTCCCACCCTCGTCATCCCCGCGCAGGCGGGGATCCAGGAAGGTTTGCAATTCACTCCGAACCCTTCTTCCTGGATCCCCGCCTACGCGGGGATGACGGAGAGAGGCCTAAGGAGAACGGGGATGACGGAGAGCGAGCGGGGAAGCCGGAGCGACGAACAATTTTAGTAAGCTTCAACCAATCTAGTAACCTTCAACCAATCCCCAATCCCTCCTCACTCCTTTTCCCAATTACCTCCCACTCTCCCACCCCCGTCATCCCCGCGCAGGCGGGGATCCAGGAGGGGAATCCGGAGTGACGAACGATTTTAGCAACCTTCAACCAAGCTAGTAGACTTCAACCAACCCCCGATCCAACAAAGTCTGATTCAAATATTCCCCACTTTCCGCCACTTTTTCCGCAGTCCCTTCGCCGAAAAAAACGTCGGCAATGTAGCGCCCGTAAATGTCAGTTTTGTTGGTTTTGACGATTAGAAAATCGACGTCTTTTAAAATCTTTTTCAACGCAACTGTCGCTCTTTTCCCTTCCTTCGTTTCCGCCTCAGGAGCGTTGATTTTAGCGAGTCGCAGAATCTCGTGGTGCTTAATTCCAAAGCCTAAATCGAGCTTAACGTGAATGGTGTCGCCGTCGACGACGCGCTCTAATTTCGCAACGTAAGTGAATTGATGCTTCGACAGGCTCAGCATGACAGCGCGGGAGTTACGTCGAGCTTCTCGAAGGCTCAGGGCGACGTCGGAGTCACGTTGAGCCTGTCGAAACGTGGCGGAAGTTTTCTCGAGGAAAATGTTGAATCCCAAATCCACTTCTCCGTCTTTGGTCAAAGAGTAGGTGAAGAGTTTGCCGCGGGTTACGCGGAGTTTGGTGGGAAGGGTTTTTGCGGTTGTGATTTTCTTTTTAACTTTTTTCGTCGCACTGATTTCTTGCTGCAATTTGTTAGTGCCAAGATTTTTCTGAACCACCAAATTCTCAAGCTGGGCGCGGGTCTCGGCATCTTTCACTGCGATTAAATTTCGGTAGTGACTCCAGCTTAATGCTTTTTTTTCGTCGGGAAGTTTTGGGTAGGTTTTGTAGAAGGAGTGCATTTTGTAGAGAGTTGCTTGCTCAATTCCGACGTCCGTGACGAGCTGAGAAAATAATTTTTTCCCGTAACCAGCGCGATTATTTTCTTTTAAATGCAGCTCAATTTCTTTGCCGATTTCCCAACTCATTACCACCTTTTCGCGGTTCACATTTCGTACAATATTTTGCTTAGTTTGGAAGATTGTTTTCTGTATTTTTGTGAGAAGTTTTTTGTAATTTTGGAGGGTAATTTGCATCTGGCTTGGGAGCTTGGTTTTAAAGGGTTGGTAAGGTTTTAGTTCAAATTTTCGACTCGAGTCGAAAATTCAAATTTTTCGCAGATTTTCTTGAGCCAATTTTGATTTTCTTCGCTCAATTTTTCGGCAAAATTTTGGTAAATTTTTTGGTGGTAAGCGAAGAGCCATTTTTTCTCTGGGCGCGTGAGCATTCGAAAATCAATCAGAGCGGGATCGAGAGGCGCTAAAGTTAGGGTGCGAAATTGCAGGAAATTATTTTCCGCCTCCTCGACCAGCATTAAATTTTCAATGCGAATTCCGTATTCATTTTCTTTGTAGAAGCCCGGCTCGTTCGACAAAATCATTCCCGACAAAAGCGGCTGATGCGCGCGTTTGCTGATTCCGCACGGACCTTCGTGAACAGACAAAAAACTTCCTACACCGTGACCAGTGCCGTGCTCGTAATCCAAACCTGCGCGCCAAAGATGTTCGCGAGCCAAGACGTCGAGCTGTGCGCCAGAAGTTCCGCGCGGAAATTTCGCACGAGCAAGAGCAAGGTGACCCTTCAAAACGCGAGTGAAATTTTCGCGCATTTCTTCGGTGGGAGTGCCGATTGCCACGGTTCGCGTGACGTCAGTAGTGCCGCAAAAATCTGCGCCCAAATATTGCCCGCCGGAGTCGATTAGGTAGAGAGCCCTCTTTGAAAAAGAGGGAGGAGACGCGTCAGCGTCGGAGGGTGATTTGGGTAGCGCGAGCTCGGAGTTCGTGTCGCTAAAATCCTCCGTCAGGCTTCGCGTGCCACCTCCTTTTTCCAAGGAGACTGGAGAGAAAATCTTGTTTGTCTCGGGAGTCGAATGGTAGTGAATCACCGCGCCGTTGCTAGCGAAACCCGAAATCGCAGAAAAACTTTCGTAGAGAAAATTTTTATTTTCTTGGCGCAATTCCAAAAGTTTTTTCGCCGCAGAAATCTCGTCAGTTTCATTTTGCTGAGTCAGCCAAAATAAAAATTTCGTCACCGCTAATCCGTCAATTTCGTGCGACTTAATTGCGCCGAAAATTTCCGCAGAATTTTTTTGTGATTTGGCTAATTCAATCGCGTCGATTTTGTGAGTGAGTTCGAAATCATTTTTTCGCAACAAGTCGTAAAGCCAGTAATTCGTAGTGCTCTCGTCGAGTTGAATTTTGCTAATTTTTTTACGCAAAACAGAAAGTCGTAAATCCAAACAATCCGGCGCAACGAAATTTACTTTTTCTAATTCGAGATTTTTTTGCTCATTTGTGAAGAGGTCGACCTCGCCATTTTTAAAAAGAATTGCGTAGGCAAGAAGAAGCGGAGTGTGCGCAACGTCGGCAGCGCGAATGTTAAGGAGCCAGCAGATATTTTCAGGTTTTGAAATTAGAATCGCGTCGCCTGTGAAGCCTTGCAGAATCTGGGCGCGTTTGGTTGTGGAATCGAGGCCGGTGAGGTTTTTGTTTAGAGAAAAAATTTCTGAATCTTTTTTTTGAGGACGATTTTTCCAGATTTCGTCGACTGGGTTGTGGTCAAGAAGTGTAATGTTCGAAGCGTTGTCACCCTTCGACAGCCCTTCGACAAGCTCAGGACTTCGGCTCAGGGTGACGGGAGTGCGAGGTGTCATGCTGAGCCTGTCGAAGCATGTTTTTACGAAATTTACATTTACCAACTTCGGATCAAACGCAACTCGCGATCCTTTGGGAAGCCAAGCCAGCGGCTGTTTCTCGGCGATGTTGAAAATCTCAAACTCATTTAAATTGAGCTGCTTTTTTGCTTGTAAAGTGTAGCGACCGTCGGTGAAAAAATACGACTTTTCTTGTCCGAAAATCACTGTCGCATTCGAGCCGGTGAAGCCAGTAATTGCCTGAACTCGCTTCTCGCTCTCTGGCAAATATTCCGAAAAAAATTCGTCAGAATTTGGTAGAAAAAAGTAGTCGAGGTTTTGGTCTTTTAAAAAAGATTTTAACTTTGTTAGCATTTGATTACCCATTAAATTTAGCCCAAGCCGCCAATGCCCGAGATCAGTCGTTTTTTTGGAATCGTGATTTACATGCACTTCAATGAGCATAATCCACCACATTTTCACGCAAAATATGCAAAGCACGAGGCGTTAATTTGTATTAACGACTTTAAAATCTTAAATGGCTCTCTTCCTCCAAAAGCCCTGTCTTTAGTAATTGAATGGGCTGGTGCCCACAAAAAAGAGCTCTTGGAAAATTGGAATGAATTGCGCCAGAGGCATTACCCAAAAAAAATCAAACCGCTGGAGTAAGAATGCACTTAGTCAATGTGAAGAAAGCTAAATACGAAAAGGACTACCAGATATTTTTGTCGTTTGACGACGGAATGTCTGGAGTGGTGGATTTCAAAAAATTTCTTTTTGAAAAGTCGAAAGATTCGGTTTTTACAAAGTTGCAAGACGTGAATAAGTTTAAAAAATTTTCTGTTAAATTTCACACCTTGGCCTGGGGCGAAAAGCTAGACCTCGCGCCAGAATATCTTCACTACCTACTAGTCAAACAACACGGCAGAAAAAATTTAGAAAATGGCAAATAAAAAAACCGCTTACTCCTGCCAATCCTGTGGCGCAATTCATTTTAAGTGGGCGGGGAAATGTCCGGATTGTGGGGCGTGGAATAGTTTGGTTGAAGAATTTGAAGAAGGTGGTGCGTCGCATTTTACGCGACTTGCGGAAGATCCAAAATCTGGAAAAAAATCTAGCGGAAAAAAAATCGAACTGGTGCAACTCACCGGCGAAGCGCAACAATTTCCGCGCATTAAAACTAATATTGGCGAATTGGATCGAGTGCTGGGAGGTGGCTTGGTGCAAGGCTCGGTGGTGTTGATTGGTGGTGATCCGGGAATTGGAAAATCGACTTTGCTTTTGCAAACGGCAGAGAGTTTAGCTAAAGGAAAAAATCAGGTGATTTACATTTCAGGCGAAGAATCGGTGGATCAAATTCGTCTGCGCGCCAATCGCACGGGAGTGAAACAAGATTCAATTCAGCTCGCCGCGACGACAAATGTTTCGGAAATTATTGCCTCCTTTGAAAAAGGAGGTGGATCATTTTTGCTTCGCAGAAATGAGACGGAGGATTTCGGCAAAGCAAACTCTGAACCGGCGTCACCAAAATCCCCCTCCGCCGCTAAAGCAGCTCCTCCCCCTTTTTCAAAGGGGGCTGCAACAATTGTGATTATTGATTCGATTCAAACGATGTTTTTGGAAGAGCTTTCATCCGCGCCAGGCACGGTTTCGCAGGTTCGTGCTGCTGCCGGTGAACTCACGATTTTCGCGAAGAAAAACAACATTACTTTGCTGATTGTTTCGCACGTAACCAAAGACGGACAAATCGCCGGACCGAAAGTTTTGGAGCACATGGTCGACACGGTTTTGTATTTTGAAGGCGAGAAAGATTTGCACTTCCGCATTTTGCGCTCGATTAAAAATCGCTTCGGTGCGGCCAATGAAATCGGGGTGTTTGAGATGAATGAGATTGGTCTTTCTGAGGTAACAAATCCGAGTGAATTATTTTTAACTTCCTACGACCGCGAAACTTCTGGTTCGATTGTTTTTGCTGGCGTTGAAGGCACGCGACCGATTTTAGTTGAGATTCAAGCACTAGTTTCGCCGAGTTTTATTCCGACTCCACGCCGCGCCGTTGTTGGTTGGGATGTGAATCGTCTGGCAATGGTAATTGCAGTTTTGAGCGCTCGTTTTGGTTTAAGTCTCTTCGACAAAGAAGTTTATTTGAACATTGTCGGTGGATTAAAAATCGAAGAAACCGCGGCTGATTTAGCCTGCGCCTGTGCCTTAATTTCTGCGGCGCGCGACATTGCCTTGCCTTCGCAAACAATCGCAATTGGTGAAATTGGTTTGAGCGGCGAAGTGCGAATGGTGAGTAATTTGGAAGGAAGATTAAAAGAGGCCGCCAAGCTTGGCTTCAAGAACTGCCTGATTCCGAAGGCGAATGAAAAAAATAAAAATTTCGCCGCGTTAAAAAAATCTCTGCCGGAATTGGAGTTTCATTTCATTAGCCACGTGCGTGATTTGGCGAAGTTTTTTAAGAAGGGTTGAGTTCGAGAGCGTGAGTGGATTGCCACGTCGCTTCGCTCCTCGCAATGACGTGACTAGAGTCCATCATTGCGAGGAGCGAAGCGACGTGGCAATCCATAATCCCCCCCGACCACAATCCACAAACTCAATCCACAATGCACCAAAAACAACCAGCCATCTACATTGTGGCCAGCAAACGTAATGGCACTTTATACACCGGCGTCACGTCAGATTTAGCGCGAAGAATTTTTGAACATAAAAATCACCTCAACTCAGGATTTACCAAAAAATATCACTGCGAGCTTTTGGTTTATTACGAAGTTTTTGAAGACATGAGAAATGCGATTGAAAGAGAGAAGCAAATCAAGGCTGGGTCGAGGGAGAAGAAGATAAGGTTGATCGAGAGCGTTAATCCGGATTGGCGGGATTTGTATCAGTCGGTGCTTGGGTAGAAATGGATTGCCACGTCGCTTCGCTCCTCGCAATGACGCTTAAAGTAAGGTGCTTACTAGCCACGTCACCCCGAGCTACGCGCGGGCAAACCATCGCCTAACAATCACAACCGCGCCACATTGCAATGCACCAAAAACAACCAGCCACATGACGCGACTAGAGTTCGTCATTGCGAGGAGCGAAGCGACGTGGCAATCCACCACATCCGCCCACTTCAAAACCTTTTGTTAGTTAAGAAAATTTATCTGAGATTGGCGTCAATCCAATTCGCAGCTAATCATTTTAAAATGAAAAAACTTTTTACCGCGATCATCTCCTTAGCCTTCATTTTCAACGCTTCACAAGCTCTTGCCGAAAGTGGGGAATTTCTTGTGCAGATTAAAGATCACAAATTCGAGCCAGCAGAAATCACGGTTCCGGCGGGTCAGTCGTTCAAATTAATCGTCGAAAATACCGACAAATCTTTGGAAGAATTTGAGAGTTCGGATTTAAAAAAAGAGAAGCTGATTGGCGCGGGAAAAAAAGTTAGCATCGTCATCGGGCCTTTAAAATCAGGCGAATACAAGTTTTTTGGCGACTTCCACCAAAAAACTGCGCAAGGAAAAATTATCGCTCAATAGCGAGAGAGGTCTGATTTTTTTTCTTGGACCTCTTGGGCGAATTTTACTCTTTTTTTGGATGTTTTTGTTGGCTCACTTTCCGCCTCCCGTTCTTCCTGTATAATTTTTGCCGCTTTTCTTTGATTTTCTTTTTTGAGCTATTTACGCCTCTACCTTCTGAGCTTGTTGTGCTTCATTAAATCTTGGGGAAAGGCTTTTGGCTCTTTTCTTAAAAGGTCTCTAAGGGATTTGAATATTCCTCTCATAAACCTGCTCGAGAATCTCCTTGATTCCGACCTGCTCCACCCCCTCCTAATGGAGGCCTTACTCCTCCGTTTACTGCTTCTGATGGAAGCACACCATCCTCTTTAAGTTCTTCAGCGATAGTTTCGATATCTTTAGCCATACTAACTTTTGGATCCGCCGCAACTTTCTCGATATCTTTAGCCAAAGATTTTGCCGAAGAATTGCCGCCGCCTCCCGTTTTTACTGAAGAAGGTCTTCCGGTGTCTACCTCAACCGATTTCGGAGCTTCTATATTCAGATCATTTATAGGATTCCCGTCGGGAGTTAACTTAACTAAACCTTTCTCTTCGTCCCCATCTTTTTTCTTATCTTCATCCCGCCAATTTCCAGTCGTAGCTAGATTGCATAAGCAAACAATAGGATGCCCAATCAAAGCTGTGCCGGCCATGTAAGCGATCATGAAGGCGGTATCAACCGCTGCTAAAAGAATATTTTTGATAAATTTAAAAATACTGAATTCTTGGCCATTCTCCATTGTGAGGCAGTCCTTAGCTTCAAGAAGTTTTTTCCATGCACTTTTGCCGTATTTTCGGACTTCGCCTTTTGGCCAAATTTCCGGCCCTTTTGATTTTGCCAAGGGCGAGACTGTGAAGTATTGCATAGATATTTGTATTTGTTGGTTTGTTGAGGCTTGAAAGTCTTTTTCTAAGAAGAATTTGCAAGATCTAGTTCTTGCTCAAGAGCTAGAGTTTGGTAATTTTTTTAACAATTTTTTCTACAATATTTTCTGAGTTAGCAATTATTGACGAAGCCTTGCTGGATAAGGCCGAAGCGATATTCGGATTATCCAAAAATTCCCTAAGATTTTTTATTAAGTTCTCCTTTGAATCAACAATCACGCAGGCGTTTTCTTGGCGTAAATTTTCGTAAATTTCTTTGAAGTTAAAAGTGTGGGAGCCAGTGATTACAGAGCATCCTAGCTTGATTGGTTCGAATGGATTGTGGCCGCCGATGGGAAGAAGTGAGCCACCGAGGAAAGCGAAATTATTGAGGCGATAAAAAGTTCCAAGCTCGCCAAGAGTATCGGCGAGATAGATTTCCGTAGAACTCGCGATGTTTTGATTTTGACTGCGTTGAGCAAAATTTATTTCACCAAAAAGTAATTTTATTTCCTCGGCACGATTTGGATGGCGTGGAATTAGAATTGTTAAGAGGTCGGGAAAATGTTTTTTTAACTCACGGTGAGCTTGAATTACAAACTCCTCTTCACCCTTGTGAGTGCTGGCGGCGAGCCAAAATTTTCTAGTGCCGATTTGTGATTTTAATTTTGTCAATTCGTCGGAATTAAAACTTAAATCACGCGCTTGCGACTTAAGATTTCCGTAAAGAAAAATTTCATTTTTGGTGAGCTTAGAAAAGCGATTTTTATCTTCTTCTGATTGAGCAAAAATCGCGTTAAAATTTTCAAAAATATCAAAGCCAATCATGCGAGCGACTGACCATCTTTTTGCTGATTTTTCTGACATTCGAGCATTCACTAAAAAAACTTCAGAACCCATCGCGCGAGCTTCAGAAATCAGGTTTGGCCAGATTTCTGATTCAACAAAAATTGCGCGAATCGGGCGCCAAAATTGTAAAAAATCGCGTACACAAAAAAGCGAATCGATCGGCAAAAATTGGTGAATTACTTTTCCGTTAAATTCGGGAATTTTTGCCTCTACTGTTGCGGCCGAAGTGAGTGTAGTTGTGGTGAATAAAATTGTGGTTTTGGGAGAATTTTTAAGAAGCTCATCGACGAGTATTAATGAAGAATTTGTTTCTCCAACACTAACAGCGTGAAGCCACGTTAAATCTCCATCGGGACGGCTTTGTGATGGATTCCCAAAACGTTCGCGCAGACGTTTTTTATCCTCTTTTTTTTTGTAAACTCGGTAAAAAAGATAAATCTCAATGAAGGGAAAAAGCAGGACGGAAAGAGTGCGGTAAATGAGCATTACGAAATTTATTTAGTATTAACTCGATGCCATGCTGAGCTTGTCGAAGCATGATTATCTAGGTGTGAACTTGAACATGCTTCGATAAACTCAGCATGACATCGCGGTTTTAAAATCCCCCTGCGCTCTTAATAAAAAACTTTTTTAAGCGCGGTAATTTATTTACAAGACCAAGGCCAAAGTCACGCGCTAAGCCGATCGATAGGCTTTTAGTTTCGAAGAGTGAATTAAGAATGTCGGTCGCAACCAACATTTTTTTCGCCTCGGATTTGGCTTTTTTATTGTAGGCCTCAATTAAATTTTGATCAGAATTTTTTACCAATTCGCAGAGAATATTAATTCCTGAAATCGCCAAATTAAATCCCTGACCAGCAATTGGATGCACGCCACAAGCGGCGTCGCCAATCAACAACATTTTTTCGTGGTAAAATTTTTCAGCTTCAATCGCGATTAGCGGGTAAGAAAATTTTTCGGAAATTACTTTTGTTTCGCCCAAAATCTTCCCTTCAAAATCTTCCATCTTTTTTGCTAACTGTTGAGAGAAGTTTTTTTCGTCTAGAGCCATAATCGCTTGAGCTGTCTGGTCCGGAGAGATCCAAACAATCGAAGATTGATTAGGATTTTTTAATGGAAGAATTGCGAGCGGGCCGCCAGGAAGAAATTTTTCGTGAGCAATATTTTGGTGAGAACGCTCGTGCTCAATGTTAAAAACAATCGCGGTTTGGTGATATTTTTTTACCGTTGTGTGAATTTGATAAAGCTCGCGAAGCTTAGAAAATCGGCCATCGCAGGCGAGAAGAAGTTTGGAATAAATCCTCTCTCCATTGTCGAGTATTACTCGGGTCATGCTGAGCTTGTCGAAGCATGCTTCATCCACATCACTCTTCGACAAGCTCAGAGTGACATCGCAAGCGGAGTTCGGCGCAAAGACAGAAATATTTTTTCGCTGTAAAATCTGATCGCGTAACGCGTTGTGAATGTGATAATTTTCAATGATTTGTCCAAGATCTCCACCAACCTCGCGCTTAAGAAAATCAAGGAAGAAGGGCGATTTGTAGTCGGTGATTTTAATGTCAGAAATTATTCCTGCTTCAGCTTGCAAGCGGTCGAAAATTCCGATTTCTTTAAATAGTTTTAGTGAGGCCGAAGAGATCGCGTAAGCCCTGCCATCCCGCTTTCTGTCTGACTTGAGGATGTCTTGTTTTTCGATGATTGCGATTTTTGAATCAGGCGAAGCATTACTCAAAGCAAGCGCCGCAGTCATGCCAGCAAAGGATCCGCCAATTATTACAATGTCAAAATTTTGGGGCATTAGATTCTATTTTTTTCTGATTGGTTAAAAAATTTTCACCACTAACCACTTTTTTTCCGGTCTTTTTTTCAAGCGCCATTCTTGCATCCTTAGCAATTTTTCCGCCTTTTTTAGCCGGAATTTTATTTTCTTCAAAGCATTTGGACTCAGTGCCTTCAGCGATTTGACGAGTTGAGAGTTCAGCCAGCGCCGTAAAAATTAATTCCGCCTCACTCATATTGTCGCGCAAACTCTTCACCTTTTTTCACACCGCTTTCGCTCCAATAATCTGTAAGCTTGTTGCGCGTTTCTTGGCTCATCATTCTTTGCTGAATCCACTTTTGGCTGCGTCCGTGTTTTTGCCAATTTTCACGAGCGCGATTTAGCGATTGTTCGGGATCAGAAATTTCTTGAATGCGCTCATTTCCAACTTTGCAACCTCAAATTCGACAAAAGTCGAATTTGATTTAGTTTAGATCATTTTTTTTGGATCAACCCATTCGTTGAATTGTTCTTCTGTGACCAAGCCTGAAGC
Source organism: Pseudomonadota bacterium (assembly GCA_018970485.1). GTDB lineage: Bacteria > Pseudomonadota > Alphaproteobacteria > Rickettsiales > UBA1997 > UBA2645. Next base: position 10,421 of record JAGWWH010000027.1, on the reverse strand, counting down.
TAGAGCAGCTGCTTTTAGAGTGGTGCCTTCTTTGTGCGCTTTTTTGGCGATTTTGGCGGCATTGTCGTAGCCGATGTAGGGATTAAGAGCTGTCACCAACATCAAAGATTGTTCGAGTAGTTGCTCGATGCGCTCGCGATTGGCCTCAATTCCGACCAAACATTGATCGATGAAGCTGTTGATTCCGTCACTCAAAAGATTGATCGATTCGATAACGTTGCGGATGATCATTGGGCGAAAAACGTTTAATTCGAAATGTCCGTTTGAGCCGCCGATTGTTACGGCCACGTGGTTTCCCATTATTTGGCAAGCAATCATTGTTAGCGCTTCGCACTGCGTTGGATTAACTTTTCCGGGCATGATTGAAGATCCCGGTTCGTTTTCCGGAAGGCTGATTTCGCCAAGTCCAGAGCGCGGGCCGGAGGCTAAGAAACGAATGTCGTTGGCGATTTTCATGATTGATGCTGCAAGTGAATTTAAGCTGCCGGAGAAGTTCACTAATTCGTCGTTACAGGCCAAAGCGAAGAATTTATTTTTGTTGGTAGTAAAGCTGTCAGCTCCTGCCAAACCTAGTCTGGTGAGATTCGAATCTTTAACTTTCCACACTCCGTCAGCCAAAGTTGTGCGGCCTAAATCGAGGTCTAAAAGTTTTTGGTGAAGCGATTTTAAGCCCGAAACTTCGGTGATTTTTTCGGCAAATTTTTCGGCAAATTTTGGATGACAGTTTAGTCCGGTTCCAACTGCCGTGCCGCCTTGCGCCAAAGCGGTGACGTACAATATTGCTTGCGAAACAAAAACCGCCGCAGTTTGGATTTGCACTTTGTAAGCCGAAAATTCCTGACCCAAAGTGACCGGTGTGGCATCTTGCGTGTGCGTGCGGCCGATCTTCACGATGTCTAAAAATTCTTTTTCTTTTTTGCCGAGTTCATTGGCGAAACGAACGAGAGTCGGTAAAAGTTTTTCGTAAGTTGCGATAACGGTCGCAACATGCATGGCTGTAGGAAAGGTATCGTTTGAGCTTTGTCCTAAATTTACGTGATCATTCGGATGCACCGGCGATTTTCCGCCTTTTTTTCCGCTAACTTTTTCGTTAGCCACTGAAGCAATCACTTCATTGACATTCATGTTGGTTTGAGTGCCAGAGCCGGTTTGCCACACCACAAGTGGAAAATGATTTTCGTAAAACCAATCAAAGCGCGCCAGAATTGTGTCAACGGCATCGACGATTTTGTCAGCTAAGTCGGGAGAGAATTTTTTGAACTCGTCAGAAGTTGGATCAGATGCCATCAAGTCTTTATTGGTAAGTGCCGCCGCCTTTTTGATCAAGAGCATCGCGCGCACAACTTCTTTGGGCATTTTGTGTCCAGCATTGTGATTCTGAATTGGAAAATTTTGCACCGAGCGTTGAGTTTGTGCGGCGTAGTAAGCGTCCGCCGGAACTTTAATTTCGCCAAAAGAGTCAGATTCGATTCGAAAGTTGTTAGTCATGAATGTACCTAAAAATGATTAATCAGAGATGTTAGAGCTATTTTAACACCATATTTTGCCCTAAATTTTGTCAAAAAAGCGCCAAAAAATAGGGACAAAATGAGGTCAAGAAGGCTTGGAGAAGGGATGTCGGCTATTTGCTTGGTTTTGTGATGTAGCAAATATTTTTTCTGGCTTTTGCCGAGGATATCTTAGTTAACTACAGTAACCGCTCTTCTATTTTTGTTGAAGATTTCATCAGTCGCGCCGAAGAAAGCTGGACGCTCTTTGCCGTAAGAAATTATTTTTATTCTTTTGTTTTCAACGCCATTGGCGACCAAATATTTTTTCACTGAGTTCGCTCTTTTTTCCCCAAGAGCAATGTTATATTCGCGAGTTCCGCGCTCATCGCAGTGTCCCTCAATGGTGATTTTGATTGTTGGATCGCTCTTTAGCCAAGCTGCTTGTACATCAAGAATTTTTTTTGCTTCATCACTAACTTCGAAAGCGTTATAGCCGAAGAAAACGCGATCTTGTACTTCAATTTCTTGAGCTTGTTGCTGTTCCGTCTGTTGATCTAGAGCTTCTGTTTGTTGCTCGTCGAGAGTTTGATAAATATTTGGATCATTTTCGATCGCGCCTTCTTGAATTTGCGTTTCGTTTTCGGCTTCAGATGAAGATTCCATTGTTCTGGCGTGGCAAGAAGCGAGTAAAAGGATGGTGCTCAAAGTAAGGATTTTCTTAAGCATGAGAATAAAATATTTTTTTAAGGAATTGCCGAGAGTTTTTTGCGTCCAAAGCAAATGTCAACCGCTCAAAATTCTTGTCTCACCTTGAGCGCAACGAAGTGCGATTGGTAAGTTATTTGACGTTCGAATTGGTAGTCGATGCTGAAAATAATGTCGTCAATGTGATATCCGTTTATCTCTGCCCCAAACATTAAGCTGCTTGGATCAATCGGCGATGTTTGAGAATTAAAAGTTGAGTTTTGCCCAGAGAAATTACTCACAACATCGCTAGTTCGATTGATGAAATTATAGCCATAAGATGTTTTTAGAACGGTGATGAATTTTTTAAATTCCGTTAATTCGCTGATTTTTTCTGACCAGCTTAATCCAGCGCCAATTCTCGCTTCGAGCGTTTCGGAATTAAATTTTTTTACATTTAGATTTAATGAATCAGCGCCTTTTTCGGTGTAGCCTCCGACAGAATTATGCAAAAAACCGACAGAGATCTCGGGAATAAAATTCATCTGACGATTTATTTTTTTTGTCATTCCTGTTCTTAACTTTGCGACGTAACTAAGGCCGCTGTAGTTAGAGTTGGCTCTAGCTGCAACTGAAGGAATTGAGCGACTTGATTGATACTGGCTAAAGGCAATTCCGCCTAACGAATCGAGAAAAAACTTTTTGAAATTTTGACTGTTGTAAAAGTTTAGTTGGTAGGTGTTGGCGGAGGTTTTTTTTAGAGAATCGAGAGATTTTGTTTCTGAACGAGCGAAACTTAATGCTATGCCGGAAGTGAGATTTGGTGAAAGCTCGCGATCTAATCCTAAAGCGACTCCACTTAAAATTGTTTTGTAACCAATATCGTCAGAAGTTGCGCTTTGTAAGGCCGATCCACCGAATGGCTGAACCCAAAATCCATTTTTAAGCGATCCGCCTTGCTGCTGCAAATTAAAGACATCAATCGCTTGATTTTCGGAAAGAATTTGCGTGAACCCAGAGCCGCGTGCGGGCAAATCATCTGCGCCAATACGAATTTTATCGAGACGCATTTCTCCCGTTTTTAGCGAGCCACTTACAACATTAGCGCTGCCAATCATGTGACTTTTCCCGGATTGGGGCGCGAGTTGTGAGATAGTTTGCTCGAGCTCATTGCCGATAAAATCTTTGCTATCGAGATAACTTAGAAAGTCCTGCATTTTGCCGCTGTTTTCAGCGCCATTTAAAGTTTCGTAAATTTTTTTAGAGTTGTTACTGACACTGAGATCATTGGCTGTGAGGCGATCCACGCTGAGTAGTAAGTTGTTTCCACTGACTTCGGTGTTGAGTTTGAGCATGCCGCAGCTGCTTGCGTTGCAGTTATTGACTTCGATGTCAGAAATTTCTTCGAAAGACGAGCCTTCGCCGCCACTAACTAGAGTAATTTTTTGGCCGCTACTTAAATATTTTCCAGCAGAGGAGATTATCAATTTTGAGCCTGAGCTGACTGTCGCTAAACCTGTAACATCAAGGCTTCCGAAGCCATCGCTATTTCCGCTTATCTTTAAAGTATCTCCAGAAAGTAACGAAAAATTTCCAGAAACTATTTGGGAATTTGTTCCGACATTAATTATTCCCGATCCATCTCCAACAACGTTTCCCGCCATAGTTAGATTATTTACGGTGCTCAAATCCAGAGTTCCGCCGACGGAAATATTGCCGATAAAAACATCATTTTCCGGAGTAAATGTTGCGTCGGATGAAATGCTTAAAGTGCCGTCACCACTGATTTCTCCACTAAGTGAAGAAGTGGAGTTTAATGCTAATATTGCCCCGCTACTGATCGAAATATTTGCGGCATCGACATTGTTATTTGCGCTGAAAGTGCCGGCAGAAATATTGAGAATATTTAGATTCAAAAAATCTTCTGATTGAGTGAAATCGCTAGTGATGTTGACGGTTGCAAGATCAGACCCATCGACGATTCCGCTAATTGCTCCGCCGGAAATATTTAGTGTGCCATTACCAATTCTTACTCCGCCGTTTAAAGTGCCGGAGTTGTTAATTATTGTGCCGCCACCTTCGTTATAGATTGCATATTTGGTGCCACTGATGGTGCCGGAATTTGTTAGAGTAGAGTTGGCGCCGTCGATTCGAATTCCGTAATCTGTATTATCACTGCCACCAGTGATTGTGCCGGAATTGATTATTTGAGTGTAGACATCATTTGCATAAATTCCGTGAGCGTCTGCGGCGCTGATGGTTCCGGAGTTTGTTATTGTGCTGTAATTAGTGATATTTGCTGCGGAGTTTGTTCCGGCGCTAAAGTAAATGCCATAGGCGCTAGATCCGAGAGTTGTGATTACCGAAGTATTGTTTGCGGAGGAAAAATCTCCGGCAACACTAATGCCGCGACCAGAGCTATTGCTGGTTGAGATCGTTCCCTGATTGGTGATTTGATTGTAATCGCCAGTTGTTCGGATTCCGTAAGCGCTTGAGCCGCTGGTTGTGATGACATGAATATTTCTAATTTTTCTTGGACTAGAACTTGTGCCAGCTCGAGTGCTATTTATGCCTGCGCCGCTTGTATTGGAGGCGGTTGTCGTGATATCAGAATCTGTGGTGTAATCGCTTTGTGCGGAAGTTAGAGTAATCGCTTGAGCTTGACTAAAAGTAAGCAAGCAAAGTGCCAGAAAGGCCACGTGGTGAAACATGGTTTGGGTTTGTTTTGTTGGTGCTTCAGAAGGATTGTGTGATTATGTCCTTTTGACGATTTTGAGACCGATGATTAAAACAGCAAGAGTGGCAAAATAAGCAATAATCTGGGAGCCTGCGGGCTGATCGATGTAACCAAAAAAGATGTGCAAAAATTTTCCAAAAAAACTTTGTTGTGACAAGACCATCGAAACATCGAACTCGCCAAGAGTTGGGATAATTTGTGCGTTAATCCAAAAGCCGATTCCTTGTGCTAAAATTCCCGCTGATAAGAAAATCAAAAGCCAAGTTGTGACGATAAAGAAATATCTCCCAAAAGCCTTTAGAATGCCGAAATATAGGGCAAAACCAATTGCTGAGCCGAGGATTAATCCGAGGATTAATCCTAAAATAATTTCTGAAACTTGAGTGCCAGAGACATAGTAACTGTAGGTAAAAAGCACAATCTCTGCGCTTTCACGAAGAACAGATAAAAAAACTACAACCAACAATGCGTAGAGAGGTTTTTTTCCTTCGCGCACAGAATTGCTCAAGCGCTTCAAATCGCCGGAGATAGATTTGGCGTGTTTTTGCATCCATAAAACAGTCCAGCCAATCATTGTTGCGGCGGAAATTAAGATGAGTCCGTTAAAAAATTCCTGACCCATTCCGTCCAAACTTTCAGAAAGTTTGTCGGTAAAAAAAGCGAGAATAAGTGAGGTAATTATACCAAGAGTCAGTCCGTTGAAGATCCATTTTGAGCGTCCAGCAATTTCTTTGGTGGCTGCGGTTAAGATTCCAATGATCAAAGAAATTTCGAGAATTTCGCGAAAGACGACGATTGCGATTTGAAGCATTTGCAAGGAGATTAAATTTTGTGAAAAATCATCTTTCTGTTTACATCCATTATCCTTTTTGCAAATCGAAATGTCCTTACTGCGATTTTAATTCGCATGTGCGCGATGGCGTCGATCATGAGCGCTTTTTAAGTGCTTACGAGAAAGAATTGGAATTTTTTGCGAAGAAAATTGGGCCAAAAAAAGTCACGACAATTTTTTTTGGCGGCGGAACTCCTTCACTAATGCCGATATTTTTGGTTGAAGGGATTTTGAGAAAAATTGCCGAATTGTGGGGGATGGCAGAAAATTGCGAGATTAGTTTAGAGGCGAATCCAACATCTTCAGAAGCGTCTAAATTCAAGGCTTTAAGAGAGATTGGAATTAATCGTCTTTCACTCGGAATCCAAGCTCTGAACGACGAAGATTTAAAATTTTTAGGGCGCGAACATTCGTCAAAAGAGGCGATCGCAACAATTGAAATCGCAGCGAAAATTTTCGATAATTTTTCTTTCGATCTGATTTACGCGAGGCCAAAACAAACTCTAAATCATTGGTCTGAAGAGCTTAGAAGGGCGATTAATTTTGGCACAAAACATCTCTCGCTTTATCAACTAACAATCGAAAAAGGCACAAAATTTTTCACCGAATTTCAGCAAAAAAAATTTACAATGCCGGAAGAAAATTTATCGGCAGAATTTTACGAGATGACAAATCAAATCACGTCTGGCGCTGGTTTGGAGCTCTACGAAATCTCCAATTACTCACATAAAAATTTTGAATGCCGCCACAATCTAACTTATTGGCAAGGTGGTGATTATTTGGGAGTTGGAGCTGGTGCACATTCAAGAGTTTTTCTTGCGGGAGAAGAAAAAAAATCAGCAATTGTAATGCTTCACGAACCTTTGTCTTGGTTAAAAAAAGTCGAAGAATTTGGGGCTGGAGTGCAAAAATTAGAAAAAATTTCAGCACAAGAACTGCGTGAAGAAAAAATTTTAATGGGACTGCGCTTACGCGAGGGAATAAGCAGTGAATTTTTTGATAAAAAAAAGCTATTAAGCCTTGCTAATCAAGGCTTAATCGAGATTGAGAAAGATCGAGTTAAAATTGCCGATCAGGCAAGGTTGCTGACTAATTCAATCATTCAAAAGCTAATTTAAGCCGATGGTTGCAAATAAAAAAGCCGTCAATACGGTGCTCGCCCCTTTTGGCTGTTCCAATCATTTAAACACAAATTTTACTTACACATGCCTCTTTACGAGACCGTTCTCATTGCACGACAAGATCTAGCTGCGGAAGACATCGACACATTAACAGACAACCTTGCGAAAATAATCACCAACGGTGGTGGAAAGGTCGTTTCCAGAGAATATTGGGGCACAAAAAACCTCGCTTACAAAATCAAGAAAAACTCTCGCGGACACTACGTATTCATGAACATTGATTCTGAATATTCTGCTGTTGCCGAGCTTAATCGGGTGATGGGTTTTAACGAAGATATTATTCGCAGCATCACCTTTAGTGTTGAAGAGCATCAAGGAGAAACTGTGCTGTTTGCCGCTAAAAATGCCAAAGATTACAAGGCCGGAAAGGTTTCAGTTAAAAAGGAACCAACCAAGCTAGACTTGGCGATAGATCAAGTACAATTCGATATTTAAGAGGGATAAAAAATGTCTAGAAATTACCAAAATAAATCTTCACAAAATAGATCTTCACAAAATAGGTCCGCATCTAACAACTTGCCTCCAAAGGCCGGAGAGGAGGGATTGATTAGGGTTTCTTTGGTAAACCAAAGCGTTTTCATTAGAAGAAAAAAATCTTGTCCACTTCGCGCAATTCCATTATCAGAAATCAGCTATAAAAACCTAAAACTGATAAACAAATTTTTGTCTGAGCGTGGAAAAATTTTGCCAAGTAGAATAACAAACGTTTCTCCAAAAAAGCAAAAAGCCTTAGCTAACGCAATCAAAAGAGCGAGATTTTTGGCCTTAATCTCTCCGATAAAAAAAGACTAAGAAAATATTTAAGAAAATTATTACCCGATGAAAATTATTTTGATTTCCGCTATCGCTCAGCTCGGTAAAATTGGTGACATCGTTGAAGTTTCCAACGGTTATGCAAAGAACTTCTTAATCCCAAGCAAGAGGGCAATTTGCTACACTGTAGCCAACTACAAAATCTTCGAAACCAAAAAGCAGGAATTCGAACAAGCTAATTTAAATAATCTTGATTCGGCATCCAAAGTTAAAGAAAAAATCTTTGGTAAAGATCTAATAATTATCGAAAATGCTTCTGACGACGGAAGATTGTATGGTTCAGTAAGCTCATCTTTGATTGCAACAAAGCTCAACGATATGCTTGGAGAAAGACTAATTTCGCGATCTGATATTTTTATGGCTAAACCAATTAAGGAGATCGGAGTTTATCAAGTTAGGTTAAATCTTCATTCTGATGTTTCTTTCGAGGTTCGCACTATCGTGACCCGAAGCGAACTTGAAGTTGGAGCACTTTTGCGTGGGGAAAAAAAGGGTATTGATAAATCAGAGCAAAAATCAGAAATAATTGACAAATCCTCAAGCAAAGAAGTCGAGGCTATTAAGTCTAAAAGATTCGAGAAAAAGAAGGAGTACCCTACTGAGGATTAAAGATAAAATATAACTTTTTAACTAATTACTTGTTGACAATTAAAATTTGGAAGGAATTGTTTTGGCCCTTCTAAATTTTCATAAGTTTGGAAAGGCCAAGACAATTTTCAGACTTTTTGACCAACCAAAGCAAAAAGCGAGAAAGAAAAAACCCAAGCTAAAAAACTATATAATCACTGAATTTTTAGCCAAACGAATCAGCTGTTTTTAAAATCGTAAATAATTGATAACTAGAGAATACCGCAATCAGTGAAAACTGATGCGAATTTAATTAACACTTCAACATTTTGAAAAGATATGTAAGAAGTAAGTTTATCTCAAGAAAGCTTTAATAGAATTAACCAACTACCGTGCAGATTTATTCTGCACATAGATCTAAAAGTAAGCAAAATAAGGGCATTTGATGGATGCCTTGGCATAGAAAGGCGAAGAAGGACGTGACAGGCTGCGATATGCCTCGGGGAGCTGCCAATAAGCTTTGATCCGAGGATTTCCGAATGGGGAAACCCACTTTCTTTTAGAAAGTATCTCTGACTGAATTCATAGGTCAAAGAAGCGAAACCCAGCGAACTGAAATATCTAAGTAGCTGGAGGAAAGGACATCAACAGAGACTCCGTTAGTAGTGACGAGCGAACGCGGACCAGGCCAGTCTTGGTAGTTTAAAAATTAGAATAACCTGGAAAAGTTAACCATAGAGGGTGATAGTCCCGTATAAGTAAAAAAAGCTACCAAGCTCGAGTAGGGCGGGACACGTGAAATCCTGTCTGAATATGGGTGGACCAGTTCATCCAAGCCTAAGTACTCTTCTATGACCGATAGTGAACTAGTACCGTGAGGGAAAGGTGAAAAGAACCCCGATAAGGGGAGTGAAATAGACACTGAAATCGAATGCCTACAAGCAGTTAGAGCTCCATTAGGGGGTGATAGCGTACCTTTTGTATAATGGGTCGGCGAGTTAATTTTGTTGTGCAAGCTTAAGTCGTAAGATGTAGGCGTAGCGAAAGCGAGTCCTAACAGGGCGAATTAGTACAGCGAATTAGACCCGAAACTAGATGAGCTAGTCATGGCCAGGTTGAAGGTGAGGTAACACTCACTGGAGGACCGAACTCATTAATGTTGCAAAATTACGAGATGAGCTGTGATTAGGGGTGAAAGACTAAACAAATCTAGATATAGCTGGTTCTCCGCGAAATCTATTTAGGTAGGGCGTCATATGATTACCGTTGGGGGTAGAGCACTGTCAAGGCTAGGGGGTTCAAAAGACTTACCAAACCTTAACAAACTCCAAATACCAACGAGTTCAGTGTGGCAGGCAGACGGCGGGTGCTAAGGTCCGTCGTCGAGAGGGAAACAGCCCAGACCATCGTCTAAGGTCCCTAAATTATCACTAAGTGGGAAAGGAAGTGAAGAGACCAAAACAACCAGGAGGTTGGCTTAGAAGCAGCCATCCTTTAAAGAAAGCGTAATAGCTCACTGGTCTAAATAAGTCTTTTTGCGCCGAAAATGTAACGGGGCTAAAGTGATATACCGAAGACATGGATTCACTGCATTGTGCAGCTGAATGGTAGCGGAGCGTTGTGTAAGTCTGTGAAGGTGAATCGTCAGGTTTGCTGGAGATATCACAAGTGAGAATGCCGACATGAGTAACGATAAAAAATGTGAGAAACATTTTCGCCGAAAATCTAAGGTTTCCTGCTTAAAGTTAATCTGAGCAGGGTTAGTCAGTACCTAAGGCGAGGCCGAAAGGCGTAGTCGATGGAAATCAGGTTAATATTCCTGAACCAAGTGGAGAGTGACGGAGCGTTCTTTTCTGTGTTTCCTTATTGGATTGGAGATGCAGCGAAGTTGCTTCCAGGAAATAGCCCCACGTTAAGACTGTACCAAAACCGACACAGGTAGATGGGTTGAAAATACTAAGGCGCTTGAGAGAACTGCACTGAAGGAACTAGGCAAAATGCATCCGTAACTTCGGGAAAAGGATGGCCTGCTATAGCGCAAGCTGCAGCAGGTGGCACAGAAATGGGGGTAGCGACTGTTTACCAAAAACACAGGGCTCTGCTAAATCATTAAGATG
>JAGWWH010000046.1 GCA_018970485.1 Pseudomonadota bacterium | reverse complement strand
GGGTAACACATAGGATTCAGCCCAACCATAGAAAAAAAAACATTTTTTGGAAAATACATTTTCCATTTAGCCATAGGAAATAGCTAAAAACCTATGTGTTACCCGTTACCCGTTACCGCCCATATATTCTCCCATTTTACTCATTAAGTATAGAAATAGTATAAAAAGATTCTCAGGGTATATAGTAACCTTTAAGAATTTAAAAATGCCCTCCGCCACTTATCTAAAAAATAAACAAAACATACTTTTATGGAGAGAGCGTCACCCAGAGGGCTGGGCCCAAGCTCATAAGCGTCAAAACCACAGCTATTACATCAGGCACAAAGAGACTATCAAGCAAAACAGTAAAAATCGATTTATCTATCAGAAGGAAGCAAAAGTATTTAGGGAAATTTTATTACACTGATTTCTTTTTTTTCGAAAAGTATATAAAAACTAAATTCAGAGTATATTTATAAATAAATACAAACAATCTCAAAAATCTCAATAATGTCGACAACACTTCAAAACGAAAAACTCGTCTCAACAATGTCAACCCCAATGGAGTTTATCGAGCGCATCGACATGAGAAAGCTTCAATACCTGAACTCTCTTAGCTACGATGAGTTTAAAGCAATGACATCAAACTCAAGCAAAAATGAAGAAGAAAGAAAAAAACATTTCTCAACATTAAGAATATTCTGCAAGACCAACTTGGCAAATAATGGCGTCACAAAGCGAATATATTCGTATTCGTCTGACACTCCAGTCGAATTTGGAGGTCGTCTTTACTCTGGCAACAGTATTCAAAGCCTACCGAGGGAGATTCGAGGATTCCTTGCGTCTGAAACCACAGACGTTGACATGAAGAACGCACATCCCAAGCTCCTTGAATACATTTGCAAACAGGAATCTATATTATTCCCAAACCTTGAATACTACAACAATCACCGTGATGAGATACTCGCAAAGTTCCCGGACGCTGACAATGCCAAAAAACTTTTCCTCAAGTCGGTCAATGATTGCAGACCCTTAACAGATGTGAAAGACAAGTTTTTAAAAGCTTTTGACAAAGAGATGAAAGCTATACAGGCAACATTGACAAATTTGCAAAAATATGCAAAAATCAGGGAATCCGTTCCAAAAGACAAACAAGAGAAAAATTGGAATGGCTCTACAATAAACCGCATTTTGTGCATGGCGGAGAACAATGTTCTGCAGGCAGCTATCGAAGCAACCCATAAAAGAGACATTGAGATTTGCACCCTGATGTTTGATGGGTTTATGGTCTACGGCCATCAATTCAACGACGAGTATTTGGATTATCTTTATGATGAAGTCGAAAAAAAGTTTCCCGGCCTTGGGATGAAATGGTCATTTAAACCACACCAGACGACTATTAAAATCCCCGACGACTTCGACCCCTCAAACACTCTGGATGTCGATGACTGCGTATCAAGTGACCTTGAAGCAGCTCAAAAGGTGTTCAAGTTGTTCCCCCACTGGGTGTTTTGCAACGGTGTTTTGTATGTGTACAATCAAGAAACATGGATGTGGGACAATACTCACACGGCTTACATTGCAATAATAATGTCGCTCTCTGACCGTCTGTATGTTTCAAAAACAAATAAAGATGGTAGTACGTACGTGACAAAGACATCGTATGGCAACACGTTGAGCCTTATGGAAAAACTTCCGACTCTGATAAAGACAATGTGTCGAAATGATGACTGGTTGAAACAGGGTCAATATACCTCGCTCGGAAAAGTGTTGTTTTTGAACGGATACTTTGACATGAGAACACACACTTGGTACGGAAAAGACGATACTGCAATTGACCCGAGCATTGTTTTCATGGGCAGAATTCACCACAATTTCGAGCAATTTAACGACGAAGATTTAGCCTATATGCAAAGCATCAGAGAACGTCTTTTTTACAATGTTTTGGGAGAAAAAGTCGGCGATTACCTTATTCGCACTTTAGCTCGAGGCCTTGCGGGTGACATGCAAAAGCGAATGCTTTGCGGGCTGGGTGAGACAAACTCAGGGAAATCAATTTTAACCCGAGCTGTGATGTTAAGCTGTGGCGATTATGCGGACAGCTTTAACGCTGAAAATCTGGCTTATCGTAGCACCAGTCAAGACGAAGCCCAACAGATGAGATGGGCGATGAAGTTGTGGTGGAAACGCATCATCTTTTCAAACGAAATAAAGTCGACTGTGGAAATAAATGGCAACATGATTAAAAAGATTGCGAGCGGGGGCGATTCATTGGTGGGGCGAATGCATTGTGGGGTTGAGACCTCTTTCATAACACACTTTCTACCGGTAGTGCTTGCCAATGACCTTCCTAAAATAAAGCCCTATGACTCGGCTGTTGATAGCCGTCTTCGTGTTGTTGGCTACAAAAAGACATTCGTCGATAACCCATCAAATGAATTCGAACTAAAAAAAGATGATAAACTCGATGCAGAGCTTAAGACTCTCAGATTTCAGCGGTGCTTTGTTGGTGTCCTTATATGGGAATACTATCAATTCATGTTAAACGGTGAAGTCGAAGACCCTGCGGAAGTCATCGCTGCGAAAAAGGATTGGGTTGGGGATGACTCAAACTATTTGCAGCAATTTCGCAATGAGTTTGACATCACCAACAATAAGGATGACTTTATTTCGAGTGCTCGTATTGAAGAATGGATTAAAAGCAACAATCTCGGAATCACAATGAAGAAGTTTGGGCTGGACATCACCAAAGAATGCAAGCTAAAGAGTTATGATGAAGTCAAAACAAGCATCAAAAGCATTGGTGGTAAGAAAGTCAGAGGGTGGTTTGGATTAAAAGAACTAAGCGATTCTGAAAATTAGAGCGGTAACGGGTAACGGGTAACACATAGCTTTCAGCTCAACCATAGAAAAAAAATAAAAATCCTGAAAAATATATTCCTCATTTTGCTATAGGAAATAGGTGAAATCCTATGTGTTACCCGTTACCCGTTACTCCACCCACCAGAATCCATAATAATCAAAAAATCGAAAAGGACTTAGAAACATTTTTCAGAGTATATGAAAAGGAAAAATCAGAAAAATGCAAGCCTCTAATAAAATTGACTGCGAAATCTGTGGCAAGACCAATATTTCAAAATCCAACATATCGCACCACCGCAAGACGAAAGCCCATTTGGCGGCCATGGAATGCGCACCATGCGCCCCTGCTGCTATCATCGAGCCAGAGCCAACCCCAACCCCATCCCCAGCCCAACCGAAGCCAAAAAGACAACCAAGGGTAACCAAGCCCAAATCACCCCACACAAAGAAATCCATAGCGGCGGCCAATCGTGAAATAAAAAAGAACTTCGTGACCATTTTCAGTGCATGGACAAAGCGAATGTCTTTGGTCCTCGAAGAAATCACAAAACCGAAAATTGACAAGGCTGAACCCGAAGTAGTAAACTACGAGACCGATGCCGAAGTAGTGAACTACGAGCCCGAGGCCAAAGTAGTGAACTACGAGCCCGAGGCCAAAGTAGTGAACTACGAGCCCGAGGCCAAAGTAGTGAACTACGAGCCCGAGGCCAAAGTAGT
>JAGWWH010000026.1 GCA_018970485.1 Pseudomonadota bacterium | reverse complement strand
CCAACTCTTTGGCATCGGCTCCCAAAAAGCGTGACATGAGGCTAAAAACAATAGCAAGAACACAGATAAAAGTGATTTCATTTAGATATTTTTTCTAAAATTTTGGTGAACTCTTTGCCTAAAAAATCAAAAGAGAATTCTTTTTCAAGCCTCAAGAATGCTTGCTCCGTGAGCTTGGAGTAAATTTCTCGATTGTCCAAAATTTTTATTATTTTTGTTGCCAGATCTTCGTAATTTTCATTGGCAAAAAGTAGGCCATTCTCTTCGTTTTTAATTAATAATTTTCCTCCATCGCTGTCAGAAGAAATGACCAAAGTTGAAAATAAAAATCCTTCGAGAATCACCAGTCCAAAAGGCTCTTCGCGAGATGGAACGCAAAAAATATCTACATCTTCAAAGAACTTTTTCTTGTCCAAAACAGTTCCGACTAATTCGCATTTTTCAGAAATATTTTGTTCTTGCGCCAACTCTTCAACATTATGCCAGCCGTAGCTTCCCGGCACTTCGAATCCACCAATTTTTAAACGAAAATCGCGACTATTTTTCTGCAAAATTCCGCAAGCTTTAAGCAAAATATCGAAACCTTTGCGCGGCTCAAGACGACCATAAATTCCAATAACTGGCGGCGATTTTAATTTTTTCTCAGAAAATTTTTGATCAACTTTAATCACGTTTTGAAGCACGAAAGACTTGGTCTCGTCAAATCCCGCCGCAACAACTAAATCGGCGATTTGCTGATTAATACTAATCACAAAATCGCAATGAAGTGAGTTTTTAAAAGTGACTCCATGATTCACCGCCACTGATTTTGCTGATGAAAAAAAACGCAAAATTCTCATCCATTTCATCACTCGGTTAGAGTGGCAAATAATCAGATCTGGTCTGAATCGAAACGCGATCAAAAGCAGATGAAAAAAATCAAAAACCTGCGAAGAATTTTTTAAACGAAAAATTTTTTTAGCTTGGTAATTTTCATGGCCGTTCTTAGAAATCAGGAGCGCCACCTCGTTGCCATTTTGCGTCAAAACTTCCGTGTAATTACGAAAAACCTGATCAACCCCACCAATGCCTTGTGCGTGAATTGTGTTAAGAATCTTCATGAAAAAAAATGTTATCGTTACCGGCGGCGCTGGATTTATCGGCTCTAACCTTTGCAAAGTTTTAGCACAAAGAAATTTTTATCCAATCACTGTTGACGATCTTTCTACCGGTTTTCGCGGCTTGGTGAAATATGGTGATTTTGTTGAAGCCGATTGCGGTGATTACACAAAAATGTGTGAGGTTTTTAATAAATATAAACCTCTCGCAATCTTTCATATTGCAGGCTCGAAGTCAGTTGAAGAATCGGGGAAAAATCCCCACAAATATTACGAAAATAACGTCGCCAAAACCAACCAACTTCTCAAGGCCGCGGCAGATTCAGGAGTTAAATATTTCATCTTCTCTTCAACCGCAGTGATTTTTGACACATCTGGCTTGATTTCCGAAGACGCACCAAAAAATCCGCTCAACACTTACGGCATGTCAAAACTAATGGTTGAGCAAATGCTCGATAGTTACGACAAATCGCACGGAATCAAGCACAGCGCACTTCGCTACTTTAATGTAACTGGAGCAGATCCAGAATCTGAAGTCGGTGAAATCACCAAAAATCCGGCAAATATTTTTCCAATTCTCAATGAAGTTGTGAGTGGTAAACGCGCAGAATTCACAATTTTTGGCGATGATTATGACACCTTCGACGGCACTTGTATTCGCGATTACATTCACGTTTGCGATCTCGCCGATGCTCACATTCTCGCTCTAGAAAAATTAATCGAGACCAACAAATCCTTCAAAATGAATTTGGGAAATGGCGCTGGTTTTTCGGTTCATCAAGTTGTCGAAGTTTTTAAAAAAATTACCGGAATAAATTTCAAAGTTTTGCTTGGTAAGCGTCGACAAGGAGATCCAGCCTCACTGATTGCAAATAATAAGTTTGCTGGCGAGTATTTGAGGTGGTTTCCAAAATATACTTCTTTGGAAGACCAAGCGCTACATGCTTGGAAGTGGTATCAAAAATCTAAAAAATATGAGCAATAATCCAATTATTTACATCCATTACGGCTTTAGCAAATACCTGCCTTACATCTTTGAATGCGCAAAAATTTCTAACCCAAATACCGACATTATTTTACTCGGAGATCCTTCAAATAAGGAAGTCGCAGAAAAATACGGACTCAAACATTTTTTACTTAGCGATTTTGATTACGGCGAAGATCTAAAAACTTTTGACAGTGTTTACGAATTGATTGTCTCACCAGTATTTGACAGCTACAAACACGGAGAGGATTGGAATAAGTTCGTTTTTCGTAAGTGGTTCATTCTTTACAATTTTGTCACCAAACAAGGTATTAAGCACTTCTGGCACTTCGATACTGACAATCCAATTTTGTCTGAGTTAGCTCCTCTTGAACACAGATATTTACATCTCGATTGCACCGTGCAATGCCACGGCTGGTGCTTTAAAGGCTTCTTTACCAATCCAGAAATTATCAAGAAATATGGTCAGAAAGTTAATGAGGTTTTCCAACGCACAGACTACATAAGGGCAACAAAAGAAGGGATGTCAAAAATGAACGTTCCTTGCTCTCTCAACGAAATGACAATTTATCCAATTTTCGCAGCAGAAGAAAAATTTAACGCCGAAAATTTAGATAAAGTAATCGATGGCGGAACTTTCGGCGATATTCTTTCCGTGCCAAACATGATGAAAATGGGCAAACTCCCTCTCGGTGAAGATGCTCATATCACCTATCTCAATCCAGATGGAAGATTTTTTTGTATTGAAGAGGCAACAGGCCGAGCGATTCACATGCATCTACTAAATCTGAGCTGGTTACCAATTTACGTCTACGATGCTGTTTTAAAACATCTTAAGAAAAATCACGGAAAGCCAACTCAACCATTCTCTCCAAACGCAAAAACTTTAGCTCAAGTTTCAGTACCTTTGAAACAAAAGTTAAAATTTTTACGCAAAAAAGTTAAAAACCTCCTGAAAGGTGCTAAGTAAATTTAAAGACGGGAGCTATAAATATCGCAAACCTCTTAACTTCGATCCACAAGATAGAAGATTCGATATTTTTAAGGATGAGGTGGAGTTATTTCTGTCACCAAAAATAGAAACTCTGCGCAACGTTCGAATCAGCAATAACAGCGTTGCTTTTAGGTTTTTCAAAATTTTTCGTGAGACCTGTATCGGCGAAGAAAATTACCAAAAATATCAAAATAATTTCCTGAGTTTTTATCTAAAATTCATCTTTCCAAAATTTAATTTTAGCAGAAAAAAATTCCTTCTCATTACTGATGAATGGACAAGTAATTATTATCATTGGCACATTTTCGCTCTAGGACGCTTAGCTGTTTTACAAGATGCCGGTTTACTAAAAAACTCATTACTATTTTTACCAAAAAAATATCAGAATTATGGCATGGTGATTCCATCCTTAAGAGCTTTCGGAATCACAGAAGATCAGATCGTTTTTTTGCGCAGAAAATCTAATATCAAAGTCGCAGAGGTGTCTTTGGCTTCAGTCCACCAACATCACACAGAGGTCTTAAAAAAAGTTTATTACAACTTGCAAAATTCGATCGATCAGATCGCGGTAAAAGATTTGGACTTGGGTGATAAAATTTATATTTCGCGCGAAGGTCAATACAGCCGATACGCTGAAAATGAATCTGATGTTGTTGCCTTGCTTGAGAGTTACGGATTCAAAAAAATTCGTGCCGAAAAATTTTCTTACGCTGAGCAAGTCGCAATTTTATCAAAAGCTAAATACCTCATCAGTCCACATGGAGCAGGACTTACTAACATGATGTTCATGAAAGAAGGTGGCTATGTTCTTGAATTAACCACCAAATCAAAATCGATAAAACCGGTCACAGATTATTACAAAATGGCTAACATTATTGGGATAAACTACCTCTGCCAAGAATGCGAAATGGGCGAGGACACAAAAAGCAGAACGTCTGATTCGCACGAGGTGAGCATTCACGTCAATCTATCTGAATTAGAAAATAATCTAAAATTGATGATTAGGTGAAAAATTACACTTACCTCAAACCAGTAAATTTTGATGAGACGAATCCTGAGTTTGATATCTTCAAAAACCCTGCCGAAGAAGAATATTTTGAACCAGAAATTAAGTTTTTAAAAAACGTACGAATCAGCTCCAATTCTGTTGTCTTCAATTATTTTAAGATTTTTCGCGAAAGCTGCATCAAAGAAGAAAATTATCAAAAATACCGCCAAGGTTTTAGATTTTTTCTCAAATTTATTTTTCCGAAATTCAATTTTAGCAGGAAAAAATTTTTACTGATTACTGATGAGTGGACTAGCAATTACTACCACTGGCACGTCTTCGCACTGAAGAAACTTTTGATCTTAAAAGAAAAAAAATTACTCGAAAATTCGCTGCTTTTTCTTCCTAAAAAATATCAGTCTTATCCTTTTGTTATTCCTTCTCTAGAGCGCTTTGGAATCAAAAAAGAACAGATCGTTTTTCTTCGACGAAAATCGAATATTAAAGTTGCAGAATTGGCATTGGTAAACGCTCCGAAACAGCACCAAATCTATTTCCAGAAGATCCGAGAAATTTTATCAACCAAGGTAAGTGGTGATGAAAGAATCTACATTTCGCGTGAAAAACAGGTTTTACGTTTTGTTGAAAATGAGCAAGAAGTTGGGGAAGTTTTAGCTAAATATGGTTTTAAAAAAATCATCGCCGAAGAGCTTTCTTACGAAGAGCAAATCAATATTTTTTCCAAAACAAAATATCTAATCAGTCCACATGGAGCGGGGCTTACCAATATTTTTTCAATGCCTAAAAATTCAGCAATTTTAGAGCTAGCAGCAGAATTACCAACTCTCGATTATTACAAACTTTCGACATTTTTAGAGATAAAATATTTTTATCAAAAATGTGATTTTGGATCACGAAGCAAAATCAAAGATCCTCACCATGGCAGCTTGCTTGTCGATTTAGACAAGTTGGAAAATAACTTAAAATTGATGCTCAAATGACCCTCTTAAAAGAGCGCTCAATCCTTGAAATCAGTGGAGTTGATCGCAAAAAATTCTTACAAGGATTGATCACAAATGATGTCGAAAAAACCTCGGCAGAAAATCTGATTTATGCTGCGATGCTCAATGCCTCGGGAAGATTTCTTTATGATTTTTTTATTTTTGATGATGGTGAGAAACTAACACTGGACTGCTTTGACGCCCGACGCGATGAAATTTTTCAAAAACTAAATTTTTACAAATTGCGTTCACAAGTTGTGATCAAAAAAAATGACGAACTCAAAATATTTCCCAATGAAAATGGACTCGGATTCCTCGATCCGCGTAACCCAAAACTTGGACATCGCCTCTACTCCAACAACCAACAGCCCACAACTAGCAACTACCACCTCAATCGCATTTCTCTAAAAATTCCTGAAAGCGAAAATGATCTAACTTACGAAAAATCTTTAATTCTTGAATTTGGTTTTGATGAGTTAAGCGCAATCGATTACAATAAAGGATGCTACGTGGGACAAGAGTTAACAGCGCGCACTCATTATCGCGGCGAGATCAGAAAAAAGATTTTTCACATCGCACTCGCAGCAGAAAAAATAGAAAAAAACTCAGAGATTTATTGCGAAGGAAAATCCGCGGGCATAATTCTCTCCTCAATTTTCCATGAAAATAAATTGCACGCTTTGGCTCTAATCAAGGATGCGCAAGATGTTGATTTAACAAAACTCGATTTTGCGGGCCAGAAAATTTCTGTGATTAGCTAATGTTTCAAATCTATCTACCTATCGCTGAAATTCCGGTAAACATACTTTTAGTATTGTTGCTCGGACTCAGTGCTGGTCTACTTGCAGGCATGTTCGGTATTGGCGGTGGATTTTTGGCAACACCTTTTTTGATGTTCATTGGCATCCCACCGGCCATTGCCGTTTCTACTTCCACCAACCAAATCATCGCCGCTTCTGTTTCGGGATTGCTCGCTCAATTACGCAAAGGAAATGTCGACATCAAAATGGGTTTATTCCTTGTTCTCGGAGGATTTTTTGGCTCGAGCTTTGGGGTTTCAATTTTTCGTCTTCTACAAAAATCAGGACATATCGACATCGTGATCGCGCTAGTATACGTCGTATTTCTCGGCACCATCTCAATCACGATGTTAGTTGACAGTGTTCGCACTTTAATGGCGAAAAAATATGGAATTATTTGGGAGAAAAAGAGCGACTCCAACATAAGCAAGTTTTTACAACGCATCGATAATTTGCCTTGGCAAATCCATTTCCACAAATCCGATATTAGCGTCAGCATTCTTGTGCCAATAATTCTCAGTGTCGGTATTGGAATCTTGGTTTCTTTGATGGGAATTGGCGGTGGATTTTTGATGATTCCGGCAATGATTTACATCCTACGCATGCCTTCCAGCCTAGTAGTTGGCACCTCACTATTCCAAATCGTTTTCATCGCTAGCAACGCAACTTTCTTACAAGCAATCACTACAAATAATGTCGATATCGTGCTCGCATTTTTGATGATTATTAGTTCCGCCATCGGCGCTCAAATTGGCACGCGCCTTGGATATAAACTTGATGCCGACAGTATGCGCTCTTTCCTTGCTCTACTACTTCTCGGCGTCTGCATTAAAATGACATTCCTGCTTTTCACCGAACCCTCAAATCTTTACATGATTGAGGTATTAAAAAGATGAGACTGTTTACCTTTATTGTTTTTCTACTCGCCTCTTCTGCATCATTCGCCAACCCAATAATATCAGGCATCTCCACTAACGAGATCAATATCGATACTAAATTTAACGGCGCGAAAATTTTACTTTTTGGAGCAAAAGGCGATGCGGGAGATATTGTTATCGCAGTGCGTGGACCTAAGAAAAATTTTATGGTCACTAAAAAACAAAAATTCTTAGGAATTTGGTACAATGGCCAACGCATCAAATTCAAAGAAAGTTACAGTTTTTACTCACTGTTCTCGACCTTCAGCAGCAGTGAGGAGATTGACCCACTTCTTAAAAATTTGGAGCTCGGAAAAAATAACCTAAAATTCGTCAATAACGACAACGCACTTAGCCCAGAAATAAAGAACGAATTTCAACTTCAGCTCGTCGAACAACTTGAGCATAAAAAGCTTTATTCTAGCGGCGCCAACAAAATTGATTTTCTTGATGAAACCTTGTTCAAAATTCTTCTCGATTTTCCAAAAAATATCGCACGCGGCATTTACACGGTAGAAATTTATTTGATCAGCGAAGGCAATTTGATCTCGTTTCAATCAATTCCGATCTACGTCAATCAAGTTGGAATCAGCGCAAAAATTCTCGATTTCGCTTACGAGCAATCATTTCTTTACGGCATTGTCGCAGTAGCCTTCGCCCTTGTGGTAGGATGGCTCGCCAATTATCTCTTCTTACGCTTTATCGGTAAATAATATGTCTTCGATCATAGTTTGTATTGACTCCACCAACGCCTCCGAAACCGCTTTGCGCTACGCTTGTTACAAGGCAAAAGACTCCGGATTTACCGTACAAATTTTGGCAATACTCGAAGCATCTTACAAAAATCTACCCTTCGCTGCCAAGGCCATCGGCAATGAAAAAAGACAACAAATCGAAACAAGAATTAGCAAATTGATTGATTCCGTCTGCAAAGAAACCGGTATCACCCCAGCAATTTCAATACGTGAAGGCGATATCACCTCAGAAATTATCCGCGAACTAAAAAATAGTTCTGACTGCAAAATGATCGTTTTTGGTAAGTCTAATAACTCGCTTTCTGACAACACTGTGCTGCCCAAAATCGTCGGCAAAATTGGCAGTAAAATTAACGTACCAATCACGATAGTTCCGGAAAATTTGAGCGACGATCTCTTAAAATCCTTGGCTTAGAATTGCTTCCTGGATCCTCGCCTTCGCGGGGATAACGTTGCACTTACTCGTCTCGGTCATCCCCGCGAAGGCGAGGATCCAGGAAAGCAAAATGATATTTTTACAAAATGTTCCGCTCGATCTTCACGATTTCATTCTTCATTTCTCTCTCTCGAATTCTCGGCTTTGCTCGTGACGTTTTGATCGCAAAATATGTCGGCGTCACAATGCTTTCAGATGCTTTTTTTGCGGCATTTCGTCTACCAAATTTCTTCCGCCGAGTATTTGCCGAAGGAGCTTTCAACTCAGCATTCGTACCGATTTTTATCGAAAAACTTCAGGATAAAAAAAGTGATCAAGACGAAAAATTTTTTGTTAGAAATATTTTTTCTCTGCTCTTTTTTGCGCTGCTTTTCTTCACCATTCTTCTGCAAATTTTCATGCCGTTTTTCATGAAAATTTTATTTCCCGGATTTTTCAACGACCCAGAAAAATCGTCACTCCTCATCAGTCTTTCTCGCATCACAGTTTTCTATCTGATCTTCATTTCATTAGTTTCTTTATGTTCAGGAGTCCTTAACTCAATCAATAAATTCGCGGTTCCGGCCTCTGCGCCAATTATCCTAAATGGCACTTTAATCGCTTCGATTTTTATCTTTGGATCGATTACTCCAAACTACGCTTACGCACTTTCTTGGGGAGTTTTCTTCGCAGGAATTCTGCAGTTTCTTTGGTTATTTTTCTTCACCATCAAAGCCGGATTTTTGGTTTATCCAAACATTCCTAAAATTAATTCCGACGTTAAAAAATTCTTCCGCAAGCTGCTCCCTGGGATCATCGGCGCTAATGTGATGCAGATCAATTTGCTCGTCGATTCAATCTTCGCCAGCATGATCGCGGGCGCTGTTTCTTATCTTTATTACGCCGATCGCATCAACCAATTACCTCTCGCGATGATCGGTATTGCTATTGGCATCGCACTTCTTCCTGCGCTTTCACGCAAAATAAAATCTAACGAATTTGACGAGGCGATCAAATTACAAAACATGGCGCTGGAAGTTGGATTAATCTTGGTAATCCCCGCCACTCTTGCTCTCACGGTTCTAGCTCATCCAATAATCTCCTCACTTTTTGAACGCGGCGCTTTCACTTCCAAAGAAAGTTTTTTCGTTGCTCAGGCCTTGATGTTTTACTCTTTTGGCCTGCCTTCTTACGTCTTGGTAAAAGTTATGGAGCCAGCATTTTTCTCCCGCGGCAACACCAAAACTCCGATGAATATCGCCATCATCTGCCTGATTAATAACGCAGTTCTGAACGTGATTTTTTACAAAACTAACTTCGGCTACATCGGCATCGTTCTAGCTTCGGTGATCTCTAGCTATCTCAATCTAACCTTACTCATCACCAACCTAATCAGAAAAAAACATTTCAGTTTCGAGAAAAATTTTACCAAAAAATTCGCTTTGATTTTAATTCCAGCTCTAGCGATGGCACTTACTCTCTACTTGCTTCGCGAACTATTTGCACAAAGTGATAAATTAGATCGCATCGCTGAATTAGTGATTATGATCATGATGGGTTTAATCATTTATTTCGTCACTTCCTACTTCTCCGGAAGTTTAAATATCCTACTCAAATCACACCTTCTCAAAAGAAAAAAGAATGACGCAGTCCCTTCAGCTTAAAAAAGATTTTTTACAAAAACTGTTGGGAGACTATTGTGCGAAGATAGACTGGATCTGGATCGGCGAGCATTCTAGGCGTAGAGTAACTTTTCAAATCGACGGCACAAATCATCTCGGATTCTTCACCGAAAAAACTCACAACTTAGTTGAAATCGAAAAGGATTCTTCGATCGAAAAAGAAATTTCCGCACTGATTTCTCCGCTGAAAAATTTCTTAAAAACTCAGGAACAAAATCTTTACACACAGGCCGCGGTAACTTTGTTTGACAGTGGTCTCGATGTTGTCTTCACATTAATACGAGAGCCAAATTCTTCACAAATTCAGAAGCTGATCAATTTCTCAAAAGAGCAAAATCTCAACATTTCTTACAAAATCAAAGACAGCGTCACGCCGGTTTTTTTAGTCAGAAGAAATCAGATTTTTTTGTCAGATTTTAAAATTGATTTGAATTCTGATGTCTTTCTGCAAGCAACAAAATCCGGGCTTGATAGCATTATTAAAATTATTCGTAACGCAATTACGAAGCCAATTCACGTCGCTGATATTTACGCTGGATTTGGCGCTTATTCATTCGCAATTCACGACTTGGTAAAATCAGTTTGCGCCTTTGAAGGTGATAAAAAAATGATTGATCTGCTCAATAAAAACGCGGGCGCAAATGATCTTGGAAAAATCAAAGGCGAAGTTCGCGACATTTTTTCTTCTCCGGTTCCAGCACGAGAATTAAAAAAATTTGATTTGATTATCATCAACCCACCCAGAAATGGCGCATCTCCACAGGTTTTAGAAATTTCTAAGTCCGCGGTGAAAAATCTGATTTACGTCTCGTGCAATCCAGAAAGTTTTAAGCGCGATGTTAAGATTTTAATTGACGCCGGATTCGTGATTAAAAATCTTACCGCTATTGATCAATTCTACGCTACTAAACATTTAGAGCTTGTGGCAATATTTGCTGGATCCCCGCCTGCGCGGGGATGACCTAGAGCGCATCAGTACAAAGCCATCCCAGGAAAAATAATTAAAATGACAAATTTAAAAAACGTTCCCGAGTGGAATCTCTCTGATTTTTACTCTTCGACAAAAGATAAAAAAATTTCTCTCGAAATAAAAAATATCGAAAAAGCGAGCACAAAATTTGCCAAAGATTTCAGCGGCAAAGTCACTAAACTCACCCCTGCACAGCTTTTTACTGCAATTGAAACTTACGAAAAAATTGCAGAAAACATCGGCAAAATTTCTAGCTATTCTTATTTGATTTACGCCGCCGATTTGTCGAATCACGCCAATATTTCTTTTTACCAAAACATCTCTGAGACGCTTAGCAAATTCGAGTCTCAACTGATTTTCTTCACACTCGAACTCAATCAAGTTGATGAGAAAAAACTGAAAAGTTTGGAGTTAAAAAAATACCAACCTTTCATTCGCGACAGTCGCGCTTTTAAGAAATATCAACTTTCAAATGAGTTAGAAAAATTCTCTTTGGAAAAAAATATTAGCGGCCGCAATGCCTTTGTGCGCTTGTTTGATGAGACGGTTAATAATTTAAAATTTTCTTACCGCGGCAAAGTTTTGTCGTCACAAGAAATTTTCAATCTCCTCAGTAATTCTGATGAAAAAGTTAGAAAAGATGCGGCGAAATCAATCGGAAAAACTTTTGAAGAAAATTCGAAAACTTTTGCTTTCATCACTAATATTTTAGCCAAAGACAAAGCGGTTGAAGATGAATGGCGAGGCTTTGAGAGCCCAATATCATCAAGGAATCTCAGCAATTTCGTCGAAGATGAAGTTGTCGATCTTTTGGTAAATCAGGTAAAGAAAAATTACGCCAAAATTTCTCATCGTTACTACAAAGCTAAAGCGAAAATGCTTGGCAAAAAAGTGATGAATTATTGGGATCGCAACGCGCCATTGAGCAAAGATGAAAATAAAATTATTCCTTGGGAAGAGGCGAAAAACCTGGTTCTAGAGGCCTATGAAGAATTTTCTCCAGAGATGAGAAAGGTCGGAGAAATATTTTTTAAGAAAAATTGGATCGACGCTAAAGTTAGACCTGGCAAGGATTCTGGTGCTTTCTCGCACTCAACAGTTCCGTCAGTTCATCCTTACATTTTGATGAATTACCAAGGCAAAACTCGTGATGTGATGACTCTAGCCCACGAATTAGGACATGGCGTTCATCAATATCTGGCGCGCTCGCAAGGCGCTTTGATGGCTGGCACTCCACTTACTTTAGCAGAAACTGCTTCGGTTTTTGGTGAGCAATTAACTTTCCAAAAAATTCTTAAAAATGAGAAAAATTCTGAGAAGAAAAAACTGATTATCGCTGCAAAAGTTGAAGACATGATCAACACCGTAGTTCGTCAAATCGCCTTTTTGGAATTCGAAACCAAGGTTCACGCTGCTCGGAAAAACGGGGAAATTTCGCTTGAACAACTCTGCAAATTTTGGATGGATATTCAAAAAGAAAGCCTCGGTTCGGCATTTAAATTCGACGATGAATATCGCTTCTTCTGGTGCTACATTCCGCATTTTATTCACTCACCTTTTTACGTTTACGCTTACGCATTTGGTGATTGCTTGGTCAATTCGCTTTACGGAATTTACAAATCAGGAAAGGTAAAAAATTTCGAAAAGAAATATCTCGAAATGCTTGCTGCTGGCGGCACGAAACATCACAAGGAAATGCTCGAGCCATTTGGATTATCGATCAAAGATGCAAAATTTTGGCAGGCTGGGCTTGATGTGATTATTGGTTACATCGATCAATTGTAGGCAATCGGATCTTTTACATTCGCAGCAGAGAATCCTGCGAGGCGTAATTGACAGGAATCGCATTTGCCGCAGGAGTATATTTTTTCATCTTTTGTAATTGGATCATAGCAAGAATGGGTCTCTGAATAATTTACTCCGAGCTTGATCCCCTCCTCGATAATTTCTTTTTTCCCCATTTTCATTAGCGGTGCATGAATTTTGAAATCGCCCTTTCCTTCAACTCCCACGGCGGTTGCAAGATTTGCTAATCTTTCAAAAGCATTGATGAACTCAGGGCGGCAATCTGGATATCCACTGTAATCAACTGCGTTCACACCAACAAAAATATCGAAAGCTCCGACTACTTCGGCGTAAGCTAAGGCGTAAGAAAGAAAAATCGTGTTACGCGCCGGAACGTAAGTAATTGGGATGGAATCGCTTGGAGCTGTAGGAACAGGAATATCAGCAGTTAAAGCTGATCCACCAAAAATTCTTAGATCAATCTTGGCGATTTTATGCTCAGCAACACCAACTTGTTTGGCGATTTTTTTAGCAGATTCGAGTTCGGTTTTATGACGCTGACCGTAGTCAAAACTTAAAGCATAAACTTCAAATCCAGATTCTTTGGCAATTGTCAGAACCGTTGTGGAATCAAGTCCGCCACTAAAAAGAACGATCGCTTTCATTTAATTTTAACGTCTTTAGAAAATATTTTTGCGGGTGGTTAGCTCAGTTGGTTAGAGTGCTACGTTGACATCGTAGAGGTCGGAAGTTCGAGTCTTCTACCACCCACCACTCCCAAATATCTTTTATGTCAAAGAGCCCTGTCGAAGATTTATCAACAAAAAGTTCTTCGCAAGAATCGCGATTAGAATCAAATCCAGAATCTGCCAGAAGAGGATTCGAAGAGATAGTTGATGCACTCCAAAATCCAGAGAAAGAAAAGCGCCAAGATATGGTTAAAAAGGCGAAGCTTGGGGTGAGAGATACAGCTCTACAAGTCTTTGCTAATTCTATTATTGCGCTTCTAAATCTTCCTGAAAGCCCAGCTAAACAAAACGCGCTAAAAGATATTCAGGAAAAATTTCAGTTTTTAGCTAGTGCTGACTCTTATCACTCCAAAGAAGAAATGTCTCGCCTTACCGCATCTGCGATCAATCAATCTTATACTGCGGCGTCTGGGAATGAAAATGTAGCCAGCGCGATTTATTCTGGTCTCACTAGGGGCGTCAAAGAATTCATGAGACAAGAGGAAATCGAACAATTCCAAAAAGAAGAGGATGATCGAAAGAGATTAGAGAAATCATCAATTGCCACTAGTTGCGCTTGGACAGCATCAAAGATTGGAATTACCTTTACTATCGCCGCTGTAATTCCACCTCCATTTGGCCTAGCTCTTGCAGTAGCATTTGCCAGTAAAATGCTTGGTGATAATCCCGAACAAAAAGAACAGGAACAAAATTTCGAAGGTGCTTGGAAAGAATTTGTAGAACCAGAGCTAAAAAAAGTAGAACAAGAAAAAAAAGCCAAAGATATCAACATAACTGGAGGTGGTGGCCTTAATGAAGAAGCAAAAAAAGAAGCAAAAGAAGTAGTGCAGGGACTACTACAAAATCCTAATCCGCAGACAGCTGGAGCAGCACAAAAAACTGCAAGCCCCTCAAGAGGAGGTCGCTAACTTACTTCATCTTTTTTGCGAGGATCGAAATAGATCAAAATAGGAGCAGAAATATAAATGGATGAATAAGTTCCGATCACGATGCCAAAAAAAGCAGCAACGCTAAAGCTATAAAGAACATCTCCACCAAATAAAACCAAAGCTAAGATTGAGATTAGAGTAATTCCTGAGGTCAGAATAGTTCTGCTTAAGGTTGAGTTAGCACTAGAGTTAATTAGATTGGCAAGCTCCATTTTCTTGAAGCGGCGCAGATTCTCACGAATGCGGTCATAAATCACCACTGAGTCATTTATCGAATAACCGATAATAGTAAGAATCGCTGCAATTGAAGTTAGATTAAATTCGAGTCCAGTAACTGAATAAAAACCAAGTGTTAAAACCACGTCATGAATAAGAGCAAAAATTCCCCCAACACCAAATTGCCAGTCAAAGCGTATCCAGATGTAAATCATGATAAAAATGAAAGACATTAACAAGGCCATAAAGCCTTTCTGGATAAGCTCAGAACCCACTTGCGGCCCAACGTAATCTATTTTGCGATATTCGATTTCAGAGAAGTTTTGTCCGAGAATTTCTTGAATTTTCTTAACAAGAACCGATTGCTCTTGATCCGACTTAGCAACGCGGATTAATAAGTCTTTGCCATCAATATTTTGAATTTGTACGTCTTTTATTTCTGCAGAAAGAAGTTCGCGAACCTTTGTCAAATCAACATCATCTACGATTTTGGCCTCGATTAGAATTCCACCCGCAAAATCGATCCCAAAGTTCAATCCCTTTACTCCAACCAAAGTTAGAGAGCCAATAATGGCAACAATCGAAGCAATTAGCGCAACTTTATGCGGCTTCATGAAATCGATTTTTGTATTGCTGAGTCCGGAACGGAATTTGGAGAGAATCTTCATCGTTTTATCATCATTACGAAAACTCGAGAGAACTTTTTCGTTTGGAGTGAAGAGCTTGATTACTTCTTAATCTTCTTAATCGCTGAGGAAATTCTGCTTAATTTTCTTGCTACAGTATTGAGTTTGAAAACTTTTTTGGTTACGCCGCGCATCATTTCTGGCTCCAATGCTTTGAATGCTTCGCGAGCTTTTGTTTCATCACCAATTTTGATGGCATCGTCAACTTTACGAAGGAAAGTTCTAATTCTGCTTCTTCTTGCAGAATTAACTAGATTCTTTTGCGCGCTAGAGCGGAGGGCTTTCTGTGCTGATTTGGTATTAGCCATTTTGATAGATTTTGATTGTAAAAAGGAGGCAAGAAGCCGCGAAAAATATGAAGCTATTTCAATTTGGCAAGCAATTCAACAAGCTCAGAATGATTGAAATAAATCGGTAAAGGACTTCCTTTGCCTCCACCTTCACGAAAGATTTTTTCTGACACGGTGGAAGAAACTTTATTATCAGGATGGGCATAAAGAATCGGCCTACAACCTGAATTCAAAGCACATTCAATATCAGCAATTGTATCGCCGATAAACCAAATTTCATCTTTGGCTGGATCTAAATCTGAACCAAGTAATGCGAGATCAACCGGATCTTTACTTGGCTTGTCACGAGATGAATCAAGAGATCCAACAATTGCAAAAAACTTTTTCTCGATACCAATTTTCTCTACCTCTTTGCGTAAAGTTGCGCCTATTTTGTTGCTGACAATAAATTGAATAATGCCTTGCTCCTCCAGCTTACTTACTAGCTCTAAGGTATTTGGTAAAAGTCGTAATTTATCGAGATGAACAGAGCGATAAGTGTTTTTGTAAATCTCACCAGCCTCCTCCCAATTAGTGCCAAAAATTTCTGGAAAAGATTCTCTCATCGATTTGTGAACATTATTTCGAACCTTTTCCAGTCCCCATCTTTCTTTACCCATCGCCTCCATCGTTGTGTCGATCGCTAGATGAATTAATGGCCAAGTGTCCACCAAAGTATTGTCCCAATCGAAAATAACCGCCTTTGGTTTTGGTAGTTTTAAGAAAGCCAATCTATTTGTTTCGAGATTCATTTTAAGAGTTTTGGGTAAGTCATCACCCCCGCGAAGGCTGGGATCTAGAAAATTTTTAAGTGCGTAAAAATGCGCCAATTTTAGCCGCCGCATCGATAATTTTTTTACTGATCACTTCGATTTCTTCGGAAGTAAGGGTTTTTTCTTGTGGTTGAATTTTAACCCGCAAAGCCACGGATTTACTATCTTGAGCAATATTATTGCCGCTAAAAATATCGAAAATAGTCACTTCTTTGATCATCTGTTTATCAGCGCTCGCGACCGCTTTGATTAATTCACCTACAGCTAAATTTTTACTGGCGAGAAAAGCAAAATCACGCTCAACTACAGGAAGATCATTCGCAGTAAATGCTTTGCGAACCTTTCTTTGTTGAGCTGGCAAGACATCAGTGAAAATTTCGAAAAGATTGATGCGAGCTTTGATGTCGAATTTTTTTGCAACTCTAGGATGCAACTCTCCAAAAAATCCGATTAGATTTTTTCCTAATTTTAATGCAGCGCTACGATGTGGGTGATAATATTTGGGAATGTCGGAAGTGTTGATTTGCATGCTCTCAGCCTGAATTCCAAAAATTTCTAACGTTGAAAGAAAATCTTTTTTTACATCAAAAACATCAAAATCTCTTTCATCGTGATAATGATTCTGTTCCTTATTCTTACCAGCACGGAGGCCTGAAATCATTGCTCTCTGTGCATCTCCGACAAAAACATTTCCAACTTCAAAAAGCGATAAATCAGAAAAACTGCGCGCTGAATTTTTCTGATAAGTTGAGACAAGACCAATCGCCAGAGTAGGACGCATGTGACTCATCTCGGCAGAGATTGGATTGGATAAAATTAATTTTTCATTTTTCTCGGCAAAGTTTTCGACAATGTTTTCATCAACAAAAGACCAAGTGATAATTTCGGTAAGGCCTTGAGAAACAAGATTAGCCCTTACTGCATCGGTATTAATTGTTAGGCTATGAGTATTAAGCGGCTGAGATTTGACTTGGTCATAACCAAGAATTCTAACCACTTCTTCAACCAGATCTTCAGAAGAAAAAATATCGTGACGATGTGAAGGGATTTCCACTTCAGCAAAACCCTTAAAACCAAGTTTTTCTAGAATTTCCTGAGCCTTTTCTGGCGCGACCTCGACGCCGATTAATTTTTTGATTTTCGTGAAATCAAATTTGATTTTTTTGGTCTTAGATTTTGTTCCAATAAATTTTTTTTCACTTACTTCGCCACCGCAAATTTCAAGAATAAGTTGTGTCGCTAAATCAATTCCTAGTTCGCATGAATTGTCATCCACGCCACGTTCAAAGCGATGTCTAGAATCAGAAAGAATATTTAATTTACGACCAGAGTAGGCAATTGAACTTGGTGAGAAAAATGCTGATTCGAGCAAAACTTCTGTAGTTTCTAATTCGCATGTCGAGTTTGCAGAACCAATCACACCAGCGACTCCAACGACTTTCTTAGAATCAGAAATTACCAAGATTTTTTCATCAAGAGTGAATTCCTCTTTTTTAAGCGAGGTAAATTTTTCATCTTTTTTGGCAAAACGAATTGTCAGCGGACTCTCTATTTTCTTTGCGTCGTAAGCATGCATCGGGCGATTAATAACGTGCATCACGTAGTTGGTCACGTCAACGATCGCTGAAATCGGATTCATTCCAATCGCTTGCAACTTGGTCTTTAGCCATTGTGGAGATTCGCAATTTTTGATATTTTTGATCTGACGAAAAACTGCATAATTGCAGGCATCAATTGCTTCATTTTCTACTTCATGATCAAAAGGAAATTGCCCAGAAAATTTTCTAATCTCGAGATTTTTTAATTCGCCAATACCACTTGCAGCTAGATCTCTAGCAATTCCGTAAACTCCTAAACAATCTCCGCGATTTGGCGTAACGTTAATTTCGATCAAGGCATCATCTAGAGAAAATACCTCAGCGATTTTAGTGCCGACTGGCCATTTTTCTTCGATTTCAATGATTCCGGAATCTTCGTTGCCCAGATTTAATTCACGCGCTGAACACAGCATTCCGTTACTTTCGACTCCAGCGATTTTTGCTTTTTTGATCACCATTTGATTGGCGGGAATTACCGATCCAATTGGTGCGTAAGCTACTTTTAGACCTTTGCGCGCATTGGCTGCACCACAAATAATTTGTAACGGAGTGGGTGAATCTGAGGTTTCGACTAAACAGATTTGTAATTTGGTAGAATTTTCGTGTGGCTTTGCATCAAGAATTTTTGCAACCAAAAAGGATGAAAGAATTTTTGCTTTATCTTCGACCGACTCAACTTCAAGACCAATCGAGGTCAGCTTCGCACAGATTTCTTCAAGTGTTGATTTGGTGATTAAATATTCCTTTAAAGAGGAAAGAGTGAACTTCATTAATGCACCGTTTTACCAAAATTATTTAGATTTTTTTCAATCAATTTTTCGTGATTTTCTTGATTAAGATTCAATTCGTTCTGCATTTTTCTAAGTGCGGAATTAACGATTTTTATCTTCAACTCACGGATCGCCAAACCCTCTTCAGACTTTATTCTCTCGATTGCTGCCGCTTTTCTTTTTGCTATTTCTTCTTCAAGAGCCGCTTGAGAATCGGCTGCTAATTTTCTTACTTCGTCTTCAGTGTCTTTGATCAACTTTTGAGAAAAAATATTTGCTTCTTGGTAAAGTTTTTCCGCCGCTGTTAGTAATTTTTCAGCACTCTCCTTCATCTGTTTCGCCGCCAAAATTTCTTCAGCAATTTTTTTCGAACTACTGTCTAAATGCTTACTAATGATGGGCCAAACATACTTGGCTACAAGTGCAGCAAAGAAAGAAAAGGCAATTGCTAACCAGAACTTTTCATCGAAGTGAATCATAAATTAGTTAAGAATTTTCGTTTTAATATTTTGTACCAAGACCTGAATCGCCGATGCTGCTTGGATCTCAGATTTTTCAATCAGTGATTTGAGATCAAGGCGCGATTTTTTTGTTTTTTCTTCGAGATCTTTTTTGAGATTTATTAGCGCTAGATCTTTTTCTTTAGAGATCTGGCGAGACATTTCGTCCATTTTACTCTCGTAATTATTGCTTGCTTCGCGCTTTAGTTTTTCAGACTTGATTTGCGCCTCGAAAATTTGTCGCTCTAGTTTTTTAGCAGCTGATTTGTCTAGATCGATGACAGCTTTTCTTGCGGCAATGATTGCGCGGATCCTTGGCAAGATTACAAAAGATGAGGTTAAATAAATCGCTGCAAAACAGAGGGTGAACCAAATGATTTGTGGATTGTAAGTAGAAAAATCTAACTGAGGCATGGGAATGAAGTCTGTCACCCTGAGCGTTAACGAGTGATCTTTTAGTCAGAAAAAAATCTTCTGAGATTCTCGTTAAGCTCAAGATGAAGGTTTTTAGTTAGGAAGAAAATATTACTAGGAACGCCAAGAGTACTGCAAAAATACCCATCGCTTCAGCAAGACCTGCGGCGATGTAGATGTATTTTTCGATCTTCGGAGCAGCAGACGGATTACGCGCTAAGCTGTTGAAGAAAGATCCAAAAATATTTCCGATTGCAATCGCTGATCCAGCCATGCCAATTGAGCAAAGACCTACACCGATGAACTTTAAAGAGATCATTTCCATGATTATTAGAGATTAGAATTATCCGCCTAAAACCCCATTGGTTGGGAATTTATTTGACCCGGCGAACTGAGATCAAAACTTAGTGGGCCTTAACTGTTTCACCGAAATAAACACAAACAAGAACAGAAAAAATATAGGCCTGCAGAACTGCAACGAAGAGTTCAAATCCAGTCATTAAAACACTGAACAAAAACGGAAGAGTGCCAAAAATTACGCCAAGAGAAATTACAAAACCGGCAACCACCTTAAGCAAAACGTGACCAGCAACCAAGTTAGCAAAAAGACGAACTGAGAGAGTAATTGGGCGGATCAAAAAAGAGAAAAGCTCGATGATAAAAATTACCGGAGCCATCCAAGTTGGAACTCCACTTGGCAGAAACATGTGCAAGAAACCACCGATTCCGTTACGCAAAATTGCAAAAATCGTAATCGCAAAGAAAGAAACCATCGCCAAAGAAAGAGTAACGATGATTTGGCTTGTAGGCGTGAAGCTGTAAGGCGTCATGCCCAACACATTACAGAGTAAAATGAAGGTGAAGAGACTGAAAATTAGTGGGAAAAATTTTTTACCCTCTTCGCCAATTGAGGTTAAAATCATGTCATTGATGAAGTTGTAAACTCCCTCAGCAACAACTTGTAGGCGCGAAGGAATGAGTAATTTTTTGCGGGTTGCAGCAAGCATGAAAGTGATGATGAGAAAGGTGGCAATCACCATGTAAAGCGCCGAATTAGTAAAACTTAGGTCAACGCCACCAACTTTAAAATCGATGATTTTTTTAACTTCAAATTGCGCGAGTGGGCTGTGTTTTTCGCCATGATTAGAAGTTTCTTCTTCGTGTTTTGCTGAATTTTCAAGCGCAGCAATCTCTTCAGAAATTTTTTCGTGTGACATTTGGAAAACTTAATTTTAGAAACTCGGCCCGAACCTCTTCTCTCAAGGCCTCATGAAGGGGCCGGCAACGTATTTTTAAGCAAAAATTAAGTCAAGTTGTGAAATCTTTTTTTACCAAAACTTCGCTACTAATATTCTTCTCTTTTTCCTCTTTTGCCCAAAATTCAAATTCCCTTTTGAACTCCTCTTGGCAGGAAAAATTTCAAGACTGGACTTTATTCAAAAGTAACCGAGGCGACCAAATTATTTGCTACTTGGCATCAACACCAATCAAAAATATTAGCAGCTTTAAAAATCGCGGAGAGCCATTTTTTTTAGTAACTAACATTGAGAATGATGCTGACGAAATCTCCGCCTCTTCTGGTTTTATTTTTAAAAGTAACTCTGATGTTGAAGTCTCATTTAGATCAAAAAAATTCTATCTTTTTCCTTACAAAACACTTGCTTGGGCGCATGAAAAAAGTTCTGACATCAACATTATTAAAGAAATGCAAAAAAACGCCGACATGGTTGTAAGTAGCGTAGCAAGCAACGGAAAAATTGCCATCGACACCTACTCTCTCATAGGATTTACGCAAAGTTACCAAAAACTCAGAAAAATCTGTAAATGAAAATTTTCATCACTTCAGCAGTAGTTTTTGTTACGATTTTTTGCTTAATTTTTGTTGCACGTGCGGTCTTTTTTTTCGCCTTAAACAAAGCCTACAAAAAATATAAAAAACTCAAAAAATTCTCTCAGAAGTCACAGAAAAAATATGTAAAAGAGGAAGAAGAATTACTAAGAAAACGCGAGATTCCACGAGCTCATTCTGCAGTTAAGGCCGAGAGAAAAAATCAGCAGCAAAATGGTGCTTA